>JBAQHW010000452.1:0-22052 GCA_049288525.1 Xanthobacteraceae bacterium
CAGCAGCCAGCGAAGAGGATCCGCCATGCAGGCTCCGACCCGAGAAGACCTCGCCCGCTCCGGCACGTTGGAGGAACTCTACGGCAAGATTGCGCAAATCGGTATCGCGCCCGGCTGGAACAAAAAGATCGCCTCGCTGTGGCCGGCACCGAAAAAGAATTTCGCGCCGGCGCATTGGAGCTCTGAGCAGGCGCGCGGGGCACTCGATGCCGCCGGCCGGCTGATCAACACCGAGCTCGCGGAGCGGCGCAATCTCATCCTTTACAACCCGGCGTCGGGCGACAGCTACGGCACGGTCCGCACCATGGTCTCCGCCTATCAGATGATTCTGCCGGGCGAGTGGGCTCGCGCGCACCGCCATACGCCCAACGCGTTACGCCTCATCGTCGACGCGGAGCCCGGCGTCTACACCGACGTCAACGGCGTCAAGCTGGCGATGGAGCCCGGCGACGTGCTGCTTACGCCGAATTGGTCGAGTCACGGCCATGGCAACGACAGCCGTGCCAGCGCCTATTGGCTCGATTTCCTCGATGTGCCGCTGGTGCAATTGCTCGAGCCGATGTTCTTCGAACCTGCGGAAGGCGAGGACGAGGCGCGCGCGAGCCTGCCGCCCACCACGGACTCGCCCTTCGTCTTTCCGCTGAGCGAGACATTAAAGCGCCTCGATGCCGCCACGCCCGATCCGGCCGGCCCGTTCGGCACTCATGTCGCGCTCGGCGATCCGGCAATGGACACGATCGCGCTAGCGATGATGCGGCTCGCCCCGCAATTTAAAACCGCGCCGTATCGGACCACCGCAAACTCCATCTACGCCGTGGTCAAAGGCTCGGGCGCGACAACGATCGACGGTGAGCGCTTCGCATGGCGCCGCGGCGACGTCATTGCGGCGCCGGCCTGGCGGCAACACTTTCACCAGGCCGCGGAGGATGCGCTGCTGTTGCGCGTATCTGACGAGCCGGTCATGCAGCGGCTCGGGTTCCACCGCGTTGAGGAAGCAACGCCGGTTGTCAATTAGCGCGCAGATAGGTCTTTTCGAGCATCACGTGGATGCCCTTGGAGCCGTTCACCACTTGCGTCACGCGCAAATCGGCCGCCAAGCTGCAGAGCGTGTAGGCGTCCTCGCGCGAAATACCGGTGCGCGCGCAGATGAGCTTGATCATGTCACGCAGCGCGATCACCACCGCATCGTCGAGATCGGGATCGAACGCCATGGTGATCATATGCGTCGGAGTTTCGGCCAGCGGCCATTCCAGCGTCATGTCGCTCCGCAAATGCAATTCGAACGTCCCGACCAGGCCGGTCTCAATCGCGGTGACGCAAACCTCGCCGTCGCCTTGGGCACCATGTCCGTCACCGACGGAGAATAGGGCGCCATCGACGTGAATCGGCAGATAGAGCACCGTGCCGGCGACCAGTTCCTTGTTGTCCATGTTGCCGCCGTTGCGCCGCGGCGGCGGCGAGGAAACCGGTCCCCACGCTGCGGGCGGCGCCGTCGCCATGATGCCGAAAAACGGCCTCAGCGGCAGTTCAAGCCCCCACGGCAACCGTCCGACCATGCGCGTCCCATCGAGCGGAATCTGGATGATGCGCGCTTTATGAAAATCGTCCGGCAAAGCGCCGAACAAAGGCCGGATCAAGTTGTAGCCCCAGTTGTTGAGGAGATTGATCGCCTTGATGCGCACCTCGAGCACCTGCCCGGCCTTCGCGCCGCGCACCGCGATCGGACCGGTAAGGATATGAGGCCCGTTCAATTTCGGCACAACATTGGCGTGAATGGCGCGCAATGCATCCGGAACGGCGAGCCCGGAACTTTCCGGCGGAATCGCCTCCGGCGGCCCGGACACGGTCGAGATCACCACTTCGTCGCCGGAATCGACCGTCAAGAGCGGTTTGAGCGACGCATCGAAATAGCCCCAGTGTACCGTACCGGGTCCGGCATCCAGTCGATGGCTCTTCATGCAGGCATCCTCGCACGGGGGCCCACAGGGCCGCGATGGCAATTGCTCCGCATGCGAATGTATAGCACTTTATTGCAAGTCCGCCCTCCCCTCGCCGAATAATGAGCTCATGCAAACAGGCATTGGAGATACCGTCCGCCGCAAAGAGGATTTGCGCCTCGTCACCGGCCACGGCTGCTACAGCGACGATTTCAATTTCGCCAATCAAGCCTATGGCGCCGCGGTGCGCTCGCCGCATGCCCATGCGTCGATTCGCGGAATCGATGTTGCGGCCGCGAGCGCCAGCCCCGGCGTGCTCGCGGTGCTCACCGGCGCCGATGCGCTCGCTGACGGCCTGACGCGCATTCCGCACCTGACTGCGCCCGGCGCGGCGCCCGACATCGTACTGGCAAATCGCGACGGCTCGCCGGTGCCGGCAGCGCCGCATTTCGTATTGCCGACCGACCGCGTTCGCCATGTCGGCACCGCAGTGGCCTTCGTCATTGCCGAGACGGCGGCGCAGGCGAAGGACGCTGCGGAAAAAGTCGTTGTCGACTACGCGCCGTTACCCGCTGTGATCGACGCCAAGATCGCCGCAGCCCCTGATGCGCCGCGGCTCTACGACGATCTGCCGAACATCATGATCGACGCCGAGATCGGCGATGCCAAGGCGACCGATGCAGCGTTCGCCCGCGCCGCCCACGTCACCCGGCTCGACACCTGGGTCAATCGCGTCACCGGCGTGCCGATGGAGCCGCGCTCCGCCGTCGGCATTTACGATCAGGCATCCGGCCGGTACACGCTTTATGCCGGCTCCGGCGGCATCGTCCGCCAGAAGAAAGAAGTTGCGGCGATCCTCGGCGTGCCGTTCGACAATGTGCGCGTGATCGCCCGCGAGATCGGCGGCAATTTCGGCACGCGCAACAGCTTCTTTCCCGAGTTCGCGCTGGTGGTGTGGGGCTCGCGCCGTGTCGGCCGCCCGGTGAAATGGACGGCCGATCGCAGCGAGGCCTTCGTCAGCGACTATATGGGACGTGATCTCACGGTTTCGGCCGAACTGGCGCTCGACGCCGACGGCAAGTTCCTTGCGCTCCGCAGCGACAATCTCAGCAATGTCGGAGCCCATTCCGGCTCCTACGTGCCGCTAGTCAAAGGCGTCGGGCTGGCAACGTCGGCCTACCGCATTCCGACCTCGCACATAGCGGCACGCGCGGTCTTATCGACCACAATGAGCACGACGCCTTATCGGTCCGCCGGCCGGCCGGAAGTTATTTACGTCATCGAGCGGCTGATCGACAAAGCCGCGCAGGAACATGGCTTCGATCGCGTGAGCCTGCGGCGGAAAAATCTCATTCCGCCGTCGGCACTCCCTTACAAGAACGCGCAAGGTATCACCTACGACAACGGCACCTATCGCGCCGTCATGGATCGCGCGATGGAGCTCGGCGACTGGTCGGGTTTCAAAAAGCGCCGCGCCGCGGCGAAGAAGCGCAAGCGGCTGCGCGGCATTGGGCTGTGCTGCTACCTGGAGACCACCGGCGGCTATCCGCGCGAGCGCGCCGACGTCACCGTGCGGCCGGAAGGCAAGGTTGACGTCGTGGTCGGCACGCTCTCGAGCGGCCAGAGCCACGAGACGACCTTTGCGCAATGCGTGGCGGAGTGGCTCGGCGTGCCGTTCGACGACGTTCACGTCAATGAAAGCGACACCGATATCGTCAAGGAAGGCGGCGGGTCGCATTCCGCCCGTTCGATGCGGCTCGCCGGTATCGTCATGGGCAATGCCGCCGACCTCGTCATCGAGAAGGCCAAGAAAATCGCCTCGCATATGCTCGAAACCGCCGAGGATGATATTGCTTTCGCCGCCGGCCGTTTCATCGTCAAAGGCACCGACCGTTCGGTCGGCATTTTCGATACCGCGCGGGCGGCCGCGGACGGCGGCAATTTGCCGGACGACTTGCGCGGGCCGCTCGCTGCCACGTCCGATGAGACGATCAAACAGCTCGGCTTTCCCTATGGCGCCCATGTCTGCGAGGTCGAGATCGACCCGCAAACCGGTGCGGTCGCGATTGTGCGGTACACCGCCGTCGACGACGTCGGCCGCGCCATCAACCCGATGGTCGTGCACGGCCAGACTCACGGCGGCGCCGCGCAAGGCATCGGTCAGGCGCTGTGGGAGCTGTGCGCCTACGATGCGCAAGGCCAATTGCTGTCGGCATCGTTCATGGATTACGCTATGCCGCGCGCCGATCTGCTGCCGTCGTTCACCACCGACATCTCGGAAGTGCTGACGCCGACCAACCGGCTCGGCGTGCGCGGCGCCGGCGAAGGCGGCACCACCGGCGCGCTCGGTGCCGTCGTCAATGCGGTGGTCGATGCGCTCGCCGAATTCGGCGTAACACACATCGAAATGCCGGTGACGCCGGAGAAAATCTGGCGGGCAATCCACTCGGCGAAACACTAGCAGTCCTCAAGGAGCACCATGGCCGATATTTTGACCAGGCAAGACGGCGCAATTTTGAACATCACCTTGAATCAGCCGGAACGCGGCAATGCGGTTTCCGATGAAATGGTTGCCGAACTGACGCGCATTATCGCGACCGTGGACGGCACGTCGAGCGTCGTGGTGCTGCGCGGCGCCGGCAAGGACTTCTGCGTCGGCCGCGCCGCGATGGGACAGCGGCCGCCGACCGAGCCCGATGCCTACGAGCGCCGCAGTTTCAGCGACGTGGTGTTCAACTGCTATGGCGCCATGCGCGATGCCAAGGTGCCGATTGTCGCCGCCGTGCAGGGCCGCGCTCTGGGCTTCGGCTGTGCCATCGCCGCGGCCTGCGACATCACGCTCGCCAGTGACCAAGCCGTGTTTCAGGTCCCGGAAATGGCGCATAACATCTTGCCGACCATGGTGATGTCGTCCTTTGTCGACCGGGTGCCGCGCAAGGCGATCGGTTATCTCGTCTATTCGACGGCCGAGATCACGCCCGAGCGGGCGCTGAGTTTCGGTATCGTCAGCGACGTCGTGCCGGCGGCCAAGCTCGATGCGGCGGTGGAGGCGCTGTGCACCGCCATCCTCAAAGCACCGCGGCCGGCGATCCTCGGCGTCAAGGAATACGTCAAGACGGCGCCCGACATGGCGGTCCATGGCGCCGTCGAATTTGCCCGCAACCTGCACGCGACTGTCAATTCATCCGGCGAGATGCGAAAGAAAAATTGACCGCTTGGGCTGCGCGCCGAACATGCCGCAGCACGGCGGAATTTCCTTTGCCGGGCAAGCCGGGCTATAACCACGCGGATCGAAAAAGCGCGCGGTTTGCGAACGGGGCCGTCGACAACAGGCGCTCGGCGCAGGCCAATCCCAGGGAGGCAAGAATGTCGAGATTGACCGCACTGCCATGTGCCGCTGTTGTTGCGCTCACCGCGACCGCGGCGCTGATCGCCGGCGTACCGGCCTCACTCGCCCAGAGCGCCGCAACCCCGACCAGCATTACGGCGACCGAACTCGAGCCACCCCCGGATCCCTCGCTGGCCTTCAACAGAATGGCCGATGCCATGGGCCTGTTCGAGAAACATGATCTGAAGCTGAACCTCGGACCGGCGCTTGGCGGCGGCGGACCGGCACGGGTTCAGGCGGTCGTGACCAACAATACCGAGGTTGCGACCAGCGACATCATCTCCGTGCTCGGCGGTATCTATTCAGGCGCCAAGATCAAGATCCTGATGGTCATGACCCCCTATGGGGACGAAGAAACCTGGGCCACGAACAAATACAAGACACTCAAAGACGCCGTCGGCCAGACCTGGGGCGTTGCCAGTCTCGGAGGCGCGCAGCGCTTCAACGCCCAGATGACCGCCGAAGGCATGGGCTTTAAGCCCGACGCGTTCCAATGGGTAGCCGTGTCGGGCGCGGACGCGGCGCGGCTGGAAGCACTGGATACGGGCCGCACGCAACTGACCAATCTGTCTCATCTCGGCGCAGTGACCGCTGAAGCCAAAGGCTTCACCAAACAGGTCCACGCGGTTGTATTGCACTCCTCACGGCATACGCCACCCATCCCGCGGCTTGTCGTCGTGGCGGAGGCGAGTTGGCTGAAGGATCACCAGGATGTCGCGACCCGCTATGTCGAGATGATGCTCGATGCCAACCGCCAATGGCAGAACAACGCCAACGCCTGGGTCGACGCAGCCGGCAAGATTTACAAGGGCAGCGGGCTCGACGATCAACAGTTCCACAAGGCATGGGAATTGTTCCAGAGCGGCGGTTACTTCTCAGTCAATGGCGGCATCAATTTCGCGGCCACGCAGAAGATCATGGATTTGTTTTTCAAGCTGCGAAGCGAGAGCCCCAACGAATCGCTTTCCAAACCGTCCGACGTCTACGATACCGGTCCGCTCAAGGCGGCGCTCGACAAGATGGGCGTCGTCAAGGGTGCCCCCGGCCTGCCGGACGTTCCCGACTGGTACGGCAGCAAGGCCGACGCCGCAAAATAAGCGAGCGAGCCGGCGAACAGCCCGCCCGCGAGCGCCGGTTCGAGACCGCCTTCATGCGCGACCTTCAATTCGTCAACGTCCGCAAGACCTATCGTAGTCCGAGCGGCGAGGACCTGCTGGCCCTCGCCGATTTCAGCCTCACGGTGGACGGCGGGCGCTTCGTCTCGGTCGTCGGGCCAAGCGGCTGCGGCAAGACGACGCTGTTGCGCATGGCCGGAGGCCTCATTCCATCGGACGGCGGCGAAATCCGGCTTGACGGCAGTCTGCTCGCGGCGCCCAGCCCGAAAATGTCGATGGTGTTCCAAGGCATCGGTCTCATGCCATGGAAGACGGTCGAGGGTAATGTCGGCTTGGGTCTGCAGTTGCAGGCGCACCGCCGCAAACTCACCGATGCGGAAGTCCAGCGCATCCATACGACGCTGGAAATGGTCGGCCTCAAGAGCTTCGAGCATTACTATCCGCATCAATTGTCCGGCGGCATGCAGCAGCGCGTGGGCCTGGCGCGAGCGCTGGTGCGCCAGCCCGAAATCTTGCTCATGGATGAGCCCTTCGGCGCGCTCGATGCGCAAACTCGCACCGTGCTCCAGGACGAGCTTCTAGCCATCTGGGGCCGTGTCAAGAGCACCGTCCTGTTCATCACCCATGACCTCGACGAGGCCATCTATCTCTCTGACCTCGTCGTCATCATGGGCCGCAGGCCGGGCCGCATCAAACAGGTGCTTGAAGTGAAGCTGCCGCAGCCGCGTTATAGCTACGACGCGCGCGCAGAACAGGAATTCGCCCGCCTGCGCAGCATTGCCTGGCGAAGCCTCAAGGAGGAGCTATGACCCAGTCGGTCGATCGCCGCGGGGCCTCCGCCAAGACGGCAAGGTCGCCGCTGGCCACGGTCGCCACCAATCACTACGTCGTGGCGACACTTTCACTGATCGGTTTTTTGGCGCTGTGGCAGGTGATCAGCATGAATGTGCCGCCGATCATCCTGCCCGGCCCGGCCAAGGTGATCGCCGCCTTTGTCGAACTGACCCTCTCGGGAGAATTGATCCGCGCGACCGCGCAAACGATCTGGCCGTTCCTGATAGGGCTCGTCCTCGCCTTCATCCTGGGGACCGCGCTCGGCCTCATCCTCGGCATATTCCGTCCCGCCGCCCGCATCCTCGATCCCTATATCTTCGTGTTCTGGTCGATCCCCAACATTGCGTGGCTGCCGCTATTCATCGCCTGGTTCGGCGTCGGCGAATTGACACTCATCGTATTCGTGTTCGTTTCAGCTTTCTTCCCTCAGCTCCTCACCGTAGAGTCCGGCGCCAAGGAAGCCGACAGTTTCCTGGTGGAGGTGGCCCGCTCGCTCGGCGGCACCAAGCGCGAGATACTCCACGTCGTGGTGTTGCCGTCGGCACTGCCCTACATCTTTGCCGGACTACGCATCGCGGTCGGCCGCGCGCTGGTCGGCATCATCGTCGGCCAGCTTTTGATCGTGGCGACCGGCATCGGCTACATGTTTCAGTTTTACGGCGAGACGCTCTCGCTGGCGAAATATTTCGCGCCGCTGATCGTCATCGCGGCGCTCGCGGTGCTGTTGAACCGCGGCGTCAACTGGGCCGAGCACGTCCTGGTGCCGTGGAAGCAGCGCGCCTTCATCTAACGCAGACTCATAAAGTTCTTGCGATTAGCAGGACCAGCGTTGATCGTAGGGTGCCGATGCCCCCGAGGGATATTTGATCTTTTTGACCTTCGTGTGCTTTGTCCCCTATGCGAGATTATAATCTCGCGCGCTGAAACGTGAATGACTGCATGTCCAAAGCCACAAAATCCAAAGCGAAAAAGTCCGAGCTTAAGCCCAAGACCAAGATATCGACTAAGATATCGGGCAAGAAGCCGGACAAGAGCGGGGCCCCGAGGACGGCGCGCCAAGCTTCGAACGACGCAAAGCGCGCTACGAGGTTTAGGGGAAAGGTTGATCGCCCGCTTTACCTGACTGAGGATGACGTGTGCCGGCTTGTCACGGTTAAAGACGCCATCGGCACGCTGGAAGATTTATTCGCCGCCTGGTCGGATGCGGCAACCATCAACTTGCCGCGCCAGCGGGCGCAGGCCGGGGCGGCCGCTTTCAATTTGATGGGCGCGGCGTGGGGCGCCAAGGGCTTGTTCGGCCTGAAGGCCTACCACATCGGCCCCGAGGCCGGCTGCTCGCACGCCCTGCTTTATTCGGCCAATGACAGCCGGCTTTTGGCGATGATCGAGTCCGACAATTTAGGTCGGATGCGCACCGGCGCGGCCAGCGGGGTCGCGACCAAGCTTCTGGCCAAGCCGGATGCCGGCGCGCTCGGCGTCATTGGCGCCGGACGGCAGGCCTTGACGCAGGTGGCCGCCGTTTGCGCCGTGCGCCGAATCACCGAGGTACGGGTGTTCAGCCCGACGGTCGCGCACCGTGAGGATTTCTCGCGCCGAATCGAACGCCAATTGGACGTTCCGGCGAGTCCCGTGGCGTCCGCGGAGGCTGCGGTCATCGATGCCGACATTGTCGCTATCATCACCAAATCGGCGGAGCCAGTGATGCGGGCGAACTGGCTGAAGTCCGGTGTGCACATCAATGCCGCAGGCGCCAATGCGGCGTCGCGGCGCGAGATCGACAGCGAGACGGTGTTGCGCGCGACGGTGCGGGCAACCGACCACCTGGCCCAGGCGCATCACGAAGCCGGGGAATATCGCGAGCTGATTGCCGCCGGGCGATTGAAGTGGCAGGACATCGTCGAGCTCGGCGACATCCTCACCGGCAAGGTTCCGGGCCGACGCGGACCGGCCGACATAACGCTGTTCAAATCGCTCGGCATCGCGCTTGAGGATATCGCATTTGCCGAGCTGATTCGGCGGCGCGCGATCGAGCGCGGCATCGGCAGGCCGCTGTAACCACGCTGCCTGAAAACATCGCGGTGGACGGCGAATGAATAGGCTTGAGGCAGCCTCTCAACGGCGGCAGACTCCCACTTCGCCTTTGAAGGTGGCTTCCCATGACCGTCGCACAAGCCGATCTGCCCGGTTCCGTCGAAACGCTCGGCTCCTTTCCGAAGAAAGCCCTTGCCGCATCCACCATCGGTTATGCGATGGACGGATTCGATCTGCTCATCCTCGGCTTCATGCTGCGGGCGATCTCGGCTGAGCTGAATCTGACCCCTCCGCAGGCCGGGTCGCTCGTGACCTGGACGCTCATTGGCGCCGTCGCCGGAGGAATTATTTTCGGCGTGCTCAGCGATTATTACGGCCGGGTGAAGGTCTTGACCTGGACCATCCTGTTGTTCGCGGTGTTCACCGGCCTATGCGCCTTCGCGCATGGCTATTGGGACCTTCTCTTCTATCGCACTATCGCCGGATTGGGCTTGGGCGGCGAGTTCGGCATCGGCATGACCCTGGTTGCCGAATCCTGGCCTGCAAAATCGCGCGCGCGCGGTTGTACCTATGTCGCACTCGGCTGGCAGGCCGGCGTTCTGATTGCGGCGCTCCTCACGCCAGCGCTTCTGCCGCAGATCGGTTGGCGCGGAATGTTCTTGGTCGGGCTCGTACCCGGCCTCATCGCCTTCGCGGTACGCCTGTTCGTCACCGAACCGAAAATATTCCTTGAACGGGCTCGAAACCGCCAGCCGAAAATGCCGCTCGGCTTGCTGGTCAAGGACGGCGCAACAGCGAGTATCAGCCTCGGCATGCTGATCCTCTGCTCGGTCCAGAACTTCGGCTACTACGGATTGATGATCTGGCTGCCGAGCTATCTATCGACGCGTTTCGGCTACACGCTCACGCAATCGGCGTTGTGGACCGCCGTCACCGTGCTCGGCATGGCCTTCGGCATTTGGGCGTTCGGGCAATTCGCCGACAGGGCCGGCCGCCGTCCAGCGCTTTTCACATTCCAGGCCGGCGCCTTCGTCATGGTGCTTGTCTATTCGCAATTAAGCGACCCGACCGCGCTGTTGATTGGCGGCGCGATCATGGGAATGTTCGTCAACGGCATGCTCGGCGGTTATGGCGCACTGTTGTCCGAGCTTTATCCGACCGAGGCGCGGGCCACGGCCGAAAACGTCCTGTTTAATCTGGGGCGCGGCGTCGGCGGCTTTGGACCCTATGTCGTCGGCACATTGGCGGTAGTCTATTCGTTTAAGGTAGCTATCGCACTGCTCGCGACGATTTATTTGCTGGACATACTGGCGACGGCCTTTCTCATCCCTGAGAAAATGGGCATTCCCCTTGAATAAGGGCGGCCATGCCCCATTTTTAATGGGTGATTAGGCAGCTCGGCGTTATTGTCTAGGCGTGGGGAACAGGTATAATTTCCCGGCTGCACGCTCAAAGCCTGCACGATTTACTTCAGTCTGTGGTGATCGGACCCGTCATGGCAGCGGGTCTTCTGCTTTTGGATTCAAGCGATGAACCGTTCCAATCGCTCCGAGCACATCCGGCTCACATCCCATCCGGAGCCGGGAGCCAAACTGCTTTTCCCGATCCACTGGGGCGCGAACACCGCGCACGAGCGCGGTCCCGTCATCGGCACGGTATCGCGGCCGCATGACCGCAACGTGATTGGCAGCCACGGCGGCTCTTACGCAGTCTATCGGGCGCTTGCCGTTTCGTCCGGCGCACTCGACCCGATCCGCCGGCCGGACCTGACCAACACCTTTCCCGCGGCGACTATCGGCCCGTTCGCACAATGGAGCGAGCCGCAGCGCATCGTTTCCCTTGATCCATGGGGCCACTTGGTTGCGGAAAACTTCAAGGCGCAAATCGCCGAGGGCACCGATATCCGGCCGACCATCGCGGTGACCCGCGCGCGCCTCGATCTGCACGAAATCCAGGACGCGCTGGCGGCCGGGCGCCTCAAGAACGACGGAGCCGTCGTGCATGCCAACGGCAGCGTTTCCGTGGTCAAGGTCGCAATCGATCCAGTGTGGCACCTGCCGGGAATCGCGCAACGCTTCGGCACCAGCGAAAATGCATTGCGCCGCGCTTTGTTCGAGCAGACGGCCGGCATGTTTCCCGAGCTGGTGACCCGGCCCGATCTGCAAGTGTTCCTGCCGCCAATCGGCGGCACGACGATTTATCTGTTCGGCGACATCGCCCAGCTCTCCGACCCGCGCACGCGCATCACCTGCCGCGTACACGACGAATGCAACGGTTCGGACGTTTTCGGCTCAGATATCTGCACCTGCCGTCCCTACCTCATCCACGGCATCGAGGAATGCGCGCGCGGCGCGCAAGCCGGCGGGTTGGGCGTCGTCATCTACAATCGCAAGGAAGGCCGCGCGCTCGGCGAAGTCACCAAGTTCCTCGTCTATAACGCGCGCAAGCGACAGGAGGGCGGCGACGCGGCGGCCGCGTATTTCGAGCGCACCGAGTGCGTAGCCGGCGTTCAGGACGCGCGGTTTCAGCAATTGATGCCGGACACCGTTCATTGGCTCGGCATCAGACGCATCGATCGCTTCGTCTCAATGAGCGACATGAAATATGACGCATTGAGCAGTCAAGGCGTGGATATCGTCGAGCGGGTGCCGATTCCGGACGAGCTCATACCCGCGGACGCGCATGTCGAGATCGAGGCCAAGAAGGCGGCCGGCTATTATGCGGCCGAGCCGCCGAAGCCGCAGGATGTTACCGACACCGTCGGCCGCGATCTCAACAAATACTAAAAAACGCGTCGGAGTCCCGCCCGTGACATCCGAAGCTGCCGCCGCGTTATCTCTACTGAACGCCAGAGCAGTGCGCGCGCGCGCCCGGCGCATGCTCGAAATCGGGCTTGACGACAAGCTTCCGCACTTCCGGCTCGAGCTGGGCAATCTGCCCGCGGCCGTGGACTTCGTCATGAAGCTGACGCGGCAGCGGTATCCATCGCTCGACATGCCGTTCCACTCGCGCTGGCGGCATTTCATCATCGGCGGGAAAAACCGCTGGGCCGATATCGACAAAGCAACGGCGTGGCGCGACCGATCATCGCGCGCACGCGCCGCCTTCGATCTCGCCATCGTCAGCGTGCTGCTCGATGCCGGCGCGGGCCCACATTGGCATTATCGCGATCCGGACACGGGCCAACAGATCGGGCGCTCGGAAGGGCTCGGACTGGCGAGCCTAGCCATGTTTGCCGATGGCGCCTTCTCGTCGGATCGGGATAATCCGCTTCAGGCCGATGGCGAACGTTTGGCGCATATATCGCAAGCGGATATCGGCGCAGGATTGCAGGTTGCACCGGCCAATCCGATGGTCGGCATCGCCGGACGCGCCGACCTGCTCAACCGTCTGGGCGCGCTCGTAGCCGCGAAGCCGGACATCTTCGCGCGCAACGATATCGCACGGCCCGGCGGTTTTTTCGATCATCTGATGACGCTTGCGAACGATGGGACAATTTCGGCGCCGGTCGTACTCGCGGAATTATTGCGCCACTTCGGGCCCATCTGGCCGTCGCGATTGACGCTTGGCGGAATACCGCTCGGCGACTGCTGGCGGCACCCTGCCATCACCCGGCCGGACGCGACCAGCGGCCTGGTGCCGCTGCACAAGCTTTCGCAGTGGCTCACCTATTCGCTGATCGAACCGCTGCAATGGGCCGGCCTTTCTGTGACCGACATCGACGGCCTGACCGGCCTCGCCGAATATCGAAATGGCGGACTTTTCGTCGACACCGGCGTGCTGGCGTTGCGCCACTCCGCCGAGGCCATCCAGGAGCATGAGGTCGCCTCCCCGCTCGTCGTGGAATGGCGCGCGTTGACGGTAGCATTACTCGACAAACTGGCCGAGGCCATGCGCCGGCAGCTTGGGATGAACGAGACGAAGCTGCCGCTGGCAAAAGTGCTTGAAGGCGGAACCTGGGAAGCCGGTCGCGTCATTGCGCGCCAGCTTCGTCCTGACGGCTCACCGCCCGTCAAGATCATCAGCGACGGTACAGTGTTCTAAATATTCGCCCGGAGGAAGCCATGGAAGGCGTGACTGTCGTCGAACATCCACTGGTCCAGCACAAGCTAACGCTGATCCGCGCCAAAAATATCTCGACCAAATCCTTTCGCGAACTGCTCAAGGAAATCGGGATGCTGTTGTGCTACGAGGTGACACGCGATTTGCCGCTGACGAAGGCTGAAATCGAGACCCCGCTGGCGCGCATGATGTCGCCGCGCATCGCCGGCAAGAAGCTTGTTTTCGCCCCAATTCTGCGCGCCGGCGTGACCTTCGCCGAGGGAATGCTCGATCTCGTCCCGGCGGCACGCGTGGCGCATATCGGTCTTTATCGCGAGCCGGAGACTTTTGTCGCCGTCGAATATTTCTTCAAGGCGCCCTCCGATCTTGGCGAACGGCTGGTCATAGTCGTCGCGCCGGTCATAGCGACCGCCAATACGGCCGCCGCGGCAATCGTGCGGCTCAAGGAGCGGGGCGCCAAAGCGATCAGATTTGTGTCATTGCTGGCGTCGCCCGAAGGGATCGAACGACTGCGCGGCTTGCATCCCGACGTTCCTATTTGGACCGCGGCAATCGACGAAGGCCTGGACGAGCACGGGTTTATTCTTCCCGGCCTGGGCGATGCCGGCGATCGCGCCTACGGCACGAAATGACGCGAGCGAGCGCCAGCTCAGAAGCGAGTCAACGGTCCGATCGCTTGCTGGGGCGGCCGGCGCCCGAATCAGGCCGCCGGCATCTTCAGACCGCCTGGATTTTCAGGCCGCCAGCATCTTCTGCACTTCATTGACCAATTCGCGCAAGTGGATCGGCTTGGATAGCACTTTGGCGTGCTTGGGCGCGGTCGAATCGGAGTTGAGCGCGACTGCGGCAAAGCCGGTGATGAACATGATCTTGATGTCGGGGTCGAGCTCGGCGGCACGGCGGGCGAGCTCGATGCCGTCCATTTCCGGCATGACGATGTCGGTCAGCAACAGTTCGAACGGCTCTTCGCGTAGCCGCTGGTACGCGGAGAGGCCATTATCGTAGGAAATCACCTCGAAACCCGCGTTTTGCAGCGCTTTGACCAGGAAGCGCCGCATATCGATGTCGTCTTCCGCAAGTAAAATCTTGGACATGTATCTTGAACCCGGCTTACGCCGGCCCCCTACACCCCATAAGCCGGATGGCCGGTAAACATCGAGTGAAAGACGGCCATATAACGGCGGCCGCAGAGCGATCTTAACAAGGCGATCTTGGCAAACCGGCGCGCCTGTGGGAGTTTCTCTGGACAACACGCTTTGGCGCGCGCTAGGGAACGGCGCCGGGCATGTTGCGGGCACACCCCCAGGACCAATGTCGGAAATCTCTGACGAGTTCGATCCCCCGTTTGAGGTCATGGAGCCGGCGCAGTGCCGCGGTCCCCTGCTGTTCAATTCGCCCCATAGCGGGCGGGTGTATCCGCGCGAGTTCCTGGCAGCGACTCGCCTCGATTTGGTGACATTGCGCCGATCCGAGGACAGCTTTGTCGGTGAGTTGATCGAAGGGGTCGCCACAGCCGGTTTTCCCACGATGCGGGCCCACTTCCCGCGCTGCTATGTCGACGTAAACCGCGAACCCTACGAGCTCGACCCTCGCATGTTCGAGGGTCGGCTGCCGTCATTCGCGAACACCCGCTCGATGCGGGTGGCAGGCGGGCTCGGCACCGTGGCGCGTGTCGTTGGCGATGCCCAAGAGATATACGACCAACGCATTTCGGTCGCCGAGGCGCTCCGACGTATCGACGGCCTCTACAAGCCCTATCACCGCGCCTTGCGGCGCGTTTTCATGCGCCTGCAACGCGACTTCGGCGCCGCGATCCTGGTCGATTGCCATTCGATGCCGTCGAATACCGGCGGGCGGGATGAGCGGCCACGCGCCGATCTCGTGCTCGGCGACCGCTATGGCACCAGCTGCGTGGCGGTCATCGCCGAAACGATCGAGCAATGTATGCGCGGCTTCGGTTATTCGGTCAGCCGTAACAAGCCGTATGCCGGCGGCTTTATTACCGAGCACTACGGCAATCCGACGACCGGACTGCACGCCATCCAGCTTGAGATCAACCGCGCGCTCTATATGGACGAGCGCCGCTACGAACGCTCGGAATCGTTTGCCAGGCTTGCCGACGAATTCGAAATCCTGGCCGACCATCTCGCCGCCATACCGGTCGAGGAATTGCGGCCTTACCGGGCGGCGGCCGAATAAGCGGCGAAACCGCGGATGCGCCCTGTCGGCCGGCAGGCGCGGAAGCGAAAAAGAAAAAGGGCCGCTCACCTTGCGGGAGCGGCCCAAGTCTAGGGAGGAAACGCCCAAGGAGGGCGACGGTAACGGGAGGAAACCTCTCGCTACCGCACTGCAACAACATACACTGCGGCGCACAAAATACAAGAGCTGCTGACCTATCGCTCCGGAGTTTTTCCCCTGCTATTTGCCGCAAATTTAACATCGGAGATCAAGCGGCTGCTTTTCCGCAGCTTTAACGAACAAAAAATATTTTAATATCAAATGCTTAGATTGAAATTTGACCGCTGCTCAAATTTGCGCCAGACGGCCATAAACCGGCGCCGGACTGCCACGCGGATGCCGCATAGCGAATTTGCGACCCGCTGTAGCGATCGAGCCACACCCCGACTGCCGTCTCAGCCAAGCTTCGGTAGTCGATCATCGGTGTCGGCATAAGACACGGAGGCTCCCATGACGGCGATCGATTTCGCGGCATTCGTGGACGAACTTGCCGCCATTTCCGGCGAAACCATCCGGCCCTTCTTCCGCAGCGCCCTTGGCAACGGGGGCCTCGGGCTCGAAAACAAGAGCCAATCCGGGGGCTTTGACCCGGTCACCGCCGCCGACCGCGCCGCGGAGGCGGCGATGCGCACCTTGATCAAGCGCACCTTTCCCGAACACGGCGTGGTTGGCGAGGAATTCGGGGCCGAACGGGCCGATGCCGAATATGTCTGGGTGCTTGACCCGATCGACGGCACCAAGTCCTTTATCTGCGGTTTGCCGATATGGGGCACGCTGATTGCGCTGACCCGCGGCGGCGAGCCGATCTACGGCATGATGCATCAGCCGTTCACCCGCGAGCATTTTTCCGGCGACGGCCGTGGTGCGCGATACCGTGGGCCGGCGGGAAATCGCGACTTGCGCGTGCGTAACTGCCCCTCGCTTGCCGAAGCGGTCCTATGCACGACAAGCCCGCTGTTGATGAACGAAGCCGACCGGCAGCGTTTCCAGCGGGTCGAGACGGCAGTGCAGCTGTCGCGCTATGGCGGCGATTGCTATGCCTATTGCGTTCTGGCCGCCGGCCATATCGACCTCGTTATCGAGACCGAGCTCAAACCCCATGACGTGCTGGCCCTGATCCCGATCATCGAAGGCGCCGGCGGTATCGTCACCACCTGGGAGAACGGTCGCCCCCATGACGGCGGGCGCATCGTGGCGGCGGCCGACAAACGGGTGCATGCGCAAGCACTGGAACTATTGCAGAGGTAAGCGCCGCAGAACCCGCAATGCCGGAAGATCAATAGAGCGGCGTGCCGGGAACAAAAGCGTCGAACGCCGCCCAGAATTGCGAGCGAAAACGATTCTGCTCCATCAAGATCTCATGCTGGGCGCCGACAATGACCAGATGCGATCCCGCGCGCAGCATGCTGGCAAAATCCTCGATGGCCGAATTCGAGACGATCGTGTCATTGCCGCCGGCCACGATCAGCATGGGTTGGCGCAGCCGCACGGCATAACTGCGCTGGCGCATCGCGCGCATCGCACGGAACGCCGAATCGAGCCACGCCACGGTCGGGCCGCCGACCCCGAGCGCAGGCTCCGCCTCGACGATCGCGGCGTTGCGGGCAAAACGGACCGGATCCGAGGTGAGAATGTTGCCGAGGAACGGCCGCGATTCGACGAGGCTAGTATCAGTGTTGGGAACATACATCGTGCCGAAGCCCGCCAGGCGCAGCACCCGCACGATCGACGGCCCAAAACCGTGCGCGTAATCGACGCCGCCGAGCGCGAGCAGCGGCGCGGTCAGCACCATGCGGTCGAACCAACGATGGCCGCGATGAGCGGCACGGATCAGCGCCGCCGCGCCGGTGGAATGGCCGATGGCGAAGATCGGCGGCGGACAATCCGGCAGCACGATCTCGCGCATGAAGGTCTCGAGATCGATGTCATATTCGGCAAAGTCGCCTACATAGCCCTTGCGACGATCGCCCAAAGCGCGGTCTGACAAACCTTGGCCGCGCCAATCCAGCGCCGCCACGGCGAAGCCGCGCGTGCGCAGATCGCGCACCGTCTCGAAATATTTTTCGATCCATTCGCTGCGACCGGGAAAGATACACACCGTCCCGCGCCGGCCCGCCGGCGGCTGCCAGCGCGCATAGCGCAACAGCACGCCGTCAGGCGTTTTGAGCATGCCCGCGAGATAGTCGTCCGGAACGGGATTGGCGGGAATCGAGACGAGTTTCATTGACCGGTCGGTGGCAGGACTTACGACCCCGCTTATAGCAGGACCACGCGAAACGTCATCTTGAAGGGCCGATTTGCGAAGCGGCGCCAGGCTTCGCCCGATAAATTTTTTATCGACATATCAATAACTTGAACGCCCCTTGCGGGCCGTAAACCCCATCTTATATCGGCTACTGCGCGGGCCGTTCGCGGCGGCGCATTCATAGGCTTGGCCCATTCGGGCGAGTCATCCGCATGTCGCTTCAGAAGGAGGATATGCCATGCGAACTTTCGATCTGTCTCCCCTTTATCGTTCCACCGTCGGCTTCGACCGTCTGTTCTCGTTGCTCGATCAGAGCGCCGAGGGCGGCGTACCCGGTTATCCGCCCTATAACATTGAGCGGACCGGCGACAACGCTTATCGCGTGTCGGTGGCGGTCGCCGGCTTTAACGAGCCGGAACTGTCAATTGTAGCCAACGAGAACACGTTGACCATCCATGGCGAGAAAAACGCCAAGGAGGAAGGCAAGAACGGCGAGATGCTCTATCAGGGTATCGCCGCCCGCACCTTCGAGCGCGCGTTCCAGCTTGCCGATTACGTGCAAGTGAAAGGCGCGAGCCTCGAGAATGGCCTCCTGCACGTCGACTTGGTGCGCGAGATTCCCGAGGCGAAAAAGCCGCGTACGATTGCGATCAACGGCAAGGGCAACGGCCCGACGGTGATCGGCAGCCAGAAGGCGGCGTAATCCGGCGTCCTGTTGGTTGAACGATAAAGCGCCCCGGCCTTTCCGGGGCGCTTTTGATTCGCGCTCACCGTAGCCAGCCCGGCGGATCGCGGCGCATGTCCGATTCCAGATTGTTGATCGGCGGAAGCTTCGCCGAGCCGCCGGCGCGAACCTCGACCAGTATTTTTGGGTACAGGCCACGCGGCACGCCGGCCCGGCCGCGCTGCAGACACGGCCGAGGCTCACCGCAGCAGCGGCGGTGGCGCTTGCACCGCTTGACCGCGCAACCGCGCCACAATCCGATGACGTCACAATAGATGCGGCACAACGCGACGGTAGCGGCGGCACGTCGTTCGGTAAGCTGCGCCGCGGTATAACGCTTATGCAAATTGACGCGCGCCGACAAAATGGGCATCGCTTTTCTCCTTTCGTTTGTTTTTTCCTGCATCCTCCCCCGCTATCGCAGCGCGGGATGCAAAAATTTCCGTTCTCGCGATGCTTCTTCGCATCCGAGCTTTGCTGCACGCTTTAAGAAAGCCCTTCGCAAGCCCGCCCGATAAAGGGGAGGCAGAGCGCCGGAACGCGCAAACGCAACCAGCCGCACCAGCGGGTGCGGCGCGCGCCACGCAAGCGAATAAGGCTTGCGCTTCGGGCGCGCGCGCCTTCCGGCGCCCCACCGCGGACTCGCTTCGGCGAATTAACGCCTCCGCTCAGCTCCAGCCGCGCTTCCTGGGTTCGGCGTCATCGGGTGTCGCCCGCATCTTCCCCTATCCCAGTCCAGCGAGCTCCTCGCAGACCGGTCGTTATTACCGGCCGGGCGGTGTCCGGAGCCGCCCGGGAGCAGGTGTATGGCCCGCCCGCGGGCACCGCACTCGCTCCACATCCGAGAGTACCCTCGCGAAGGCGTCCCCGATGAGCGAGCTGACCGGCATGTAACTAGACCGGAGACGTTTGTCAAGGGCGAGTTACGATATTTGAGACGAGCATATATAGGTCGCTCTACGCTCAGCCGAGGAATTTTGCGATCGCCTCGACAACACGCTCCGGCCGTTCCAGATGCGGCAAATGGCCGGCGCCGGCGATGCGTGCGACTTGGGAGCCGGAAATGCGCCGGGCGAACTCGTCCGCGTAGGCCGGGGCAATGATGCGGTCGGCGTCGCCCCAGACGATCAAGGTGGGCGCAGCAATGCGGTGGATGCGCCGGCTCAAGCCGCGGTCGGCGATCGGCCAGACGAATTTGCCGGTGCAGGCCTGCGCCCAGATCGTTTGCGACAAAGTCTCCACCCGCGCGGCGGGATCGGGCGGCACTTCGAAGAAGCGCCGCGCCGCTTCGCCGTCGGGATCGGCAAACAGCGCGGCCTTGCGGGCGGTGTCGGGAATGAGCATCCAGTTCGACACCGGATGGTCGTCGCGCCACAGCCCCACCGGGTCGATCAAAATGAGCCGCCCGACCGAGCGCGGCGCGGCCGCGGCGATTTCGGCCGCAAGCAGGGCGCCGAAGGAATGGCCGACCACCACCAGCGGCGACTGCAGCGCCAAAGCGTCGAGCAATTCGCCGTAACAGACGGTGAGATCATGCCAGCCTTCGAGCGCATGCACGGCGTTCGGATCGCCCGGCGTGGTGCCGGGAAAGCGCGGCGCGTAGACGGTATGCTTCGCGGCGAGCCGCGTGGCAAAAGCACGATCCGGTGCGAGCCCCCACGGTCCGTGCAGATAGATGAGCGGCGTACCGGAGCCCAAAATCTCGACTTCGGTATCGATCCGGTCCTGCCAGAGCTTGATCCGGCGCAGTTCGGCGGCAGCCATGTCACGCTCCGCTCGGATGACGCATCGATCTCATGCCCCCACCGCCGTAACGGCAGCAGCCGGGCGCGCGGCCTTGAGGCGCTCGGGCCACCAGCGGTCGTCGTAGCGGTCGTCCCACTGATCTTGCAGATACGGCAGCACCTCGCGGGCAAACAGATCGATATTGGCCTTGCAGACGTCGGTCGGCATCGAACCGAAATGCAACAGCGCCAAGAGATGCCCCATCCGCAATTGCTTGATGCCGTCGAGGAGTTGCTCGCGCACCGTCTTGGGGCTGCCGACGACGACGAAGCCGCGGTCGTAGAAATCCTTGGCCTTGAGCTCGCGCAATTTGACCTCGCCGCGCGGATTGTGCGCCAGCGCCTGGCGCAGCGCCTCGTATTCGAGACAGCCGGGAATCGCCTGATAATAGGACGGCGTATAGAGCAGCTTGTGGAAGAAATATTCGGCATGCGGCGCGTAAATCTCCTCGGCCTCGGCGTCGGTCGGCGCCACGCCGATGAGCTGGAGAAAACTGAAGCGGTACGGATTGTCGTCGCGGCCCTTGCGCGCCGCCAGATCCCAATAGCGCTCGCTCACCGTCTTGGCGTTCTTGGCGCCGTAATAGCTCAGATGACAGAAGCAGTGGTCGTGCTCGACGACATATTCGGCAGTGGCAGAAATGCCGGAGCCGGGAATCCAGATCGGCGGATGCGGCTGCTGAATCGGGCGCGGCCAGAGATTGACCATGCCGAGCTGATAATGCTTGCCGTTCCAGGCGAAGATCTCGCGCGCCGACCACGCCTTGACGACGAGCGCCAGCGCCTCGCGATAGCGCTCGCGCTGCTCGATCGGAACGACGCCGTTGGAGATGGTGGCGTCGGCCGGCAGTCCGGTCGGAAAGCCGGCGACCAGCCGCCCGCCGCTGATGCAATCGAGCATCGCATATTCCTCGGCGATGCGCGTCGGCGGCGTGGTCGAGGGCAGCGTCGAGCCAAGCTGCACGATGGCGACGTTCTGGCCGTTGGTCCCCCTCGCCAGCGCCGCCGCCATGACGCTGGGATTGGCCATGAAGCCATAGACGTTCTGATGGTGCTGATTGGTGCACAGGCCATGAAAGCCGACGCGGGCCGCCAGCAGGAGCTCGTCGAGCGTCGCGTTGTAGTATTCGCCGACCTTTTCGGAATCGGCAACGTCGAACCACAGCGGATCGATGTAAGCCGAATTGTAGCGCTTATCGAAATCTGCCGGCAGGCCGCGATACGGCATCAAATGAAACATGCAAATCTTCACGGCAGTGCCTCCCGGCGAATTGCATTGTTGTTTCCGCGCAATCGCCCGACGATGCTACGACGGATGCTACGATGCGGCGGCAGCCGGCTCAATCGGCCGGCGCGGCATTGCTCGGCTGCGTCCGCCGCGCAAGCTTGCCATGCAGCGGCAACGCAGCGATCAATTATTGATGGTGAGCGACGAAGGCGCTTTGGCAGATTTCGCCGGCGGCTGTGGGGATAATGCCGGTGTGGCTTTTGCCGCGGACGCCGGCGGCGGCGTGGGCGCCGGCGTCAGGCTCGGTTTCGAGTCCGGTCCGGGATCGGCGGCGACTGGAGCACGTGCCTCGACCGCGGCGGCCGGCTTTGCCTCAACAGGCTTTGACTCAACAGGTTTGGCGCCGTCGGCCGGCTTGCGCGATGCCAGTTCCGGAGGGCGCGGCCGCGGCAGCGGTGGACCGCCC
>JBAQHW010000453.1:0-6857 GCA_049288525.1 Xanthobacteraceae bacterium
TCGGAGACCACCAGATCGATGCCGCCTTGATGCCGTTCCAAGACCTCGATGGCTTCGACGCCGTTGGCCGCTTCAAGCACGGTATAGCCGCGCGAGGCGAGCCCCCGGGCGTTAAGCTGGCGTAGACCCTCTTCGTCCTCCACCAAAAGGATCGTCCCCTCCCCGGTGAGATCGGCGCCCGCCGGTGCCTTGCCGGCATCGGCCGACGCGCCGGCCATTGCCGCGACCTCAGCCTGTTCGACCGCGATCTCCTGAGCGGTCGCTACGTGCCGCGGCAAAAACAGGCGAAAGGTGGCGCCCTCGTTGTCCGCCGTTTCGACGTAAACGAAGCCGCCGGTCTGCTTGATGATGCCGTAGACGGTCGAAAGGCCGAGGCCGGTGCCCTTGCCCACTTCCTTGGTCGAGAAAAACGGCTCGAAAATCTTGTCGACGATCTTGGCCGGGATGCCGGTGCCGGTATCGGTGACCTCGACCAGCACGTAGTCGGCGGCCGGCATGCCCTTGGCGCGAAAGCGCGCGCATTCCGCCGCCGTCACATTGGCGGTGCGCACCTTCAGGCGGCCGCCGTTAGGCATGGCATCGCGGGCATTGACTGCAAGGTTCACGATCACCTGCTCGAATTGCGAAATATCGGCCTTGACCGGCCACAGATCGCGGCCGTGCGCCACTTCCAGCGTCACCTTCTCGCCGATCAGCCGGCGCAGCAGCATGGTGAGATCGCTCAATACTTCGCCGAGATCGAGCACCTGCGGGCGCAATGTCTGCTTGCGCGAGAACGCAAGCAGATGCCGGACCAGACTCGCCGCCCGGTTGGCGTTCTGCTTGATCTGCATGATATCGGCGAACGACGGATCGGTTGGCTTGTGCGCGTTGAGCAAAAAGTCGGTCGCCATCATGATCGCCGACAGCACGTTGTTGAAGTCGTGGGCGATACCGCCGGCAAGCTGGCCGACCAGTTCCATCTTCTGCTGTTGCGTAACCTTGTTCTCGAGCTCGCGCTGCTCGGTCGTCTCGAGCATATAGACGATGGCCGCTTCCTGATCGCGTTCCTCTTCCTCGACCGCGGTGACGTAGAAGCGACCGGACCGTTCGCCGTCGACCGCCAGTGCCGCGTCGACCGGCGCGATGTCGCTTTTGCCGAGCGCCGCCTGCCGAATGGCGGCACCCAGCGCTTCGCGATCGCGTTCGGCGACGATCGAAAGAATGGAGCGGTCTTCGGATTCGCCTTCGCCGCCGCGCGCGCCATGGAACAGCTTGGCAAACAGCGGATTGGTGCGGATGACGCCGCCCTGCCGGTCGATGGTGGCGATCGCCATCGGGGTGGTGTGAAAGAACCGCATGAAGCGGATTTCCGCCGCGCGCAGCGGATCGGTGCCGTCGTCCTGCCCCCGGTTGAGCACCAGCGAGCGCGAGGCGCCGGCCTTGCCGTCGGAGCCGAACGCAAGCTTGTGATACACCCGCACCGGCAGCGTGCGTCCCGACCGGGTGCGCAGATCGAGATCGAGCACCTCGGTTTTAACCTCGCCCGGCGCCCCGCGCAGCGTCGTGATCAGCGCCGCGCCGTCGCCGGCGACGAGATCGGCGAGCTTCAGCCCGCCCGAGCCGACCTGCGCCAGATCCTGGTCGAGCCAATTGGCGAGCGTAGCATTGAGATAAACGACGTCGGCCTTGTCGTCGATCGAGAAGAAGCCGGCCGGCGCGTGATCGAGATAGTCGATCGAGTGCTGCAGCACCTGGAATACGTTCTCCTGGCGGCCGCGCTCGGCTGTCACATCGGCAAGCGACCAGACCGTCAAACGGGCATCGCGCCGGCTTTCGCCGAGCGGACGGATTTTGAATCGCAGCCAGCGCGCCGGCCGGCCGTGCAGGCCGCCGATGCGCACTTCTTCTTCAAGCCGCCTGCCTTCGCGCGCCGCCTTGAGCAGCCGGTAGATCGCCTCCGAGGCGTCGGCGTCGCCGATGAAAGCGCGCTCGACCGGACGCATGTCATTGGCGTCTGTGGCATCGATGAGGTCGAGATAGGCGGCATTGGCATAGACGATGCGGCCATCGTGATCGGTGACGACGGTCCCGTCGGCGGCCCCGTCAACGATCGCCTTGACCAGCGGATTGGCGGTCGGTGCGCCGGAGATCTGCAACAAGCCGGCGGCGAGCGCGAACAGCGAAAACACGCCGACGGTGGCGAGTGCGGCGAGGAAGACGAGAATATAAGGCTCGGCATTGGCGGTGCCGAGGAACGCCATGGCCGTCGCCGACCCGACCAGGAAGGCCGCGACCAGGAGGACCAGTACGACACTGCCGCCCCGGCCGCCGCCGGAGCTGCGGTCGATTGACGGCCGCGTGCCGGCCGCGGCGGCCCGATCGCCGAACGGCATATCGCCGGGCGCGGGTTTGCCGTTCGACGCCGCAGGTTTTGCCGCAACGGCAGATTTCGGTGAGGTCGCGGCGGGCTCGGTCACTGGTTCGATCCTGGCTGGTTCAATCTTCGCTGGTTCAACCTTGGCCGGTTCAATCTTGGCCCGTGCAATCTTTGCCTGCTGTGTCATGCCCCGCTTTGAACCTCGCACCGTCGAATCGCACGACCGATCGCCATAAATCTACACGGTTCAGGCATGATCCGGAAAAGCTGCCCTCGGACTTGATCCGGGGATGGATGGCGGTTTTCCGAAAACATCATGCTTCAACAAAACGTTAGAGCGCCAATCGATTCCGCTCGAAGCGATTACCGCGTCACTGCCCGGCGCAGCCGCATCACGTAACCGATGATTTCGGCCACCGCGCGGTAGTGTTCCTGCGGAATTTCCTGATCGATCTCCACCGTGCCATGCAACGCCCGCGCCAAAGGCGGGTTCTCGACGATGGGAATGTCGTGAGCTTCCGCCACTTCGCGAATCTTGCGGGCGATGAGGTCGGCACCTTTGGCGACGCACACCGGGGCATTCATGCCGCGCTCATATTGCAGCGCGACTGCGAAGTGCGTCGGATTGGTAATGACCACCGACGCCTTGGGGACTTTGGCCATCATGCGCTTGCGGGCGCGCGCGTGGCGCAACTGGCGGATCTTGCCCTTGACGGCGGGATCGCCCTCGCTCTGGCGGTACTCCTCCTTCATCTCCCGCACCGACATTTTTTGACGCTCGTACCACTGGCGGTATTGAAACAGGTAATCGGCCGCCGCGACGATGGCGAGGATCGCCACCACCGTGCCCAGCATTTTCATGGCCAGCGCCTGGGTAAACGGCAGGATCAAGGTCGGATCGGCGCCGATCAAGCCCATGATGCGGTGGCGTTGCGGCCATAACAGCGCGCCGATCACCGTTCCGAACAAAGCGAGCTTGGCGAGCCCCTTGGCGAAATTGGCAAGCGCCTGCCGGGAGAACAGGCGGCGCAGGCCCGCGCCGGGCGAAATCCGCGATAGTTGCGGCAGGACCGGATCGAACGAGAACAGGATGCGGTGCTGGATCGCATTGCCCAGCAGCGCGGCGAGCGCGAGCAGCAGGAACGGAATGCCCAGCGCCGCCAGCACGCGCGTCGCCAGCACCTTGGCGAGATCGTCGAGTCCCGGCCCATCGGCCGGAATATCGCCCAAGTGCATCAGCAGGCCGCCGAGCGTCGTCTTCAGATTGGCGGCCATCGGGCCTGCAAACTCCATCAGCAGCAATGTGCCGCCGCCGATGGTGAACCAGGTGGAGACCTCGATGCTCTTGACCACGTCGCCGCGTCGGACCGCTTCTTCGAGCCGGCGCGGTGTCGGGTCTTCTGTATGTTCGCTGTCGTCGCGTTCGTCGGCCATCGTGCGCTAAAGCATGATCTGGAAAAGTGGAAGCCGGTTTTCCGAAAAGATCATGCTTCACCCAAATGTGTTAAGCGTGGGGGGCGAGCTGCTGCATCACGCCGCCGGCGTAATCGAGAAACAGCCCCATCATCGCGCCGATCACCAGGAGCAGGAACAGAAAGCCGATCAGGATCGACAACGGCAGCGCGATAAAAAACACCTGCATCTGCGGCATCAACCGCGACAGCACGCCAAGTCCGAGATTGAACAAAAGCCCGAACGCCAGAAACGGCGCCGACAGCTGGATGCCGATACGAAATGCGCCCGATACCGTTTTCGTCATCAAGGCCGCCACGTCGCCGGCAGCCGGCACCTGGCCGGGAGCGAACAGCGTGTAGCTGTCGTTAAGCGCGGCAATGACCAGATAATGCATGTTGGTGGCAAAGAACAATGTTATGCCGAGCATGGTGAAAAAGGTGCCGAGAATGATGCCTTGTTCGCCCTGCATCGGATCGACCGCGGTAACGAAGCCGAGACCGAGCTGCTGGGCGATGACCGAGCCCGCGACTTCCAGCGCCGAGATGGTGAGCCGGGCGGTCATTCCGAGCACCGCGCCAATGATGATCTCCTCGATCAGCATGACGATCGTCGGCCCGAGCGCGCCGGCGTCGATGTGATAGTCGTTGCGATGCAGCGGCCACAGCACCGCGGCCAGCATCAGCGCAATGGTCAGGCGCAGCCGCGGCGAAATGTTCTGCTCGCCGATCCCCGGCAGCAGCATGACCATGGTGCCGGTGCGGGCGAAAATCAGCAAGAAGGCCGCCCCAAACGCCGGCAAACTGGAAATATCGATGTTCACGCCTCACCTCGTCTTTGTCACGCCGGCCACGCGCCGGCGCGCGGCTTACCCGCCGTTATCCGCTGGTGATGTGCGCGATGACGCGAAGAAAGTTGGCTTGCATGGCGTCGGCCATGAACGGCAGCGCCACCAGAAGCGCAACGAAAATGGCCAGAATTTTCGGCACGAAGACCAGCGTCGTCTCCTGGATTTGCGTCAGCGCCTGCAGCAGCGAGATGGCGACGCCGACGACGAGCCCGACCAGCATCAGCGGCGCGGATACGAGGAGCAGCGTCTTGATCGCATCGCGCGAAACATCCAGAACTTCCGGGCCTGTCACTTGTCCTCGTCTCCACGGTTCACTCCCTCTCGCCGCTTGCGGGAAGAAGTATTGGTTGGGTCAGATCGGCATTTTCAGCACGTCCTCATAGGCGGCGATCACCTTGTCGCGCACCGAGACCAGCGTCTGGAAAGCTGTTTCAGTCTCGGCAACGGCGGTGACGACGTCGACCATGTTGGCTTTGCCGGCGGCGACCGCCTGTGCCTGAGCGTCGGAATTCTTCGCCGCCGCCGATACGGCATTGATCACGTCCTTGAGGACCGACCCGAAGTTCGGGCCTTCGGTCTTGCCCAAACCGCCGGCGATGCCGGCTGTGTCCCCGCTCATCTTCGCGAGCGCGGCATAGGCGTTAGCGGCAATGGTTGGTGTCGGCATGGTCAGGCCTTGAGCATATCGATGGTGAGCTGGAGCATTTTGCGGGTCGCGGTAATGACGTTGAGGTTGGCCTCGTAGGAACGCTGCGCGTCGCGCAGGTCGGTCATTTCCACGAGCGTGTTCACGTTCGGATATTTGACGTTGCCTTGCGCGTCGGCGGCCGGATTGCCCGGCTCGTGGCGGACCAGGAAATTCGACTTGTCCGTTTCTATCCCGCCAAGCTTGACCACATCGGCGCCGAGCGAGTGGTCGAGTTCGCTCGAGAAGGTAACGATTCTGCGTCGGTACGGATCGCCGCCCGGCGTGGTCGCCACCGAATCGACGTTGGCGATATTCTCGGTGATGACGCGCATCCGCCCCATCTGGGCCTTCAGCCCAGTTGCGGCGATCCGCAGCGATTTTGCGAAGTCCATCATGTCGGCCATGTCAGCGTTCCATCATGATCAATCCGGTTGCGCCGCCCCGCCCCGCCGTCACTCTTTGACCGCGAGCTTGATGAGGTTGAGACTGTGCGTGTACATCTCCGTCGCCGCCTCGTAGTCCATCTGGTTGGTCGCCACGTTATTCATCTCGTCTTCGTGGCTGACCGAATTGCCGCGCGGCCGGACTTCGAAGCCGGCGTCTTTGCTGGCGAATTGCGAACCGGCCGACGTCGCGGCGATGTGCTCGGGATTGGTGCGATCGAGCGACAGCGAAACAGCCGACAATTGCCGCGAGAAATCGAGCGGCACCAGATCCTTGGCCTGGTAATCCGGCGTGTCGGCATTGGCGACGTTTTGCGCCAGCACTTCCTGCCGCGCCTGCTGCCACTGCATACGCTCACGTAACATGTTGAGAATCGGAATGTCGGTGATCGGCATCTCACGGCCCCGGTTCCAAGCCTTGGGTTCAAGTGTTCGAGGAAGGCTCGCGGTGGCTGCTTGGACCGGCAGACTTTGCCGGGATCATGGTTAATGCGCGGTTAAAGGCCGGTTTCGGCCGCTTTCGCCATTAATCCGCCGTTTACCATGCGAATGCTTCAGGCATCGGCTTATGCGGCGAAATCGGCTAGAATTTTTAATCTTTTGTTAGTAATCAGGGCGGCAAATGTTACCCGCGCCGTTAACCTTTGCGGGCTGACAGCGCCGCCCTAAGCGAACGGGAGTCGTGCGGATGTTTGATACGTTTTTTGGAGCGGAGATGCCGCTCGCCGTACGCTTCTTCCTCGCATTCCTGGTCGTGCTCGCGCTCATCGGCATTGCCGCCTGGGCCGTGCGCCGGTTCGGCGCCGGCCGGCTCGGCAGCAGCACGGCACGCGGCCGACAGCCGCGTCTGGCCGTGATCGACTACGCCAGTGTCGACGGACGCCGCCGACTCATTTTAGTCCGGCGCGACAATGTCGAGCATTTGCTGATGATCGGCGGTCCGTCCGACATCGTAGTCGAACCCAATATCGTTCGCGCGGTCGCGGCTCCGCGCGATGCCGCGCGGCCGCCCGCCGGCATCGAAGCGCTGCCGCGCGCCATACCGCTGCCTGAGGCCGGCAACGG
>JBAQHW010000454.1:0-5994 GCA_049288525.1 Xanthobacteraceae bacterium
GTCGGCCGCATTGCGCGTGCGGGCGGCGAAGCGCTGCCGGTTGCCGGCCAGGTCGATCGGCTGGCCATCAGCGGCAATGCTGTCCTGATTGCCGACTACAAGACCGACGGAATGGTACCGTCGCGGCTCGACGACGTGCCGCCGAAATATCTTGCCCAGCTCGCGCTTTATCGCGCGGTCATCGCGCGCCTCTATCCGGATAAAATCGTCCGGGCCGCTCTGATCTTCACCCACGGACCGCTGCTTTTGGAAATGCCCGCGGCAAGCATGGATCGGGCGGTCGAGGAGGCGTTGGCGATAGATCGTCACGCTCCGGTGAAGGTGCCTTGACGCCGTTATGACCGGTTCATAGGTTTGACGCCCCGGTCTTGGCGCTGTTTTGGCGATTCTGCAATTAAACGAGGTATTTCATGGTCGAGAAGGTCACGGATGCGACGTTCGAAACGGACGTGCTCAAGGCCAGCGGGCCGGTCGTCGTCGATTTCTGGGCCGAGTGGTGCGGCCCGTGCCGCATGATCGCGCCGGCTCTTGAAGAGATTTCCAATTCGCTCAATGGCAAGGTCAAGATCGTCAAACTCAATGTCGACGAAAATCCCGGCATCGCGGCGAAATACGGCATCATGTCGATCCCGACGCTGATGCTGTTCAAGGACGGCCAGTTGGCCTCGCGTCAAGTCGGCGCGCAGCCGAAGCAAAAGCTCGAGCAGTGGATCACCGGCGCGGTGTAACGGCCTTGCGTCATTCCGCTGCCGGAATGACGGCTTCCCGATACGACCCTAAATGCGAGCCGCCTAGCTCGCGTGGCGCGTAGGACCGGCCGCCAGCCACATCTTTTCGAGATTGTAGAAGGTCCGCACTTCGGGACGAAAGACGTGGACGATAACGTCGCCCGCGTCGATCAGTACCCAGTCGCAATGCGGCGTGCCCTCGACGTGCGCACGCACGCCGGCCTTGTGCAAATCCTCGACAACCCTGTCGGCCACCGATCCGACATGGCGCTGCGACCGGCCGGAGGACACGACCATATAGTCGCCGATTGAAGATTTATCCCGAAGATCGATGGTGAGGATGTCCTCCGCCTTCATATCGTCGAGGCGGGCGAGGATCAGGCGGAGGATCTCCTCGGCGTCAAGACGCATTCTGGAGACCGCTTTGGGCGCGCGACGTTCGGCCCGAGGAATTACAACTGTGGACAGGGTGCTTGATCCTTTCGCTCCAAGTTCCTCGCGCCAAGTCTTCTAGCGCGAAGTTTCCTATCGCTTGCTCCTATCGCTCAGATATTGGCCCCGGCCACCGAATCCAGGGCCCGCACTGTCAAAGATAATCTCGTCCCGTTAACGGTTTCAACTACAAAGATCTTCAATTGGAGCATGATCTTTTCGGAAAATCGACATCCACTTTTCCGGATCATGCTTTAGTTTCAGGGAACTGTCATCTGACGCTCTTGCGGAGCGTTCGGGCGGCGCGCAACGCGGTCGATGACAGCGGCGATTTGAGACCGTGGAGATAGATCCAGGCCGGGGGCTTTCGGTTCGCCAGAGTGGTCGCCGCGATCTCCGGCAGGCGCGCCCAGGCCAATGCCTGGCCGGTTACCCCCGCTGCTGAATAAAGGCTGGGACCGAGACGGTCGATCACTGCGATCGGCACCAGCGCGGCGATTTCGCGCCAACGCTGCCAACGATGGAAGTGACGGAGATTGTCGGCGCCCATGATCCAGACGAAGTGCACGCCCGGACAACTGCGCACGAGATAGCTGACTGTTCCATAGGTGTAATTGGTGCCGAGATCGGCCTCGAAATCGGTAACGTCGATGCGCGGATGGTGGGACAAGGCGCGCGCCGCCGCAACCCGTTCCACTAGCGGCGCGAGCCCGCTGACATCTTTGAGCGGATTGCCGGGCGTGACCAGCCACCACAGCCGATCGAGGCCAAGCCGCCGCAGCGCCAAAAGCGACGCAGAGCGATGAGCCGCATGAGGCGGATCGAAAGTGCCGCCGAACAGGCCAATCCGCATGCCCGGTGCATGCGGCGGCAGAACGACGCCAACGCGGCGGCCGGGCTTCGCGGCAACCTGGCGCGCTGGAACAAGCTCCCGGTTCATAGTTTACAGAAAGTGCCCCCTCCCCATGCATCGGCTGCCGCGCCCGCCGCACTGACGCGCGACGCAACCCGGCAAACGATCATGGCCGCGTCTGCCCGCTGCCGCGGATGCGGTATTTGAATGTCGTGAGTTGTTCGACGCCGACCGGACCGCGCGCATGCAGCCTACCGGTGGCGATGCCGATCTCGGCGCCGAAGCCGAATTCACCGCCGTCGGCGAATTGCGTCGACGCGTTGTGCAGCACGATTGCCGAATCGACCTCGCGCAAGAATTTTTCCGCCGCCGCCTTGTCTTCGGTGACAATCGCGTCGGTGTGATGCGACCCGTAGCGCTCGATATGCGCTATTGCCGCGTCAACGCCGTCGACGACACCCGCGGTCATGATGGCATCAAGATATTCGATGCCCCAATCGGCTTTGCCGGCGGGCTTGACCCGCCTGTCGACCGCTTGGACGGCGGCGTCGCCGCGGATCTCGCAGCCGGCGTCGAGCAGCATGGTCACGAGCGGCTTGAGCAGCCGGGCTACGCCGGCACGGTCGACCAGCAAAGATTCGGCGGCGCCGCATACCCCGGTTCGGCGCATCTTGGCGTTGAGCACGATCGACTTGGCCATGCCGAGCTTGGCCTTGCCGTCGACATAGACGTGACAGATGCCTTCGAGATGCGCGAACACCGGCACGCGGGCTTCGGTCTGCACCCGGCCGACCAGACCCTTGCCGCCGCGCGGCACGATGACATCGATGGCGCCGTCGAGTCCGGCAAGCATCATGCCGACGGCGGCGCGATCGCGCGTCGGAACCACCGCGATCGCCGAAGCTGGCAAGCCGGCTTCGATCAGGCCTTCGACCAGCGCGGCATGGATTGCGCGAGACGTACGGAAACTTTCCGAGCCGCCGCGAAGGATCGCGGCATTGCCGGCCTTGAGGCACAGCGCGGCAGCATCGGCGGTAACGTTGGGCCGACTCTCGAAAATAACACCAACCACGCCCAGCGGAACCCGAACGCGTTCAATGCGCATGCCGTTGGGCCGGCGCCATGACGCCATCACGGACCCGACCGGGTCTTTCAGCTTCCGGATCACCTCAAGTCCCGCAGCCATCGCTTCGATGCGATCGGCGTCGAGCAAAAGCCGATCCAGGAACGCCGCGGTGGCGCCGCCGGACTTCGCCTCGGCGCAATCGTCCGCATTGGCGGCCAGAATGGAAGCGGCGGAACGCCGCATCGCCCGCGCCATCGCCACTAGAGCCTGGTTCTTTTTCGCGGCCGGAGCCTGCGCCAGAACGCGGGCAGCCTTGCGTGCCTGACGCCCCATCTCGCGCATGGTCGCGCCGAGGTCGCCGGGCGCTATCACCGCCTTGAGCGGGGCATTCATAGTGCTCTCATGGCCTTGATCCGTCTTGCATTCGGCACCTTTCTACCATGTTCGGCCAAGAGCCGCGAGGCACCCGGCGAGGATGGGTCGGCGGCGGAGATTCCCACAGCAATCCACAGCATTCGCGGAACCGTCATAGAAATTGAGGAACCTGCAACAAAATTACCGCGTTTGGATTCAATGATGAAAACGAGAGGGTGCCATGCATTTGTCAGCCAGCCGTAGTCCGAGTGAATTACCCAAGCAGTTCCCGATCGGCACGACCTATGTGGTCGAGGGCCGCGGAGGCGAGCACGGAAATTTGCGGGTTTTCTCGCGCTATGTCGTGCTTCCCGGAGGTCAGCGTATCAATCTCACCGACGATTCCGCCGCAAATCTGGTTCGGCCCGCGTCGCCGCGGGCCCGTCGGCACCAGCGCGCGCGAACCGGTTCCCGGAACCTGCACAAGGCGCCGGTGACGCGGACGAAAAAAATTGCGGCGGGCGCCGGAACCCCTCGCCAGCGGCACCGTTAGTAGTCAGGCGCCGGGCGAAGCCCCCCAGCCCCTCACCCTCAATCACCCGGTGCCGAGCCCCGGCCGCATTAGCGGTCGGGGCTCATCTTTTCTGGACACCCGCCGGTTCTGAATAGACCCTGGTTCTGGACCGTACCGCTCGGTTGGAAGAGCCGCGGAACCTGACGGTGACACCCGCCGTTACGGCGCGCTCATCCCAGGTGCCACCACCAGGTCGTCGCGATGGACCATCTCCGTCCGGCCGGAGTAGCCGAGAATGGCCTCGATCTCGCCGGACGACCGGCCTCTGATTTTTTGCGCATCCTCGACGTCAAAGGCACACAGACCGCGGCCGATCTCGCTGCCGTCCGGCCCGCGGATAATGACGGCGTCGCCGCGGGCGAAAGCGCCGTCGATGCGCAGCACCCCAACCGGCAACAGGCTGTTGCCGCGCCGTAGCGCCGCGACAGCTCCGGCGTCGATGACGAGAGTTCCCTTCGGTTCCAGCGAACCGGCGATCCATTTCTTGCGCGCGGTTACCGGATTTCCGGAGGTCACAAACCAGGTGCAGCGGGCGCCCTTGGCGATCGCGTCAAGCGGATGCTCGACGCGTCCGGAGGCGATCACCATGTGGGTCCCGGAACCGGTGGTGATCTTGGCGGCTTCGATTTTGGTCTGCATGCCGCCCCGCGACAGGCCCGAGCCGGCGGCGCCCGCCATCGCTTCGATGTCCGGCGTGATGCGTTCGACGCGCGGGATGTGGCTGGCCGACGACGTCGTCCCGGGCGGCGCATCGTAGAGCCCGTCGATATCGGACAACAGAACCACCAGATCGGCACTCATCATCGTCCCGACGCGGGCGGCGAGCCGGTCATTGTCGCCGTAGCGGATTTCGGCCGTGGCAACCGTGTCGTTCTCGTTGATGACCGGTATAGCACGCCATTCCAGGAGCTTATCGATTGTCGAGCGCGCGTTAAGGTAACGGCGGCGCTCCTCGGTATCGCCCAGCGTGACCAGCACCTGGCCCGCGGTGATGCCATGGCGCGACAGTGCTTCGGCCCAGGTACGCGCCAATGCGATCTGCCCGACCGCCGCAGCGGCTTGGCTATCCTCAAGCTCAAGCGTTCCCGGCGGCAATTTCAGCACGCTCCGACCGAGCGCAATGGCTCCGGAGGAGACCACCAGCAGGTCTCGCTTGCCGCCATGCAGCGCCGCCAGATCTGCAGCGAGCGAAGCGAGCCAGGCTTCGTTGAGCTTACCCGCCTTGGCGTCAACCAGGAGCGAGGAGCCGACTTTCACGACAATGCGGCGAAAATCCCCGATCCGGGGTGTGGCGGTGACTGCGGTCATGAAGCAGGTTTTAGCGGGGCTTCGGGGGCGGCGGTAGCGGGCTGAAACGCTACAATTCGGCTTCGTTTCGAAGCTCGGTCCGGTTTTCCAGGCAATAATAGCCAGACAGGCGGCTGACCAGCTTGCGCCGCTTCCAGTCATTGAGGATGCGGCTGACATTCTCGCGCGCAATGCCGGCCATGGCGGCGAGGTCGCTCTGGCCGATCTTCTGGCGAATGACGATACGGCCGCCGCCAACGTCCTGACCGAATTCGTCTGCCAATTCGAGGAGCGTGCAGGCCACGCGGCCGCGCAGCGGCAGGAAGCTGCCGGCGGCGAGTGCGGCGTCGGTCTCGCGCAGGCGACCGGCAATCAGCGTCACCAGAGCTTTGTAAATTTCCGGATGTCTGTTGGCGAAATCGTCGAACGCGGCGCGGCTCAAAAAACTCAAGGCCGAAGGGCGCACCGCCACCACCGAGGCCGAGCGCGGCAGGCTGTCGATAATCGAAAGCTCGCCGACGATAGCGCCCGCACCGAGAAAAGCGAGAATGCGCTCGGTGCCGCCGCGCGACACCATGGTGACCTTGAGCAGTCCATCCTCGACCCGATAGCAGCCGTCGCCGGCGTCGCCCGCCAGGAACAGAACCTCGTCGCCGCCGAGCTTCACCGCGGTCGCGCTGGTAAAAAGATTTGCCGAGAG
>JBAQHW010000455.1:0-4958 GCA_049288525.1 Xanthobacteraceae bacterium
GGCAACCGGAGCGGCAACCGGGCGCGGCGCGGCCGCAGTCCGCGGCTCCGCGGCGGTGGCACTACCGGAATTGGGACGCTTGCCAAACACTAACGCAACTCCAAACCTTTAGCCCAACAGCTTTTCCAACAGCGGCGACAACAGCCCGGAACGTTGCTTCTTGGGCTCCGACCGTCCCGTCAGAGTTTGCGCCATCTGCCGAAACATTTCGGCGGTGCGGTGGCCCGACGACACCTCGGCGATCATTTGCCCGTTGTTGGCCGCCGCGCCGAAGACCTGCGGCTCGAACGGAATGATGGCCATCGGCGCGTCTTCCAGCGCCTTGGCGAAATCCGCCGCCTTGATTTCCGGGCGTTTGGGAACGCCGACCTGATTGAGGCAATAGCGCGGATGATGATCGTTGGGCCGCGCAGCCTTGAGGAAATCGTAGACATTCTTGGTGTTGCGCAGATTGGCGAGATCGGGAGCGGCAACGATCAATACGTCGTCGGCGCCGACCAGGGTCTGCTTGGTCCATCCGGTCCATTGGTGCGGAACGTCGAGCACGACGCACGGCACCGTGGCGCGCAACGAATCGAGGATGGACTCGAAGGCGTCGGCGCCAAAGTCATAGACGCGATCGAGCGTGGCCGGCGCGGCCAGCAGATTCAAATGATCGGTGCACTTGGCAAGCAGGCGATCGACGAAGGCGGTATCGACACGGTCGGGCGAGAACACCGCTTCGGCGATGCCTTGCGGCGGATCTTGATTGAAGTCGAGACCGGCGGTGCCGAAGGCGAGATCCAGGTCGGTCACGACGGCGTCGAGCTTGAGATCGTTGGCGATCGAGAAGGCGATATTATGGGCCACGGTCGATGCGCCGACGCCGCCCTTGGCCCCGACCACGGCAATAATGCGGCCGACCGGCTTGGCGTCGGGCGCCGAGAACAGCCCGCAGATGGCGCGCACGACCTGCAGGACGCTGACCGGCGCAATCAGATAGTCACTGACGCCGCGCCGGACCAGTTCGCGGTACAGCATGACGTCGTTCATGCGGCCGATGACGATGACACGGGTGCCGGCGTCGCAATACTCCGCAAGCCGATCGAGCCCGGTGAGGACGTCGTCGCTGCGGTTCTCCGATTCGAGAATGATGACGTTCGGCGTCGGCGAGCTCTGATAGGCTTCGACCGCCGCGCGCATCCCGCCCATCTGGATGCGCAAATGCGCTTTGGCCATGCGCCGGTCTTCGCCTGCCGCCTGGATCGCGGCGGCGGTGTCGACGCTCTCGCAGAAAGCCTGCACCGAGACCCGCGGCGCCGGCGCGATATGCTCGTCGTGGCCGGCGATCTCGGCGGCAGGCGTCTCGTGGGCTGCTTGATTGGCTTCTCTGGTCATTGACCGACTGTGCTGATCTTGCCGGAGTTCGTTGTCGAGTATTGGGTATCGGTGGCTTTGCCCTGGGCGTAGTTTCCCAGTACCGTGGTGCGCCGCATGGTGTAAGCCGGCGTCTCACCGCGCGGCTGCACCAGATCGCTCGGATCGGCGACCATGGCGGCAATGTTGTGTTGCTCGGCGCAGCCGAAATTCCAGGGCGCTCGATTTTCCACCCAGTCGCGGCTGAAATTCGGTCCGAGGTCTTGCGGCCACAGCCCGCATGGTCCGACTTGCGCGACGATCTTGGGATAGCCGATACGCACCGGCGCCACGCTTGCCCCGGTCGCGGGATAGGTTTGAACCACGATGCTCTGCGGCGACAGCCCGGCCGCGGCCAGGATCGACACGATCTCGTGCGTCGAATCCGAGGCGGCCTGTTCGTTGCTGGCGCCGACCGGGCGCTCGACGACGATGCCGCCGGTCGCGGCGCGCTTCCAGCCCAGGCCGAATGATAGGACTTGGGCGCGCTGCGTCGGATTGAGCTCGCCGCGATTGGAGCCGATGAACAGTTGCAGCGTGCGCTGGCTTTCCTGCAGGGTAATCGGATGCCGCAGGCGATAGTCGGTCGGCACGTCGGGAACGGCAGTGGCTTGCTGGTCGGTGTTGCACGCGCAGACCGACAGTGCGGTGGCGGCGACGGCAGCGGCGCGCAGCACGATTGCCGAGGCGGAGCGGCAGCTGGCGGTCAGTGCGAGGGCAGTCTGCATCGTGGTCTCCAGCGGCGGCATCAATCGAGGATGAAGCCGTACTTGCCGTGATAGCTGTCGGGCGGCGCCGGATCGCCGACGCCGTAAATGCGGTTGAGCCGGCCCAGCAAGACGCTTTCGGGATCGCTTGGATCGGCGAAACCGTCATCGGGCCGCGACAGATCCTTCTCGGCAACCGCATGGACGATATAGGGCGTCACCAGCACCATGAGTTCGGTCCGGTTGTTGATGTAGTCGCGGCTCCTGAACAGCGTGCCGAGCACCGGCACCTCCATCAGCCCGGGCAGACCCGTGACGTCTTGTTTGGTCTCGTTCTGGATCAAACCGGCGACGGCGAGCGAACCGCCGGAGGGAATCTCCACGGTCGTGTCGGCGCGCCGCACGCTCAAGCCGGGAACGGTGGTTCCCGCGACCGTTACGGTATTCTGATTGTCGAGCTCGGACACTTCGGTCAGCATGTTCAGGCTGATGCGGCCTTCCGACAGCACGACCGGCGTGAAGGTCAGGCTGACGCCGAAATTCTGGAATTGGATGGTCGGCGGACAGGGTGTGGTCGTGCAACTCGTTACGCTGGGATAGGGAAACTCGCCACCGGCCAGAAAATGCGCGGATTCACCGGAGATCGCCGTCAAGGTCGGCTCGGCCAGTGCGCGCACGACGCCGGCCTGCTCCATCGCCTGCAACGTCGCCGTGACATGATTGGTCCCCGCGGTGATGGTGTTCGACGGGGTGCCGTTGATCGGGAACAGCGGCGGAGTGTAACTGGAAGAGACGCTGGGATTGGCGGCGCTATTGTTGAAGTTGACGACTGAAGTGCCGTAGCCGAACGAGCCGGACAGGTTTATGCCGAGCTGCTTGACGACACTGCGGTCGACTTCCGCCACGGTAACCTTCAGCATGACTTCGTCGCGGCCGCGCACCACGATGGCGTTGATGATCTTGCCGGTCTTGTCGACCAGCCCGGAGGCGACATCGCTGGCCTGCTGCGCCTCCTGCGGACTCGAGACGCTGCCGGACAGGATGACGTTGTCGCCGACGCCGTTGACGGTGACATCGGCATCCGGCAGCACCTGATGAATGGCTTGACGAATGCCGTCCATATCGCGCGTCACCGCGATATCGAAGCCGGCGATCTGCTTGCCTTCGCTGTCGAAGAAGAACACGTTGGTTTGGCCGACCGTGTTGCCGATGATGAAAGCGCGGCGCGACGAGCGCACCACGGCATTGGCGATCTTCGGATCGGCCACCAGCACGTCCTTGATGTCGCGCGGCAGATCGATGACGACCGACTTGCTGACGCCGAGATTGACCGGCTGCGATTGGGAGTCGCTGGCGGCGACGTGGATCTCCTGCATCGGCGGCGCGGTGAACACCACGTTGCCCGCGAGGGCGCGGGGGATAACGCAGCAGCCGGCCGCGAGCACTGCGAGCGCCATCGCCACTCGAACGGTTTTGGCTCCAGTCATAGCAACTCCCTTCCCGCTCACCGGCCTGTTCCTGCTGTGCTGACGCCGAAACGAATGGTATTGATCGCCTGATCGTGTCCCTCGTCGCCCTCGGGACCGGACGCAGCGGAATCGAGTATGCTGCGCAGCGTCAGCGAAATCGTCCCGAGCTGTTTGGCCTGCTCGAGTGTCTCTGCCTGTGCCTCGGTCAATTCCAGCGTCGCGGTCTTGCCGAGAATGACCTTGGTGTCGGCCTTCTCGTCGACGGATTGGTCGACCGCCAGCACCCGCACATTGCGCAGGATCGTGTCGCTGATGGTTTTCTCGTTGCCGGACGGGCCCGACCGATCATGGTGCGTCAGCACGACGTCGACGCGGTCGTCGGGCAGGATGAAACCGCCGGCGCTGGATACCGCGGTGATATCGACCGCGACCGCGCGCATGCCTTTGGGCAAAATGGCGGCCATGAAGCCCGAGCCCTTGGCCATCACCACGTCGGGAAGACGAACCGGATCGCCGGCGAGCATCGTCACGCGAACGATCGCACCGGCGAATTCATTGATGGCGTCGGGCCGCTGTGATTTTTGGATGAAATTGGTGTTGGCCGCGTTCTTGGGCCAGGTCTGCCAGCCGATGTCCTGATTGTGGATCACGTGTCCCCGCGACAGATCCGACTTGGCGACCAGAACTTCGACCGTCGCCATTGGCGGCGCGACGGCCACCGGCACCGGCGCCGGCGGCGCTTTCCTGCCGGCTGCCAAATACGCGGCGATGCCGCCGGCGGCGACAGCGACACCGAGTACGACAAGACGCGCGGCTTTCATTACGCTTCACTTTCCACCGGATGGCAGCGCCCGAACCGGTCCTCTCGACCGGATTTCAGCAGCTAAACGTCAAAGCATGGTTAATGAGGCGTATCCAAATCGAGTTAACGTTGCGTTGACGCGCGCTCATGCGCGCCGCGGCGCGCCATGCCAAGACCGGAAAACGTCTGGCTTAGAGACCGGCCGCCCGCATCCATTCGGTGTGCGGATAAACGAGCAGCGCGGCCGCGGCGAGCGCCACGCCATAGGGCACGCCAGCGCCCTGGCAATGCAGCCGCTCCGCCCATTCCCGCCCCGCGAGCAGGCGCGGCAGCGGCAGCGTGCGAAATTGCACGATCAACAACGTCAGCGCCCCGCCGAGCAGCGACGCGTAAACGAGATAATCAAATAGGCCGCCAAATCCCAGCCACAAGGCGGTCGTCGCCGCGAGCTTGGCGTCGCCGCCGCCGATCCAACCGCAGGCAAAGCAGCCGAACGCCACCACCAGCACCGCGGCGCCCGCGCCGAAATGCGACAGCACGTCGGCTCCGCTCATGCCGGCGAGCAACGCAAGCAGAACGAAGCCG
>JBAQHW010000456.1:0-2638 GCA_049288525.1 Xanthobacteraceae bacterium
GGGGCGAGGCGGCGCTCTTCCAGCGGCCGGCCAAATTTGATCGCCATGGCATACTCCGTCACGTTCCGACGCTCTTTCTACCCCGTCCCTGGCCATGGCGCCACATAGAGGCGGGGGAGGCCAATAAGGTGTTATCCGTAACGTCGCGACGGCTCGTTGCCCGCCTTCTAACGCTCGGCGACAGGCTGTGGCCGCCAAAAACGGCCGCCATCAAACGGCCGCCGGTGGATGCCTTTAAAGCGGGTCCCGCAAAAGTGGAGGCCGGTTTTGCGACACGGACATGCTAAACCTCGCCTGCCGGGAACATCATGAGCGATCGAACGCAGCATCCGCCGACCCGGCCGAGCGACCTTCTCGAGCCGGTCCGGGTCACCAAGACCTCAAAGCGCGGGACCTGGACGGAGCTCCTGGTTCTGTTCCTGCGCATCATGGCCGCTGTATCGCTGGTCAAGGGGCTCTATCATTGGGGCCAGGTCTGCGGCATCGGCGCCGGTTCCGACGGCGGATTTCAAGACCACACCATCGCCTGGCAGACCTCGACCGTGTTTTTCGCCGTGCTCGATCTCGTCGCCGCGGTCGGGCTTTGGCTCGCGGCCGCTTGGGGCGCGGTGGTCTGGCTCACTTCGGTGGTGTCGATGGCGGCGGTCGAAGTATTTTTTCCGCAGGTCTACGGCGGCAGCATTTTCGTCGTCTTCATCGAGCTGACGCTGCTCGGCATGTATCTTTACCTCGCAATCGTTTCGGCGCGCGAGCACAGTTAGCTAACGCCGACATCGCCGGACGGGCTAAGCTTGGGGAGCCGCGCGGAAATAGCGATCTATCGCTTGTTTAGAGCGATCACGGGGGCTAGGGTTTAATTGTGTCATACCTCGAAGGGTGAGAACAAAATGACTGGAAATAGAAAAGACACTTTCTTGACTCGCTGCGTGGCAATAGCTGCAGCGGCCACATTCTATTGTTTTGCGACCGTCGCTGTATCGGCTCTGGTGACAACAGCGACCTCCACGTCAGCAGAGGCTAGGCCGCATGGCGGTCCTCATGGCGGTCCGCATGGCGGCCCGCATGGCGGCCCGCATGGTGGGCCCCATTTTGGCCCACACCCGGGTGGGCCCGGACACTTTGTTGGACATCGCCGCATGTGGCACGGCCGTTGGTATCCCTACGGCGTCGGTCCGTGCTGGATACGGACACCGGTCGGCTGGATCTGGAACGTCGCCGCTTGTCCGTGAGCGGATCGGAAGAACCTTGCCGCTAAAGCCGCTTGATCGTTAGCGGCATCGCCTGACAACGAGGCCTCGCGCAATGTCGCGGGGCCTTTTTGTTGATAGACAGGCCCTAAAGCCTGACTGCGCGCAGCGCTGCACGAATGCGCTGTGGCGTCGCCGGCATTTCATCGATCGAGACGCCAAACGGCGACAGCGCGTCATTGATTGCGTTGATGACTGCCGCCGGCGCACCGATGGCGCCGCCTTCGCCCAGCCCCTTGGCGCCGGTTACCGACGAGGCGGCCGGCGTTTCGATGTGATGCAATTCCATCGGCGGGATTTCGCACGCCGTCGGCGGCAGATAATCGGCCAGCGTTGCGGTCTGGATGTTGCCGAGATCGTCGTAGACGATCTCCTCGAACAGCGCGTTGCCGATGCCCTGGGCGACGCCGCCGTGCACTTGGCCGTCGGCGATCAGCGGATTGATGATGCGGCCGGCGTCTTCCACCGCCAGGAATCTTTCGGTCGTGACCCGGCCGGTTTCGATGTCGACCTCGACGAGGGCGACGTGGCAGGCATTGGAGAACGTGCCGGGCGGATCGTATTGCGCGCTCTCCGATAGCCCCGGCGTCATCCCCTTGAAGCGGTGCGACTGGTGATAGGCCGCGCGCGCCAGATCGGCGATCGCCACCGCACGGTCGGTGCCGGACACTTTGGCGTCGCCGTCGGCGAGCACAATGTCTTCGGCCGAGGCTTCCAGGACATGACTGGCGATACCGAGAAGCTTTTCGCGTAGCTTCTGTGCGGCGAGCATGGTGGCGCCGCCGGAAACCACCAGCGACCGGCTGGCGAAAGTGCCCCAGCCGTAAGGGGTGCGGTCGGTGTCGCCATGAACGACGCGCACTTCGGCCGGGCTGATGCCGAGTTGGTCGGCGACGATTTGCGCCAGTGTCGTGCGCAAGCCCTGACCGTGCGGGCTCGCGCCGATGCGGGCTTCGGCACGGCCGGACGGGTCCATGGTCAGCTCGACCATTTCCCACCCGGGCGTAATCTCCATGCCGCGGGCGGCGAAGGCCGCACTGCCATAGCCGGTCCGCTCTGAGAAAGTCGCAAAGCCGAGGCCAAAATAACGCCCGCGCGAGCGCGCTTCGCTTTGCCGGGCGCGGAACGCGTCAACGTCGATCGCGGCCGCCGCCCGGTCGAGGCATTCGATATAGCTGCCTTCGTCGAACACGAGGCCGGTGGCCGAGGTCGCGGGAAAATTTGAAATCAGATTGCGGCGGCGGATTTCGACCGGAGATAGCGCGAATTCGGCCGCGGCCTTGTCCATCAGCCGTTCGACGGCGAAGGTGATCACCGGGCGTGATACGCCGCGATAGGGCGCCATGGTGCAGGTATGGGTGGCGACGCCGCGGGCGCGGCAGCTATAGGCC
>JBAQHW010000457.1:0-4315 GCA_049288525.1 Xanthobacteraceae bacterium
CGCTGCTGCACGGTCATTGCCATCAGAAATCCTTCGATACGATGTCTTCGGTTGAGACGACTCTGAAACTCATTCCAGAATTGGCCGTCGAAACCATCGAGTCGAGCTGCTGCGGCATGGCCGGCGCTTTCGGCTTTCACGCCGATACCATCGGGGTGTCGCGCGCCATGGGTGAGTTGTCGTTGCTGCCGGCGGTGCGGCAAGCGCCCGAGAATGCGCTCATCGTCGCCGACGGCACGTCGTGCCGGCATCAGATTCATGACGGCGCCGGGCGCGAGGCGGTGCATGTCGCGCGCGTGCTGGCGATGGCGTTGGCGCGCCATTGAATCTTAGCGTTCCTGTTCCAGCGCACTTTCGTGCCAGCGGCGTAGCGCGAGATAATTGACGGCCGACAGCAGATAAAAGATCACGATTCCCGCAACCGAAAGCAGCAGCAGCGCCGCGAACATGCGCGGGATATTCAGCCGGTAGCCGGATTCAGCAATGCGGTAGGCGAGCCCCGAGCCGGCGCCGGCCGAGCCGGCGGCGATCTCGGCGACCACGGCGCCGATCAGCGACAGGCCGCCGGCGATGCGCAGGCCGCCGAGAATATAGGGCAGCGCCGACGGCAGTTTCAGGTGCCACAACGTCTGGCTGCGGGTCGCGCCGTAGAGGCCGAACAGATCGGCGAGATTGCGATCGACCGAATGCAGGCCGAGCGTGGTGTTGGCCAGCACGGGGAAGAATGCCACGATCCAGGCGCAGGCCAGGACCGCGAGCGGCTGCGGCAGATAGATCAACAGCAGCGGCGCGATGGCGACGATCGGCGTCACCTGCAAGATGACCGCGTAAGGATACAGCGAATATTCGACGATCCGCGACTGGTTGAACAGCACGGCCAAGCCGACGCCGCCGGCCGCAGCGAGCAGAAAACCCTCGACTGTCGTCCCGAGCGTGACGATGAGCGATTGGAATAACAGCGCCCAATCGGACCACAGCGTTCGCACAATGAGCCACGGGCCGGGCAACACATAAGGCGGGATGTTGCCGGCGCGCACCACCAGTTGCCAGAGCGAGAGCCCGAGGACCAGCACGACGATGGGGAGTGCGATGCGCAAGCTGCGGTCGCGAGATGCGGGGATCTGCCCAGGCTTCATGCCTCGCCTCCCGCCGCCATCGCCTGGGCCAACGCTTCCGACGTGCGGCGGCAAAAGCCCGCATAGTCCGCCGAGGTGCGAAAATTATCATCGCGCGGGTAGGGCGCGTCGATCGCAAGCTCGGTGAAGACGCGGCCCGGCCGCGCCGCCATCACCACGATGCGGCTCGACAGATAGACCGACTCAAAGATGGAATGGGTGACGAAAACGACGGTCGTCCGCAGCGCCTGCCAGACCTGCAACAGGTCGTTGTTGAGCTTGAAGCGGGTGATCTCGTCGAGCGCGGCGAACGGCTCGTCCATCAACAGCAGCGCCGGCTCGGTGACCAGCGCGCGGGCAATGGAAACGCGCATGCGCATGCCGCCGGATAATTCGCGCGGATAGGCGCGGCCGAAATCTTTCAATCCGACCCGCTCGAGCGTCGCGACGACACGGCTGCGCGCCTTATCTGCTGCGAGGCCCTTGAGCTTGAGCGGCAGCAGCACATTGTTGAATACATTGGTCCAGGGCATCAGCGTCGGCTCCTGGAAGACGAAGCCGATCCGGCTTTCGCCGCCGGCCGCAGGCCGCGGCGACGGCCATTCGACGCCGCCGGCCGTGGGCTCGCTCAAGCCGGCGATAATGCGCAGCGCCGTCGATTTGCCGCATCCGGACGGGCCGAGCAGCGATACGAATTCGCCTTCGTGCACGTCAAGATCGAAGCCCTCCAGCGCCAGCGTGCCGGAGGGAAAGCGCTTATCGACGCCGCGCAGCGTGACGAGGGAGGCGCCCGCGCTCATTGCGCCTTCGGCCGCAGATCGATGCCGACCTTCTTGTCGACGAACTGCAGCGTGTAGGCTTTGCGGTAATCGACGCCGGGCTTGGTGACGCCCGAGCGCACCATCTCGTCGAAGAAGCTCTTCATGCGCGCGTCGGTCATGGCGCCGATGCCGAGCGTCAAGGCGTCGCCGGAATCGACGATGCCGAATTTTTTCATGGCGCCGACCGAATAGGCGAGCAAGTCGTCGGTCATTTCCGGGTTTTGTTTCTTGATCATCGCATTGGCGGCACTGTTGTCGCCGTAGAGGTAGTTGTACCAGCCGATGGTGGAGGCATCGATGAAACGCTGCACCAGGTCGGGTTTTTTGTCGACCAGATCGCGGCGCGTCTCGATCAGCGTCGAATAGCCGGCGAGACCGTCATCGGCGAGCAAGAAGACCTTCGGGGTGAAATGCGCGGCCTTCTCGATGGCGAACGGCTCCGACGTCACATAGCCCTGCATGGCGCTGTTCTGGTCGGCCAGAAACGGCTGCGGGTTGAAAGTGTAGGGCTTGACCTGCGAATCCTTGAATCCATAAGTTGCTTTGAGCCACTGATAGTAGGTGGCGACGCCCTCGGCCGACACGAACAGCGTGAGGTTTTTGAGGTCCTGCAGCTTCTCGATGCCGTGGCCGGGATGGGCGATCAAAACCTGCGGGTCTTTCTGGAAATAGGCCGCGACTTCGACGGTCGGGATGTTCTCGGTGACCGCGTCGAAGCCTTCCAGGTTGTTGGCGGACAGGAAGAAGTCGATCTTGCCGACCGGGAGCAGGATGCGGTTGTTCACATTCGGGCCGCCCTGCCGGATGGTGACGTCGAGGCCGTATTTGCGGTAGGTGCCGTCGGCCAGGGCCTGATAAAAGCCGCCGTGCTCGGCCTCCGCCACCCAATTGGTGCCGAACGTGACCTTGGTCGGCGCCTGGGCCGAGGCGGGACCGGCTGCGAGCAAGACGGCTGCCATGATGACGGCAGCCGTCATTCCGGCGCGCAATATCTTCGTCCATGCCGTCGTCGATGACATCAGTTGCCCCTTTCCTTCGGCGACGCGAGAATAGAGCATGATGCCGAAAAATGGATACCGGTTTTCGGAAAAGATCATGATCGAGAGAACGCCATCACGCGTGCCGAGCGAACCGACGAGAAAGTCCCGATGACACTGCCGAAGCGCGACTGGATGGACATGACGTGGCAGGAGGTGGCCGGTGCCGATGCCCGGCGCTGGATCGCGGTGCTGCCGCTCGCCGCCGTGGAGCAGCATGGGCCGCATCTGCCGCTCGGTGTCGACACCTACATCGCCGAGGCCTATCTGGCGCGGGTGCGGGAACTCCTGCCGGACGGACTGCCGGTGAGTTTTCTGCCGGTGCAGCGCATCGGCGTGTCGGCCGAGCATCTGTCCTATCCGGGGACGCTGACCCATTCGGCGGCAACCGCGATTGCGGCCTGGACCGAGCTCGGCGACAGCCTGGCGCGCGCCGGCTTGCGCAAGCTCGTCATGGTGACGAGCCACGGCGGCAATGTCGCGGCGATGGAAGTGGTGGCGCGCGATCTGCGCACGCGGCGCAAGATGTTCGCCGTCACCGTGGGCTGGCATCGCTTCGGTTATCCGGACGGCGCCTTCACGCCGCAGGAGAAAAAGCACGGCATCCACGGCGGCGACATCGAGACCTCGCTGATGCTCGCCGCGAAGCCGGACGCGGTTCATATGGACAAGGCGCCGAAGGCGACGCCCGTGACCGTCGCCATGGCGCAGGAGTTCAAGTGGCTCGGCGCCTACCGGCCGGCCGGTTTCGCCTGGATGACGCAGGATCTGCACGAAAGCGGCGCCGTCGGCGATGCCACTCTCGCGACACGTGACAAAGGTGAAGCAGCGCTGCGCCAAGGTGCGCAAGCCTTTATCGAATTGCTGGAAGAAGTTCATCAGTTCGAACTTTCCCGTTTGCGCGACGGACCGCTCGATTGATTCGAGTAGCCGCGAGCGCGACATTTCCGATCCACTTTTCAAACAGCGACATAGTCTCCTCGTCACCGCCGGACTTGATTCGGCGGTCGATGCTGAGATGAAGCGACCTCAGCCAACCCGAACTTTTGTTTCACGCTGTCATTGCGAGGAGCGTAGCGACGAAGCAATCCAGGGCGGAAACTCAGACTGGATTGCTTCGCGGAGCCTGTCATCGGGCCGCGCGCTTCGCGCGGACCCGTTGGCTCGCAATGACGAAATAAACCTTTATGCCGCTCCCGGGTTTCGCTTCGCTCTACCCGGGCTACGAAAGATAAAAGAAGGAGATGGACCGCCGGCAAGCGCACTGCGGTCAAGTGCGGACCGCAGAGAGACCCGTACGCAAGCGGCGCACAGGGCGCGCCGCGGATATGGCGGCTTGCGC
>JBAQHW010000458.1:0-2085 GCA_049288525.1 Xanthobacteraceae bacterium
ACCTTGTGCCAGCGATCGACTTCTTTCTTGATGTAGACGGCGAACTCCGCCGGCGTGTCGGCGACGATGTCGAGACCGACCTGCTTGCATTTCGCCTGCACGTCCGGCTGATGCAGCGCCTTGACGATCTCGCGGTTGAGAACGTCGATGACAGCCTGCGGCGTGCTGGCGGGCACGAAGACGCCCTGCATGGTCTCGGATTCCTGACCCTTCACACCTTGTTCGATCATCGTCGGCACATTCGGCAATGCCGCGGACCGCTTGAGCGAGGTCACCGCCATGCCGCGCAACGTTCCGGCGAGAATGTGCGGCGCGGCCGGCGTGAGATTGGCAAAGGCGAGCGGTGTCTGATTGGCGATCGCCGCCTGGACGGCCGGGGCGCCGCCGTTATAGGGCACGCTGGGCTGATCGAGCTTGAAGTCGAGCTTGAACAGTTCGGCGGCGAGTTCCGGCGTGGTGCCGAGACCGGCATTGGCGATGGGATATTTACCTGGATTGGCCTGCATCAACGCGATCAAGTCCTTGACGTTTTTAGCTGGGACGGAAGGATGCGCGAGCAGAATGTTCGCCGATGCGCCCGCCAGCGTGACCGGCGCGAAATCCTTGAACGGGTCGTAGGGATTGTGGGCGTAAAGGCTCGGATTGACCACGAAGCTCGAGCTCGCCACCAGGATGGTGTAGCCGTCGGGCGCCGAGCGGGCGACCTGGGTCATGCCGATATTGCCGCCGGCGCCGGCGTGATCCTCGACGTAGAACTGCTGGCCGAGACTCTGCGACAGCTTGTCGGCCAACAGCCGCGCCACGAAATCGCTCGGGCCGCCGGCCGCGAACGGCGCGATGATCTTCACCGGATGCGTCGGATAAGTGTCTGCGGCAAAGCTCGATCCGGCCCAAGCCAGACCCACGCACACCGCCAGCAAACGCAACGCGAAATTCGCTGCAGACATAAAGCTCTCCCCCCAGGTGTTTGGCCGATGCTATCATTGTTCGATTACGGCCAATAGCAGGGTAGGAACGAACCAATGACAGGGCGCAAAGTGACGCGAGACGATCTCCGCGCGGCGGCGGAGAAGTACAAGAACTGGGGCAAATGGGGGCCGGACGACGAAATCGGCACGCTCAACTACACCAGCGCGGAAGATATCGTCGCCGCGGCGCGGCTGGTCAAAAAGGGCAAAGTGATCTCGCTGGCTCTCAATTTCGACAATAACGGCCCGCAGGGCGGCAAGACCAATTATCCGGTGCTTGGCCGCATCAATCCGCTGCACACCATGCTGCGCACCGGCACCGACGCCTATTCCGGCGTGCTCGACAAGCGCGGCATCCGCGCCGCCGACGACATGGTGGTGATGCCGCTGCAGTGCGGCACGCAATGGGACGGCCTCGGTCACGTCTTCTACGAAGACAATATGTGGAACGGCTACGACTGCCGCGAAGTGTCGTCGTTCGGCGCGGCGAAATGCGGCATCGAGAAAACCAAGGACAAGATGGTCGGCCGCGGCGTCTTCCTCGACGTGGCGCGGGCACTGGGCAAGGACTGTCTCGACGACGGCTACGGCATCACCTGCGCCGATCTCGATCTGACGGCGAAGAAACAGAATATCGCGCTCAAGCGCGGCGATTACATCGTCGTGCGCACTGGGCAGATGGAGCGCTGCCTCAAAGCCGGCAGCTGGGACGGCTATCCCGGCGGCGACGCGCCAGGCTTCGCCTTCGAGACGCTGGAGTTCGTCGCCAAGACCGAGCTTGCCGCGCTCGCTTCCGACACCTGGGGCTGCGAGGTGCGGCCCAACAACACCGAAGGCGGCATCAACCAGCCGTGGCACTGGATCACCATCCCGATCATGGGCATGACCATGGGCGAGATTTTCTATCTGAAGGATCTCGCCGAGGATTGCGCCAAGGACGGCGTCTACGAATTCATGTTCGTCGCGCCGGCCATTCCGATCACCGGCGCCGTCGGCTCGCCGACCAACCCGCTGGCGATCAAATGACGCCGCGGGACGTCATGGCCGGGCTTGACCCGGCCATCCACGTCTTTTCAAACGGCGACCGCGAGGCCGGCGCTTTTGACTTAACCACAGC
>JBAQHW010000459.1:0-8125 GCA_049288525.1 Xanthobacteraceae bacterium
GCCGCGCATGTGCGCCGACAGCAGCGCAAACCCGGCAGCAAAGCCATCACCAAGTCGGCACGTGGCGTCGCCTGATCTCACGGCCGATCGGGCCCGCGCGCTCGAAATCACTCCTGTTTCACGTGAAACAGTTGCGAGGCTCGACCGCTTTACCGCGCTGCTGCTGGAATGGCAGCGTCACACCAATCTGATCGCGCGATCGAGCGAAGCGATCCTGTGGACTCGCCATATCGCGGATTCGCTGCAGCTCCTCGATCTCGCGCCAGAGGCGAGAATTTGGGCCGATCTCGGATCCGGGGCGGGCTTCCCAGGTCTCGTCGTCGCCTGCGCGCTGGCGGAGACCCCGGGCGCCCAGGTCCATCTGGTGGAAAGCATCGGCAAGAAGGCAACATTTCTGCGAGAAGCGATCATCGCTACCGGCGCTCCGGCTTCGGTTCACCCCGAACGGATCGCCGATTTTGCCAAACACCCGCCTGCGTCCATCGACGTCGTCACGGCGCGCGCGCTGGCACCGCTGCCTAAATTGCTGGGCGAAGCCTATCCGCTGTTGAAAACAGGGGCCATCGGCTTGTTTCCCAAGGGACAAGATGTTGTTGCTGAATTGACCGATGCTGCTAAATATTGGAACATTCAGCCTCGTTTGATGCCGAGTCGAACCGATCCCAAAGCGCAAATCGTGATCGTCCAGAAATTGAGCCCTCGATCTTAATGCAACCAACGCAACTATAAGTTGTTGCGGCCAGACCGGACATGCTGCGATGAGTGACGCTTCCGAACCATCTCCGAGCGTGGTGCCCTTCACGTCGCCGGAAACGACGATGCGAACCGCGAAGCGGCCCCGGATCCTCGCGGTGGCCAATCAGAAGGGCGGTGTCGGCAAGACCACAACCGCCATCAATCTCGGTACTGCGCTTGCTGCGATCGGCGAAGATGTTTTGATCGTCGACCTCGATCCTCAGGGCAATGCCTCGACCGGCCTCGGTATCGATCGGCGCAATCGGCGCTACTCGACCTATGACGTGTTGACCGGCGAAGCGTCGCTGCGCGACGCCATCGTCGCCACTGCCGTGCCGCGCCTTCACCTCGCGCCCTCGACCATGGACCTGTCCGGGCTCGAGCTTGAGATCGGTCAGGCGCGCGATCGCGCCTTTCGTCTGCGCAGTGCGCTCAATCCGCTCAATACGATCGCCGGCACAAGTTACAGCTATGTGTTGGTCGATTGTCCGCCCTCGCTCAATCTGCTGACGGTCAACGCCATGGCGGCGGCCAACGCCATCCTGGTGCCGCTGCAATGCGAGTTCTTCGCGCTCGAAGGACTGTCGCAGTTGCTCAAGACGGTCGAGTCGGTGCGCGAAACGCTGAACCCCGATCTGACAATCCACGGCGTCGTGCTGACGATGTTCGATGCCCGCAATAATCTGTCCGGACAAGTCGTCGCCGACGTGCGCGAATTCATGGGACCGAAAGTCTACGACACGGTCATCCCACGCAATGTGCGCGTGTCGGAAGCGCCGTCCTACGGCAAGCCGGTGCTCGTCTACGACCTTAAATGCAGCGGCAGCGAAGCTTATTTGCGGCTCGCGACTGAAGTCATCCAACGAGAGAAAACACTATGTGCCGGATGAGGGTTGAGTGACGGATGGTCTGGGGAAGATGCCGATGGCGGACGAGCGATCGCGACTAGGCCGCGGCCTGGCCGCCCTGATTGGCGAAGTCGATGCCGAAACATCGGCCGAGCGGCCGCGCAGCCAACGCCGTGTGCCGACAACCTCGCTGCGGCCCAATGCGCGCAATCCGCGGCGCGCGTTCTCCAATACCGAACTCGACGAGCTGGTCGCCTCGCTGCGCGAGCGCGGCATCATTCAGCCGATCGTTGCGCGTCCGGTGCGCGGTTTGGCGGATTCTTACGAGATCATCGCCGGCGAGCGCCGCTGGCGCGCGGCGCAGCGCGCCGGTCTGCATGAAGTCCCCGTCGTCATCATCGAAGCGACTGACGAAGAATCGCTGCAACTCGCAATTATCGAGAACGTGCAGCGCGCGAACCTCAATCCGCTCGAAGAAGCCGAAGGCTATCGCGCACTGATCCGCGATTTCAGCCACAGTCAGGACGATGTCGCCCGTATGGTCGGCAAGAGCCGCAGTTATGTTGCCAACAGTTTGCGGCTGCAGACGCTGCCGGAACGGGTCAGGGAGTATATCCAAACCGGCCGTCTCGACGTTGGCCACGCTCGGGCGTTGGTGGGGCATCACGACGCGGAGCGTTTGGCCGACGAGATCGTGGCGCGCGGTCTCAATGTCCGCCAGGTCGAAGCGCTGGCGCGCGAGGCCGGAGAGAGGAACGGCAAATCTCCGACCCATGGACGCAAATCGCGAGCGGAAAAAAACGCCAACCTGGTCGCACTGGAGAAACGTATTTCCGACACGCTCGGCTTGGTGGTGAATATCGCCGATCGCGGCCGGGGCGGCGTGCTCAGCATCCGCTACCGCAGCCTCGATCAGCTCGACGAAGTTTTGCGCCGGCTGGAACAGAAACACTAATCGTCCGTCATCCTCGCGCTCGTCTCGGGCATCCCTGTCTTCAAAGTACAATTCAAGCAAGCCGTGGATGGCCGGGACAAGCCCGGCCATCCACGTGCAAGAAACCCAATAACCACGAGCTTTTTGTGATTGGCGACCGTACTTGTTGCACCATTAGAGTGACGACATACGGCACTTGTTAGGCCGGTGTGTTGGTGCTTAAAACATGCCCGCGACTTGATCGCGACGCCCCGGCGGCTGTCCCCCAATGCAGCATGTCGGATCGGGTAGGGCACCGGCTATTCGCGCCGGACATTGTCAACACCCTCTCAGGGGTTTGCCATGCCCGCGTTACTCCCGCCGCAAAAGGCGGCCGACTTCCTAGGAATTGGACGAACTAAGTTGCTCGCGCTCTGGCGCGCCGGGCGGCTCAAAGCGAAGCGCCTCGACGGTCGAACCTATTTCGTCGTCGCATCGCTGCAACGCGTTCTCGACTTGCTTCCCTACGCATGATCGCGAGCACGATCTAACAAAAGGCCGGGCGCATCGCCCGGCCTTTTCCGTTGTGGAATTGCCCGCTATACAGGTGCCGGTCTGGGAGGTCTTTCGCGTCGGCTTTGGTCAATCACATGGTGACGCCAGCATCCGCCCCGCCGTCAACGGTGAGCGTGAACCTTTGCAACGTGCCGGGCCAAGTCAATACGTGCATGTATCCGAGGTGGCCATGAGCGAATCCGGGAAAATCTTCGCGGATGCCGGACTGCCGGCGACGCCGCGCTATGGCGCGAAGTCGGTTGACTGCCACACGTTGCGAGAAGCCGTCCTTGAATGGATGCTATTGTCCGACCAAGATCGCGCCCAAGCGACCATCACAAGCGGCGGCACCGTGTATAACGCGAACGAGATTGATCGCCTTCCTATCAAATGAGAGGAAGTCATTCGCGAGGATCAGGTTCATGCCAACTGTCGAAGTGGTTATCGTCTTGGGCGAGGACGGCGGCTGTGAAGTTGCTAGGGATGAAGATACCGCGCTTGAGCAACTAAAAGTTGGCTCGGCCGAAGATTTGACCGGAACATCCTGCCGCGTCGTCAAGCTCAATGTCACCATGTCGGAACCGCACTGGCCCGACGATGACGAAGCCCAAACAGATAAAGCGGTTGATGTGTCGGTGCCCGACGATGCTGGGCGCGTTGTCGAAATTGAAACAGATTAAGCGATGTCGGGCGGCGGCATCTTTTATTTCTACCGAACATACACGGCGACGGTTTCCGGTTCGGCAAAGAGGCATGAACGTTGCGTCGGTTGCTCGCGTGATTTTGAATATGAGATTAAGCGCGTAGCTCAGGGCGGCGGCCACAGCGGCTTTTATTTTAACAACGCGGGCGCGTCGGCGAGCGCCGACGCGCGCGCTCGCGCCAATCTCGTTCACGCACTTGATGAAGCCATTGAGCCGGTGCATTGCCCAACGTGTGGCATATATCAGCCGGACATGGTACGTGTGTTGCGCAAGCGACACGGAAAACGATTTGATCCAAACAAATATGCAGCCGAGCGGATCAAATACCCTGTGGCGAGTCTATGGCATATCGCGCGCAAGATGAACACCAAGGAAGCCTACAACAGATTTATTGAGGTTTGGCCGACGTTCGATTTCGACGCGAAGAAGCGAATAAGCGAACTGAGGTATCCCCCACATGTGCGGAAGTTAGTGGGCCGCGTTGCCTGGATGCTTTGGGGCGCGCTCGCCTTGGGCACTGTTGGCATCGTGATTGCCGGCATCGTCGCGAGCCGCTAGCGGTTCGGGAACGGCGCGAAGCCGGTGTTCTTATCAACCCACCCGGGATGACTGAGGTTCGCGCCCTTGTGACCGCACGCGCTGCACTTGGCGCACCGTCTCAGCATGTCGCTTGATGCGTCCTTACCCCACCGGATCATGAGCGGCACGAATACCATCGGCGCGCGATGGTGACAGCGTTCACAATAGACCCAAGCCCAAGGGTGATCCTGGGGGCTTTCCACAGGCCATGCGGGGTGGCGTACCGCGTGGTCGGATAAAGACCCTCGTAGCACGGCGATCACGTCCGCTAGGTCCGAACGGGCTTGCGCGGTCTTGGCGTCGTGCATACGGATCGAGGCGCGGATTTCGGCGCGTTTTTTGATCAGGGTCGAGACTGTTCGGATTTCGGCCATGGGCCGAATCTGGTACCGGGTTTTACGCCTGCCACGCGGCCTTGAAAGCTTTGCGTTTGGCCGGATCGTAAAGGCTCGGATAATCGTAAACCAGCGGCTTCGACGGCTCGACATGGAGCGTCGCGAAGACCGGGCCATCCTGCTCGAGCACGTGCGCTATCTGTTGCGCGAATAGGCCCAAATCGGAAAAATCGTAGACCGCGGCATAGCCGGCGGCACGGGCCAGCGCGGCGAAATCGACTTTGGGCGAAGGGATCGGGTGGCTGCCATTGGCCTCGTAAGTCTCGTTGTGCGCGACCAGATGGACGAGATTCTTGGGCGCCACCGCGGCGATCGTCACCAGGCTGCCGAGGTTCATCAGCAAAGAGCCGTCGCCTTGCAGCACCACCACACGCCGGTGCGGCCGACCCAGGGCGAGGCCAAGGCCGTGCGACGAATCGAGGCCCATCGCGCCGATCGAGGTGTAATTGAGCGCGCGCGGCGCGACCGCAACCCAATCGACCGCGGAGCTGTAAGTCGCCACGACCGCTGCATCGCCGATGTGGCGAGCCAATTCGCCAAAGCAGGCATCGCGCTTCATCATGCCGGGCTCCGCCCGATCAGGAATGTCACCGGCGCCGACTCGGCGTAGGCCTTGTCGATCGCCGGCCTTATCTTGGTGACGTCGGCATCGGTGGAAAGCAGATGATGCGCGATTCCCATATCCTCGAGAATAGGCTCCACGATGCGAACGCCGTAACGCGACGAGGCACGCGGCTGCCGGTCCGGCTCATGCTGCAACAGCCCGACCATCATGCAGATCGGCTGTTTGTATTCGACCGCAATTCCGCGAATGGCATTGATGGAGTCGAGAAAGCCGGTGTGCTGGATCAAAATCAACGCGCGCTTGTCGCAATACGACAGCCCAGACGCGATGCCGATGCACTCGTCCTCCTTGCACACGCGGATCAGCTTGAAATCGTCGTCGCGCGCGATCGGAGCCAGAAGGCCTGAGCTGGTGGTAATGTCGGGCACTGACAGGATGTACTCGATCGCGCTTGCCTTTATTGCAGCAATGATGCCGGCTCCGCTGAGCAAACCTGAATCATTGCCGGCGCTTGCCACAGATCGATCTTTCTACAGCTCTTCGATGGCGCATGATTTTTTCGGAAAACCGCTATCCACCTTCGGATCAAGTCCGAGGGCAGGCTCTTCCCGGATCATGCTCTAATCGCGAAACGTTTCTGGCCGCCAAGAGTAAACCGAAACGCGCTCAGCAAAAAGCCGGCACGAGCGGCCGGCTTTTCGTTAGCTTCGATCTGCAGCGCGCTATCTGTGATGCCGCATTGGCTTCGGCGGCGTGCCGTCGGTCCAGGCATCGTGAGGCAGCATGGCGTCGACGATATAACCGCCGATGAAAGGCACAATGCAGTCGCCGACGCCGTCATACATTTCGCGCGGCGTCAGCATGCGGTTGAGCGCAATCGTTCCGACGAACGGATAAACCACCGCGCAGGCGAAAGTCGTGACGCCATAAGCCGTGCCGTAGCTGACGTGATGGAAATGCGGAACGCCATGCTTCCTGGTCATGTAATAAGAGGCGACGCCGGCGCCGGTGCCGACCAATACCCCGCTCCAAAACAGCCGGGGATCTTGGCCGCGCGTCAGCCATGCCCAGAAGGCGTTGCCATTGTTATCCTGTGCCCGCGCAACCGGCGGCATTAGTCCAAGCGCAAAGACCAGCGCCAATGCGGCGATCATAACCCGCTTCATCTTGGTGACTCCCCGCCATGTCTGCCGCCCAAAATAGGGGCAATATGGTTAACGCTTATGGTGAATGCGTCGCGGGTCCCTGTCGAGGGAGGGAACCGGAGGAACGCTCGATTCCGGGCCGCTGTGCCAATTTGGCAACGACTTATCCCCAGCTTGAGGTAATCGGTGGCCACTCGCATCGCTGCCTGAAAGGGGGCGGTCGGCCGGTTTCTCCGTCTCGATCCGGTCAATCTGCGAGCCGCATTGTCGGTCAGGGGCTCTGCATGCCTGAGAATGCTGTTGTTAGCACCCGGATCGATGAGCGCATCAACGATGAAGCTAGAGCCGTGCTTGGCGCCATGGGACTGACTGTATCCCACACCTTTCGCCTCATGATGGTCCGTATCGCCCCGGAAAAAGCGCTTCCGTTCGAGCCGCTCGTTCCCGATGACGAAACGATCGAGGCGATAAAGACGGCACGACGCGGTGAAGCCGTAACTGTTGGGTCGTCCGACAGCTTGGCTGCCAGTATAGATGTGCACGATTAGCCCGCGCGTCTCTACGCTGCCGCCGGCACGAACCTGATGCGACCGGCCTTACCGGCTTTCCTGTGCGGCTTCACCACGATCTCGACGTCGCGGTCGAATGTCGTCAGGAACTCCATCAGCCGGTCAATTGAGTATTCGCGGAAGTGTCCCTTGAACATCCGCGACACTTCCGGCTGGCTGATCCCCATTCGCTTCCCGGCCTGAACCTGCGTCAGCTTGCGCTCCTCGGTCAGGCGGTAGATTTCGGACACGATCTGCGCCTTGAGGAAATGCGTCTCGGCGTCGGGCAGATTAAGATCGGCGAAAATATTGCCGCTGCCCGCTGTGATATTCGCCTTGCGTTTCATCGCTCGCGCTCCTTTCCGTATCTTTGCCCGTAATCGCGCACGGCTTCCGACAGTCGCCGCTTGATCAGATCGACATCGCGTTGCGGCGTCTCGCCGCCTCGCTTCGACTTCTTCTTGAAGGCGTGCAGCATGTACACCGCCGCAGAAAAACGCACCGTGTAGACGGCGCGATAGGTGTCGCCGGTAAAATCCTCGATCAACTCCACCGTGCCACTGCCGAGCCCGCGCAGCAGCTTCGCCGACGGCGGGTGTTGCCCGGTCTGCACGAGGAACAGCGCAAATCCCATGGTTTCCTGCACACGCGCCGGGAATTGGTCGAAGTCGCGCTTGCTGGAAGCCACCCACAGCAGCGGACGAAGCGGACGCGCAATTGGCATCGCGGTTATATTATGAGTTATTACTCATAGCTGTCAAGCGAAACCATTAGCGCCTGTCGGCTTGGTTAGGGAAAGACGTCGGCCGCCCGGGGTTTGGCCCCCAAAATCGCCGCAGGCCTAATTTCACGCGTGCCAGTCGGCCCTCTATTCCGCCGCGGTGCGGCCCGCGCCTGTGGTGCCGAAACGCTGCTCGATATAATCGATGACGATTTTCTGGAAGTCCGCGGAAACGGTGGGGCCGCGCAAAGTCATGGCCTTCTTGCCGTCGATGAAGACTGGCGCGGTCGGCTGCTCGCCGGTCCCGGGTAGCGAAATACCGATGTCGGCATGCTTGGATTCCCCGGGCCCGTTGACGATGCAGCCCATGACCGCAACGTTGAGCCCCTCGACGCCGGGATAGCGGGTTTTCCATTC
>JBAQHW010000460.1:0-6987 GCA_049288525.1 Xanthobacteraceae bacterium
GACTTGGGACATCGCGGACTTGGGCCATCGCGGACTTGGGCCATAGCGGACTTGACCGGCGAGAACCCACCCGCCCGGCGCCGGTGCAAAGCTATTGGCCGGGCGAGCTGCCTCGCCAAGCAAAAGCGCAACGCGACGCGGGCCCCTGCAGTCAGAGGCCCGCGCCGATCAACAATCTCTAAGCAGCTAAGTTGTCAAAAATCAGGAACGAGAATCGAGCGAGAGCCCGATGCTGAAGGCCTTCTGGCGCGTCGCGCCTTCGGTCCGTTTGAGCTTCCTGGCAATTTGCGATGCCGTCGTCTTCTTGCGCGCCATGGTCTTCAGATCACGGACCTCACCTGCAGTCCACGAACGCCGCTTCTTCTTCCTCTTAGCCATAATGCCTCCCTTTCAAGAAAGTCGGCTTGTATCAATTACGGATGTAAAAGAAAAGCCGATGGAGTGGATCGAGATCACCTTTGCGAGAGCCGACCAACCGCCACATATGCGATCAAGGAACTTGAAGCAAGAGTGAGATTGCAGACCCGGCGAGGCGAGTTAACAAATGCTTTTGTTAGGTCGTTCTTAGCGCGTCGGTCGTCAGGATGCAAATCGAACTTCCGCAAATCTGCTCTGTTATTCGAGGACGTCGGACGTGAGATGACAATCAGCATCAGAATGGGCGCGCTGTTGTTGCTGTTGGCCGTCGCCTGCTCGGGCTTCGCGGCGCCGCTGCGGCTCGCCGCGCAGACACCCGAGCTGTCATGTCCAGGCGCGCAACGTCCACGGCAAGTCGCCGAGCTACTATTTGGTCGCGACATCGGCCGGCGCCTCGGCGTCAGCGAATCGGCGTGGTCGAATTTCGTCGCTCACGAGTTGACGCCGCGCTTTCCCGACGGCCTGACGATCACCGACGCCGTCGGGCAATGGCGCGATACCGCAAGCGGTCGGATCGTGCGCGAACCGGCGAAAAAAGTTGAAATCGTCTTGCCCGGCAACGGCGGCGACCAGGCCCGGCTCGATGCGGCGGTGAAGGCTTATAAGAGCGAATTCCATCAGCGCTCTGTCGGCGTCATCGTCCGGCCCGCCTGCGTCGCGTTTTAGACGCTGCATTTTAGACAATGCCGGGCGCCGCAAGGACTTGCTGCCCCAAAGACTTGCTGCCCAAAGACTTGCTGCCCAAGCACTTGCGGCCAAAGGGCTCGCTCCCTAACTTTCAAACTAGCGGAGGCGGACGGACAGATTGGGGCGACCGATGAACGCGTGTACGGACGAATTAAAGCTCGTCGCTCTCGACACCGACGATGTGGCCGTCATTTCGGCGCACCTGCAGGATGCCGCGGTCAAGGTCGGCGACATTTTCTGGCAACCGGGCGACCACCGCTTCGTGATGGCGGTCAATCGTTTCGACTGGATGAGCGCGGTCGACGGCAACGGACAGAAGGCGCATTACCGACGCTGCCGGACCGCCCTGCGCTTCGAGCGCGTCAATGCCTGCAAATGCCGCAACCTCGATCAAGCCCACAAGAACACGCTGCTTAATCTTCTTGCCGTCGAATTCTCCGAAACCGACGCGCCGGCCGGCGTGGTATCGCTGATCTTCTCCGGCGGCGGCATCATCCGCCTCGACGTCGAATGCCTGGAGGCGGAACTTGCCGATCTTGGCGACGTATCGGCCGTCGCTATTTGTCCCGACCATTTCGCCGGCGGTCGGGCATCGGCCTGATCGCGTCCATCGGCTAGCGCAAAGTTAGCGATCGCAAACGGACAGCGTCATGCGGTGCGCGGTTGCCGCACCGGCGGGCTCGCAAAAAGCTTCATCAAGACGACGATGGTGCCGAGTGTTGCCAGGTAGACAACGAGCTGCATCGCGGTCGGCTGATCGACATAGCCGATCAGCGTATGGAGCGCCCGGCCCAAGAAGCTGGAATCGCTCAAGATCCAGGACGTATCCCATACCGTCTCGTCGAGCGCCGTGAGAATGTCGGCCTGTTCGAGAAAAGCGATCGCCTGCGCCGCCATCCCCGCGGCAAGCAGCGCGATCAGGGCGCTGGTCACCCCGAACAGATAACGCGTCGGAATGGTGATGAGACCGAGATAGGTCATCAGACACACCGATGAGCCGAGGATCAGGCCGATGAAGCCGCCGGCGACCATGGACCAGCTGGCGCCGCCCTGCGCCGCGGCGACGCCGTAGAGAAACAGCACGACTTCGGAGCCTTCGCGCAATACCGCGATGGCGACAACGATAGCGAGCGCCAGAAGCGATTTCGACCCGGCGGCCACCGCCTCGCCGGCGGCGCGCAATTCGGCCACCAGTTCCCGGCCGTGCCGCGCCATCCAGACATTGTGCCAGGTCAGCATCAGCACCGCGAAACCAAGAATGCCGGCGTTGAACACCTCCTGGCCGCTGCCCCCGAACAGATTCGACAGACCGCTGGTAAATAACGCCACCAGGCAGGCGCCGAGTACGCCGGCGACGACGCCCCCGGAGATCCAAAGCGTCCGGCCGGCGACGCCGGTCGTCACGGCCATGACGATGCCGACGACCAGGCCGGCCTCGAAAACCTCGCGGAACACGATCAGAAGCGCGGCAAGCACTGAAAACCTCACACCACTTTCATTGCACGTCTACGGAATCGCCTCAGGACACATCATGGCACCACCAGGTAGCCCTGCGTTGCATGATGAAAATCGTCGTAGAAATTGTAGCGGCCCGGCTGCAGCGGGCGCACGTAAACGACGCCCTGGCCCCCGGCCGGAACGATTTTCTCGAAGTGCAGATCGGCGCTTTCGAATTCCGAGACGATCGGATTGAGATTCTTGACCGCGATCGCGATGATCTGGCCGGGCGGAGCGTGCAGCTCGGCGGGATCGAATTTTTGATCTTTGATCGTGATCGAAAGCTTGACCGCGTCCGCGCGTGCCGCAGACGCCGACAATGCCAGCATCACGGCTATTGCAAAGAGCGGTCCGAGCCTCCCGCCGAACGTTTCGATCGCGCGCGCTGACATCGATAGCAGACACCTTGATATAGGCCGTGCAGTGATCACCTAGGGAGTTGGGGAACAACGGACTTTTTGTCAATCCAAAAAACACAATATTAGAATTGTTATAATTACAGAGGACTGCTACTCACCGCGCCGGCGGAGACAAAAGCTGGCGCCGCCGCCACGCGCAGTCGGTTCGGGTCTATGGCAATTCACCTCGATATTCGGTCCGGCGATTTTGCCGCAAGATTTCGCGCGTTCCTCGACACCAAACGCGAGGCGGCGGCCGATGTCGAAGCCGTCGTGCGCGCCATTGTCGACGACGTCGCCGCGCGCGGCGACCCGGCCGTCAAGGAATACACCCGCAAATTCGACAAGCTCGACCTCGACCGCGTCGCGCTGAAAGTAACCGCGGACGAGGTTGCCGTTGCGGTTGCGGCATGCAGCCGCGATGCGCTTGACGCGCTCGAGCTCGCCCGCAGCCGTATCGAGACCTATCACCGCCGCCAGGTGCCGCAGAACGATCGGTTTATCGATGCGCTCGGTGTCGAGCTTGGCACCCGCTGGAGTGCGATCGAGGCGGTCGGTCTGTACGTGCCCGGTGGCACCGCCGCCTACCCGTCCTCGGTGCTGATGAATGCGGTGCCGGCCAAGGTCGCCGGCGTGCCGCGGATCGCGATGGTGGTCCCAGCGCCCGGCGGCGCACTCAATCCGCTGGTCTTGGCGGCGGCCAAGCTCGCCGGCGTTGACGAAATTTTCCGCATCGGCGGCGCGCAGGCGATCGCCGCGCTCGCTTACGGCACCGCAACCATCGCGCCGGTGGCGAAGATTGTCGGACCGGGCAATGCCTATGTGGCAGCCGCCAAGCGCATCGTGTTCGGCAAAGTCGGCATCGACATGATTGCCGGCCCGTCCGAGGTCCTGATCATTGCCGACGGCACCGGCAATCCCGACTGGATCGCCGCCGATCTGTTGGCGCAGGCCGAGCACGACGCCAGCGCGCAGGCGATCCTGATCACCGACGATGCCGCGCTCGCGGCCGCGACGGAGCGCGCAGTCGAGGATCAGTTGAAGCGGCTGGAGCGCAGCAAAGTCGCCGGCGCCTCGTGGCGGGATTTCGGTGCGGTAATCCTGGTCCGAACTCTCGATGAGGCAGTGCCGCTGGTCGACGCGGTCGCACCGGAGCATCTGGAAATCGCCACCGCCGACGCCGAGCGGCTCGCCGCCGGCATCCGCAATGCCGGCGCCATCTTCATCGGCGCCCATACGCCGGAGGCGATCGGCGATTATGTCGCAGGCTCCAATCACGTGCTGCCGACGGCGCGCTCGGCACGCTTTTCGTCCGGGCTCGGCGTCCTCGATTTCATGAAGCGCACCTCGATCCTCAAATGCGGCCCGGAGCAGTTGCGCGCGCTCGCCGGCGCGGCAATCGTGCTCGGCCGAGCGGAGGGGCTGGAAGCCCATGCCCGCTCCGTTGCCATACGGCTCAATCGTTGATGGCGCGGAAGAGCCCAGCAAAAAACGATGCCGGCCGCCTCGCCGCGGTCACGATCGACGAAGCTTCGCTGGGCAGCTCCAATGACGACGTCGAGCACGAGCGGCGGGTGGCGATCTACGACCTGATTCAAGACAATAAATTCTGCCCGGTCGGCGACGATCGCGGGCCTTATACGCTGCAGCTCGGCATCAGCGGCAATCGTCTGGTGTTCGACATCCGGCTGACCGACGGCACGCCGGTCATCGCCCATATGCTGTCGCTGGTGCCGTTCCGCCGCATCGTCAAAGATTACTTCGTCGTCTGCGACAGCTATTACGCCGCCATCCGCACGGCGACGCCGGACCGCATAGAGGCTTTGGACATGGCTCGGCGCGCGCTGCACGACGACGGCTCGCAGCTGGTGGTGGATCGGCTCAAGCGCAAGGTCGATGTCGACTTCGATACGGCGCGGCGGCTGTTCACGCTGATCACGGTTTTATATTGGAAGGGCTGAGGGCCTGATGCCGCCGGCAGCGAGGCCGCCACTGGCCGTACTATTCGCCTGCAGCCGCAATGCGGTGCGCTCGCCGATTGCGGCGGCGCTGTTCGGCCAGATCTTCGGACGCGCGGTCTACGTCGCTTCGGCCGGCGTCCGCAAGGGTGAACCCGATGCCTTCGCGGTCGCCGCCATGGCTGAAATCGGCCTGGATATATCGCGGCACAAGCCAATCACTGTCGAGGAGCTGGAGGAGTGGCAGGGGCTGAATTTCGACCTGATCGTCACGCTGGCGCCGGAAGCGCATCACCGGGCGCTCGAACTCACCCGGATGAGCGGTATCGACGTCGAATATTGGCCGACGCCGGATCCGACCGCGGTCGAGGGCAGCCGCGAACAGCAGCTCAACGCCTATCGCGAAGTCCGCGATCAGCTTTTGGCGCGCATCCGCGAGCGTTTCGTCGTCCGCGGCACAGGTAAAGAGTGACCCCATCCGGCGCGGAGACCGGGTTGCAAAAACCCGCCGCCGCGGTGGTTGTGAAGTGCCCCATCATCCGCTAGTTTTCGCGCCAATTTTGGTGACCGCCGAGGACGGTCGCGGCCGCGACGCAACATTTCCGGGAAGCGAATGACGAAGGAAGAACTCTTGGAATTTCCCGGTGTCGTGACGGAACTGCTTCCGAACGCCACCTTCCGCGTCAAGCTCGAGAACGAACATGAAATCATCGCTCACACCGCGGGACGCATGCGTAAGAACCGCATTCGCGTGTTGGCCGGCGACAAGGTGCTGGTGGAAATGACGCCCTACGATCTGGCCAAGGGCCGGATTACCTACCGGTTCAAATGATTGGCCGTCCCAAACTCGTGCTCGCTTCGGGCTCGCCGCGCCGACTCTCGCTGGTCAATCAGGTCGGCATCGAGCCCGATGCGCTGCGCCCGACCGACATCGACGAGACGCCGAAGCGAGGCGAGTTGCCGCGCGCCTGCGCCACGCGGTTGGCGCGGGAAAAGGCGGAAGCCGCGCTCGCCATGGTGCGTATCGATGAAGAGCTCAAAGGCGCGTATATCCTCGCCGCCGACACCATCGTCGCGGTCGGACGCCGCATTCTGCCCAAGGCGGAATTGCTCGACGAAGCGGCGCAGTGCCTGCGGCTGCTTTCGGGACGCAATCATCGCGTCCATACTGCGGTATCGCTGGTGACGCCGAAGGAGACGTTCCGGCACCGTTACGTCGAAACCCGGGTGCGCTTCAAAAGGCTGTCCGACCAGGACATCGAGGCCTATCTGGCGTCCGGCGAATGGCGGGGCAAAGCCGGCGGCTACGCCGCGCAGGGCATCGCCGGAAGCTTTATGGTCAAGATCGTCGGCTCCTATTCCAACTTCGTCGGCCTGCCGCTCTATGAGACCACGACGCTTCTGGCCGGCGAAGGCTATCCCATCCATTTCGGCTGGCTGAACATCGCCTGACGCTGGCACCGCCGGGCGCCGGCCCCATATTGCCGTCATGGCGGATAGGACCAAACGCCCGAAATGCCCGATCTGCGGCAAGCCGGTGGACGGATTGTTCCGCCCGTTTTGCTCAAAACGCTGCACTGACGTCGATCTCAACCGCTGGCTATCCGGGGTCTATGCGGTACCGGTGACGGAAGACGAGGAAGAGGACGAACGGCGCAGCGAGGCCGAGGACTGTTGATTGGCCGCCCAACGCCGCTTCTGCGGTCAAAGCCTGCCGGCAACGGGACCCTTGCGGATGATGGACAGCGCAAAACCAAGCCTTTATAAGCCCGCCCCTGGAGCATGATCCGGAAAAGTAGTGCCGGTTTTTCGAAAAGATTACGCTCCATCGAATAATTCTAGCCCACGATCCGATTCAACCTCATCGGATCATGGTTTAGGCCCAGGTAGCTCAGTTGGTAGAGCACTGCACTGAAAATGCAGGTGTCGGTGGTTCAATTCCGCCCCTGGGCACCACTTCACTCTTCGGCATAGCTTGATGGTACAGCCACGCTTCGCACTCTTATTGCCGGTCTGGCTGTCCTTTTGCC
>JBAQHW010000461.1:0-20308 GCA_049288525.1 Xanthobacteraceae bacterium
CAAATTACGCCGTCAGCCGCCCATGAACCAGCCGAAATTATACCTTCTGCGTCGCGCCGTAACCCGAAACGCTTGACTGCGATGGTAAATTTAGCCCGCGCCGCAGTGTCGCCGTGCTTACACTTGCGGCCGGATGCCTTTACACTGGGCCGTCCCAGACTCCTTTTCCCGTCCTCAAATCCAGGCATCCATGAGACCGCAGCAGATTTCACGCTTCGAACTGGCACGCTATCTGCTCTCGCCGTCGCTGTTCGTCATGGTGACGCTGATGGTGGTCGAGGCCATGCTGGCGGCCGCGACCACCTGGTTCGTCATCAATGCGGGCCGCCGCGTCGCGGTCGGTGAGTTTCTGCTCACGGACCTGGTCTGGATTCTCACTGCACAGTCGACTTCTTATGTGGTCGGCGTCATCAGCTGGATTTTCGCCGAGCAAGCCGGTTACCGCGGCTTCGGCAAATTCATGCTGCGGTTCGCGCGCGAGAACCGCGGCAAGGTCGAGCTGCTCAACGAAAAAATCGCACGCGAGCAGGCCGAGCCGTTTCTGACCGGCGAAACCTTCCAGTGCTTCTTCAACGTGATGTATGAGCTTGAGTTCGCCTTGAAGCTTTTCCTAGGGTTGGTTTTCAATGCCCTGGTGCTCGGCGCTGAGATCGATCCGAGCCTGCCGTTCGCCTATGTCGGCGCCTTCGGCGCGCTGTTGTTGATGCAGTGGGTGCTGCAGAAGCCGATTACCCACACCTATCTGGAAAACCAGCGCATGAATAACCGCGTCACCGCGCAGGGCTATACTGCTTGGGACAACGTTTTTTCAGGTAACCGCTATAATCTGCGGCTCTGGCTGTCCGGCTTCAAGACCAGGCTGCGCGAAGGCCTGGTCGCGCAGATTCGCGCCATCGTCGCCCGCGAAGGCATGAGCGCGATGAGCGGCATCGTCAGCCTCGCCATCGTTTTTGCCACGATCAGCGTGGTGGCCATGAGCAATGTCGGTAACACGGTGCTGCTGGTCGGACTGGCGACCACGCTGCCGCGGCAGATAGAGATGACCTACGAGTTGCATCTTCTCGCCTCCGGCTGGAACGATTTTGTCGCCATTTGGACGCGGTTCGGCGGCGTCGCCGCGAACATGCTGCCGCAGCCCGACCCCGATTTCGACAAGCGCATCCATTTCGACCGACTGGTGTTGCGCGAGGGCGACCACGCCAATGTGGTGTCGTCGCTCGGCGACGCGATGCGCATCGCGCTTTCACAGCCGATCGGGCGCGTTAATGTGCGCGGCGGTAACGGCAGCGGCAAATCCTCGCTGTTGGCGAGTTTGAAGACCGAGATGGGCAAGCGGGCGTTTTACTGGCCGACTACCGACCGCCTGGCGTTCCAATTCGCCGGCGGTGTGGTGCCGGTCGAGGTCGAGGGCGACGAGGAGGACGAACACGTTGTCGAGGAAACAATGGATCAGAAGCTCGGCTTCTCCTCGGGGGAGCGGCAGCTGAAGTCGCTGCAGGAAATTGTCGAAGAGACCGATGCCGAGATCTACCTCTTCGACGAATGGGACGCCAATCTCGACGCCGCCAACAAGACCAAGGCCGATGCTTTGGTCGACCAGCTCGCCGCGCGGGCCCGCGTCATCGAGATTTCGCATCGCGACCGCGAGGCGTGAGGCGGCGGTGCGTCAAACGACGTCGGCTTTCGAAAGCGGCCAATGCCACTTTGTCGAGCGACAGGGCCGCTTGTGGTGTAAATAGCTGACGACCCACCAAGAATGAAGCCAAACAGGGGAAAATTGTGCCCGACAAGATCACCGACTTGATGGAGGAATTGGCGCTCGCCAACCGTATCCTCGCTCACGAGGGCGTGCTCGACGCCTTCGGCCATGTCAGCGTGCGCCATCCGAGCGATCCCGGCCGCTACTTGTTGTCCCGGTCGCGTTCGCCGCTGTTGATCGAGCCCGACGATATCCTGGAATACACGCTCGATTCCGAGCCGCTGCGCCTGCCCAAAGTGCAGCTCTATGCCGAGCGGGTCATTCACGGCTGCATTTATCAGGCGCGGCCCGACGTGATGGCGGTGTGCCATCACCACGCGCCGGCGGTGATGCCGTTCGCCATCGCCGGCAAGCCGATTGTGCCGGTGTTTCACCTTGGCGCTGCGGCCGGCCAACACATGCCGTTTTGGGATCAGCACGAGGAGTTCGGCGACACCAATCTCCTGGTGGTGAAGCCGGAGGAGGGGCTATCGCTGGCGAAAGCGCTCGGCGGCCACCCGGCAGTGCTGATGAATCGCCATGGTGCCACTGTGGTTGGCGGCAACTTGCGCGAGCTGGTGTCGCGCTCGATCTTCATCTGCCAGAACGCCGATTATCAATTGCGCGCGATGGCGCTGGGCGCGCCCGAGCCGCTCTATCCCGGCGAGGTCAAGCTCGCCAGCACGCTCAATGGCCTGCCCAATGTCGTCAATCGGACCTGGGAATATTGGACCATGCGGCTCCAAGCCGCCGGCGGCATGCCGCCCCGGCGCAGTGCCACCAAGCCGTCGCGGCGACGGATGCCGAAACCGTCACGGGTGACGCCGCGCGAGCGGCGCAAGGGCCGGCGGCGCTGAGCAAAGCCTTCGCCGCCATCAATGCCGATCGCGCGCCGCGGCGCTGATGGCGCCGAGCATGGCGGCGCGGCCGGCCTCGAGCGAGCTGCGCACAGATTGCTGGCTGCCGATCTGGCCCATCTCGCGCTGGCGCTTGACGGCGGCGTTCGTCATCAGCGGCTCGACGCCGAGTTCGCGCAGCGTCTCGGCGACTTCCTCCATCTCGGCGGCGCGGCGTTCGCCGTGGCTTGCCATGCGCTCCAGATTGTAGGGCACGATCTTCGCCCAATCGAGGCCGGGATAATTGTTCTTCATCGAAGTGGCGACTTCGTCGATCACGCCGGCGCGCGCGGCGGCGAGGAAGCACTCCAGCGTCAGCGCCTCGATGCCCTTGATCATGACGCTGCGCACCATCTTGATCGCGGCGGCGGCGCCGATTTCATTACCGGCGATGCTTGCGCGCATGCCGAGGGAGGTCAGCACCGGCGCAATCGCCTCGGCGTCGGGCCCGGCAATCAGCATCGGCGTCTTGTGCCGCGCCGGATGAATCGGCGCCAGCACGGCGACGTCGACATAGCGGGCGGCATCGCCGAGAAGTTTTGTGGTCTCTTGCTTGCGGCCCGGTGAGACCGAATTGATGTCGAGCACATAGGGCTTGCCGGCAAGATGCGCCTTGATCGACCGCACGGCCTCGAGGCTCGATGCCGCGGTGACCGCCGAAACGATCAGGTCGGCGCCGCGCACGGCATCGGCGGCCGAAGCGGCACAACGGACGGCGCTTGCCGCCGCAGCCTGCCGCAACCTGTCGCCACCGCTTTGCGGAAACAGGATGTCCCATGCCGCGATCCGATCCACGCCCTCGTCGCGCAGTCCCGCGGCGATCGCTTGGCCCGCTTCGCCGAAGCCGATGAATGAGACGCTCGGCCGCGCATCTGCCATGGTGAAATTCCTTTTTTCGGGCCTTTGTTCGTGTTTTGACTCTGCCGATGATATGGCAATTTTGACGCCAAATCTGCAATAGCGCCAAGCCAACAGCCTTCCGCTGACCGCGGCCACTCACCTGCCGGAGCGTCCATGACCGTTCGAACCTGCCGCGATCGCGTTGAACAGGCGCTCTCCCGCATTGCCGATCCGAATGGCGAGGGGGCCCGCGCCTGTCTCACGGTTTATTCGGAGCAAGCCCGCGCCGCAGCGGATGCCGCCGATACCCGGGCGGCGGGGGGCGGTTCACTTGGTCCGCTCGACGGCGCGATTGTCAGCATCAAGGACCTGTTCGATGTCGCCGGCGAAGTCACCCGCGCTGGCTCCAAAATCCTCGCCGAGGAGGCGGCGCCGGCAAGCGCCGATGCGCCGGTGGTGCGGCGGCTGCGGGCGGCTGGCGCCGTGATCGTCGCCAAGACTAACATGACCGAGTTCGCCTTTTCCGGCATTGGCGCCAACCCGCACTTCGGCACCCCGGGCAATCCCCGCGACCGCAGCCGCGTGCCCGGCGGCTCGTCTTCGGGCGCCGCCGTCGCCGTCGCCGACGGCTTATGCGACATCGCCATCGGCACCGACACCGGCGGTTCGGTGCGCGTGCCGGCAGCGCTTTGCGGACTGGTCGGTTTCAAGCCCAGCCGGCAACGCATCCCGACCGCCGGCGCCTTTCCCTTGAGCAAGACGCTGGACTCGGTAGGGCCGATCGCCAACAGCGTCGAGGATTGCGCCAAAGCTGACGCGGTCATGGCCGGAGAGAAGTTTACGCCGATCGAAACGATCGCACTTCGCGGGCTGTCGTTCGGGGTTGCCGAAGGTCTGCCGCTCGACCGCCTGGATGATGCCGTCGCCGCCGCTTTCGTCTCCGCGATCGCGCGGTTGGAGCGTGCCGGCGTGCGCGTCAACCACGAGATTGTGCCGTTGTTCGACGACATGAATGCTGTCAACGCCAAGGGCGGCGTCTCGCCGCCGGAGGCCTGCGCCATTCATCGCGACCGCATGGCGCGCCGTGCTGCCGATATCGACCCCAATGTCCGCCTGCGGGTTGAGCGCGGCTGCGCGGTGCCGCAGCAGGATTATGTCTGGATGATGCGGGAACGAGGACGGCTCGTCGCCGCCATGGACGCGCAGCTCCAGGCGCTCGATGCGCTCATTATGCCGACGACATCCATTGTCGCTCCCACCATCGCCGAAGTCGAAGACCCGAAAGTCTTTGCCGCCCGCAATGCGGCCGTGCTGCGCAATACATCGATCGTCAATTTCTTTGATCTGTGCGCGATATCGCTGCCTTTGCCGGTGCCGGCCGGCAAAATGCCGGTAGGTTTGATGCTGATCGCGCGCAATGGACAGGACCGCAGGCTCCTGGGCATCGCCGCGGCGGCGAGGTCGCTATTTGGCCCATGACTCGACTTGCGGCCGGGACACGTGTTTTCTAGCATCCTAGAAAATTTGAGGAGGGACGCCATGCCATTCAACCGCCTAAGGCCCAATCGCCGTCATGTTATTACCGGCGCCGCCGTCACGGTCGCCAGTTTGGCCGCGCCGGCCATCGGCCGCGCGCAGGGCGGGCCGCTCAAGGTCGGGGTGCTGCTGCCGCGTTCGGGTTTCGAGGCCGGAATCGGCCAGGATTGCCAGCGCGGCGTCGCTATCGCCGCGCCGATCCTCAAATCGCTCGGCCTGCCCGAACTGTCGATCATGGACGGCGACACCGAGTCCAGCGTCGAAACTGCCCGCGCGCGTGCCGCAAAGATGATCAGCGACGGCGCCCAGTGCCTGGTCGGCGCTTTCGATTCCGGCCAGACGCTGGCGATCGCGCAAGTCGCCGAGCAGAATGGCGTGCCGCTGATCGTCAACATTGCCGCTGCGCCGCAACTCACCGAGCAGGGCTACAAATTCGTGTTCCGCAATTTTCCTACCGCGGGCATGATCTTGAGCGATGCCTTCACCGATCAGAAGGAAGTATTCGCCGCGGTCGGCCAGTCGCCGAAGACGGTCGTCTTCATGCACGTCAACGACACCTTCGGCACCGCGATGTCAAAGGGCATCAACTTCCTGATGCCGAAGTTCGACATGCCTTATAAGATCCTCGACGAAATTTCTTACGATCCCGCGGCACACGACCTCTCCGTCGAGGTGACCAAAGCCAAGGCCAGTAATCCCGACGCGTTGCTTGTCGTCAGCCGGCTCAACGACGCGATGCTGATCACGCGCGAACTGGTCAAGCAGCGTTGGACCCCGCAGGCCATCATGAGCATGGGCCCCGGCTGGTACGAGGACGAATATTTCAAGACGCTGGGCAAGCTGGCGGACGGCCCCTTGAGCTTCGCGCCGTGGTTCGATCCGAACAAGAAGCTCGCCCAACAGCTCGAAGCGGCGCTTGCCAAGACCTATCCGGGCGTCAACCTGAACACCAATCACGTCTATACGTTCGAGGCGCTGCTGGTGGCGGCCGACGCCTACAAGCGCGCCGGATCGACCGATCCGAAGCAATTGGCCGACGCCATCCGCTCCACCAATATCACCGACAATGCCAGCATCGGCGGCGGTATCGCGTTCGACGCCAAGGGCCAGAATATGAAAGTGAAGGACGGCGGGATGCAGAACCGCAACGGCAAGCCGGTTGTGGTGGCGCCGAAGGAGGCCGCCAACGCCAGGCCGGAATGGCCGCTGAAGCCTTATCAGAGCCGCGCTTGAGCCCGACCGGTGCCGTTTGACGTCTATCTGAACGTTGCCGTCAGCGGCATTCTAACGGGGCTGGTCTACGGCCTGATGGCGCTTGGTCTCTCCGTCATCTTCGGCGTGATCCGGGTCGTCAATTTTGCGCATGGGGAGATGATGTCGATCGCGATGTTTCTCGCGGTCGTGCTGTTTTCAACCTTTCATCTCGATCCGCTGATCATGATGGTGCCGATCGCGGCGGTAATGTTCGTGTTCGGCTATGCGTTGCAGTCCGGGCTGATCAACCCGTTCATTACCAGGCCGGAACACAGCCAGTTTCTCCTGTTAGTGGCGGTTGCCATCATTATCGTCAACGTGCTGTTGATCGTCTTCGGCCCGGATGCCCGCACGGTACAAACGGCTTACGCCTTCGACAGCTTTCAATTCGGTCCACTGATCGTCGATGCGTCGAAAGTCTACGCCGGTGCCGCCGCGATTTCGGTCGCAGTCTTGTTGTTCGTGTTCTTCCGCTTCACGCTCATCGGCACGGCGATCCGCGCCTGCGCTGACAACTATACCGGCGCGCTGGTCGTCGGACTCAATGTCAACCGGCTCTACGCGCTCACGTTCGGCATCGGTGCGGCCTGCGTCGGCGCGGCCGGCGTCATGATGACGCTGATCGTCGACGTCACACCGATGATTGGTCCGACCTACACGCTGCTGGCCTTCGTCATCGTCATTACCGGCGGCCTCGGCTCGATGGCGGGAGCGCTTCTGGGCGGCATTCTGATCGGACTGACCGAGGCGCTCGCCGGGCTGTTGTTCACGCCGTCCGCCAAGAGCATGTTCGCTTTTGGCATCCTGGTGCTGGTGCTGTTGTTCCGGCCGCAAGGCTTGCTCGGCAAGAGGGCCGCGTAATGGCCGGCATGGCAGCGGGCCTGACCGACGGTCTGTCGCGCCGGACCGTGATCGCGCTGGGGCTCCTGCTCGCGGCGCTCCTCGTCGCGCCCTGGATCGTCAACGATTATTTGATCACGGTTCTCATTCTCATCCTCTATCTGGCATACACCGGCCAAGCCTGGAACATCATGATGGGCTTTGCCGGCCAGCTGTCGCTCGGCCACGCGCTTTATGCCGGGCTCGGCGCTTATATCTCGGCTGCCCTTTTCATCCGCTACGGCATCGCTCCATGGCTCGGTTTCCTCGCCGTCGCCCCCGCTGCCGCGGCCTGCGGCGCCGTCATCGGCTTTCTCGCCTTTCGCTTCGGCGTGACTGGCGTCTATTTCGCCATCCTCACCATCGCCTTCGCCGAATTCGCGCGCATCGGCTTCGACCATCTCGCCATCGTCAACGCCGCCGCGGGACTGTTTCTGCCGGTCGCGCAATTCACTCATAACGATCTGTGGCGGCTGCGCGGCGATCCGACGATGTTCTATTACGTGATCCTCGCCGCGACGCTTGCCGCGTTGGTGCTATGCCGCATGTTGCTGAAAAGTCGGATCGGCTATTTCTGGCTCGCCATCCGCGAGGACGAGGAAGCCGCCCGCGCCGCCGGCATTGCGACCTTCCGCTACAAGATGTTCGCGGTCATGATTTCCGCCGTGGTCACGTCGTTCGCCGGCGTTTTCTATGCGTTTTTCTACAACAACCTGTTTCCGGAGCAGGTCTTCAACATTTCCCAATCGATCCAGATGATTCTCGGACCGATCATCGGCGGGGTCGGCACGCTGTTCGGCCCGATCCTGGGCGCCTTCGTTCTCACCGGTCTTGCCGAATCGCTCAACGGCGCGCTCACCGCGCTCGGCATCGACATGCCTGGGGCCGAACAGGTGTTTTACGGCGTCTGTCTGTTGCTGGTCGTCGCTGCGCTGCCCGAGGGCATTTGGCCGTGGCTGGCGCGACGCTGCGGCATCGCGGAGCAGACCCCATGACCGCGCTGCTGTCGGTCGCCGCAGTCAGCAAGCGCTTTCGCGGGCTGCTCGCCGTCGACGGCGTCAGCTTCGAGGTGACCGAAGGGGCGCTGTTCGCGGTGATCGGCCCGAACGGCGCCGGCAAGACGACGTTGTTCAACATGATCGCCGGCGCGGCGCGGCCCGATGGCGGCAGCATCGTTTTTGCCGGCGCGCCGATCGGCGGCTTGCCGGCCGACGCGATCTGCCGGCGCGGCATTGCCCGCACCTTTCAACTGGTGCGGCCGTTTCCGGCCTTGAGCGTCGAGGACAATGTCATCGTCGGCGCGCTCCTGCACCGGCGCGACGTCGGTGCTGCGCGTGAGCACGCGCATGCGCTGTTGCGGCGGCTCGATCTGTTCGACAAGCGGCGCCAGCGCGCCGCGACCTTGACGCTGCCGGACCGCAAGCGTCTCGAAGTCGCACGCGCTTTGGCCACCGGCCCGCGCCTGCTGCTGCTCGACGAAGTAATGGCCGGGCTGCGGCCGACCGAGACCGACCGCATGGTCGCGACGTTGCGCGAGCTCAACCGCGAGACCGGCGTCACCATACTTCTGATCGAGCACGTCATGCGCGCGGTGATGGCGCTGGCTTCGCGCGTGCTCGTGCTCGACCACGGCATGGTCATTGCCGAAGGCACGCCGGAGGCGGTGGTGCGGGATCCAGCCGTGGTGCAATCCTATCTCGGCCAGTCGCATCACGAGCTGGGAGCGGCGTAATGCTGACCGTCGAAAACCTCGACGTGTTCTATGGCGACGCGCAGGCGCTCGACGGTGTGTCGCTCGAGGTTGCGGACGGCGCGCTGGTCGCCATCGTCGGCGCCAACGGCGCCGGCAAGACCACGCTCATCCGCGCGCTTGCCGGGATGCAGCGGCAGACGCGCGGCCGCATATCCTATCGCGGCGTCGATATTTCCGGCTGGCCGAGCTACCGCGTCTGCGATCTCGGCATCGGCCAGGTGGCGGAGGGCCGGCAGGTGTTCCCGACCTTGTCGGTCGAGGAGAATCTCGACGTCGGCGCCATCCTGCCGCGCGCTCGCGGCATGCGGGCGAAGAATCGCGACCGCGTCTTTGCGCTGTTTCCCAGACTGGCCGAACGCGCGCGCCAGCCGGCCGGCACGCTGTCGGGCGGCGAGCAGCAGATGCTCGCGATCGCGCGCTGTCTGATGGGGGCGCCGGAGCTGATCATGTTCGATGAGCCTTCGCTCGGCCTGGCGCCCGCCATCGCCCTTAGCGTCCTCGACATCGTTCGTGATCTCAACCGCGACGGCGTCACCTGTCTTGTCGTCGAGCAAAATGTGGCGCTGTCGCTCAAGCTGGCCAGCCGCGCTTATGTGCTGGAAAACGGCAGGATCACGCTAAGCGGGACCGGCGCCGAACTTCTCGCTGACGACAGGGTGCGAAGCGCTTACCTCGGACTCTGAGGCTTCAGCTTCAGCTTCAGCTTCAGCTTCAGCTTCAGCTTCAGCAAACAGGCCTAATGCGCCGGCCGCCGGATGCGCTCCATCAGCGTCGACAGCGCCGCCACCCGCGCGCTCAACGGCGCCAGTGGAAAGGCTTGGCGCAGGCGATTGTAGACATCGGCCGCCGTTGGGGCCTCGATGTCGGCCAGTGCTGCGGCCATGGCGCGCCCCATGTCAGCTTCCGGCCGTCCGCTCAGGATCGCCGGCACCAACGCAACGTCCCCGTACGGCACCGGGGGTTGAACGCGCAATGTGATACGGCGGGCGCCCATAGCGAACTCCAATCAGTTTATGGCACCGTCTTAACGCGAGAAATCTGTGCAAGTTCCACGAATCATCGTGCGACGCTGGCCTTTATGGGCAGCCTCGTGTGACGGCGCTTTGACTTGGCGCAAAAGACTTGCCGCAAAAGACTTGCCGCAAAATCGGCTGTGCTTGTGCTGTCGCCGCGCGGGCATACGACTTTGCGGCTTTGCGCCTAGGGCAGTGGCGACTTATTTCAGTGCCAGCCCGATGGTCACGGTGAGCTTGCCGACGCCCTCGACCTCGCACTCGATCTTGTCTCCGGCCACCGTGGCGGCAACGCCGGACGGCGTGCCCGTCAAGATGATGTCACCCGCCGCCAGCTCGACCATTTCCGACAGTTTGGAAATAATTTCCGGCACGTTCCAGATCATCTGGTTGAGGTCGCCGTCCTGGCGCAGCTCGCCGTTGACCTTGAGCGTGATGTGGCCCTTCGACGGGTGCCCGATTTCGCTCGCCGGCCTGAGCGGCCCGCACGGCGCCGAATGATCGAACGCCTTGCCGATCTCCCATGGCCGCTTGATGTCGCGGGACGCGATCTGCAGGTCGCGGCGCGTCAGGTCGATGCCGACGCCATAGCCATAGATGCAGTCGAGCGCCCGCTCGGTCTGGACGTTGCGGCCGCCGCCCTTGAGCGCGACGACGAGCTCGACCTCGTGATGCATGTCCTTGGTCAAGGACGGATAGGGTACCGTGCCGCCGTCCGGCACGATGGCGTCGGCCGGCTTGGCGAAGAAAAACGGCGGCTCGCGCACGTCGTTGCCCATCTCCTTGATGTGCTCAACGTAATTGCGGCCGACACACCAGAGCCGGCGCACCGGGAAGGCTTTGTCGGTGCCGGCAACCGGGATGACGGTCTGCGGCGGCTGCGGAATGACATAGCTCTTGGCGTCGGTCTTCATCGGCATTTCTTTTGTTGAAGGACGGTGGGAAGGCGGGGCGCTTATAGCGAATGCGCCGTTCCGGTCAATCCAAGATAATTCCGATCGTCTAGCCGGACGCCGCTACCGGCTCAAGCGCGGGGTGAGGCTGCTCGCGCAACTGCAGCCGGTAGAAGGCGGCATAGCGGCCGCCTTTGCGCAACAATTCGTCGTGCCGGCCGGATTCCACGATCAGCCCATGCTCGACGACCAGGATGCAATCGGCGTGGGTGATGGTGGACAGGCGGTGAGCGATCACCAGCGTCGTGCGCCCCTTGCACAAGTCCGCCAGCGCTTCCTGGACGTGCCGCTCGGATTCCGAATCGAGCGAGGCGGTCGCCTCGTCGAGCAGGATGATCGGCGCATTCTTGATCAGTGCGAGGGCAATGGCGATGCGCTGGCGCTGGCCGCCGGAAAGCTGCAGACCGTCCTCGCCGACCGGCGTGTCGTAGCCGGCTGGGAAGCTCATGATGAAATCATGCGCGTGGGCGGCTTTGGCCGCGGCGACGATCTCCGCTTCGCTGGCGCCGAGCTTGCCAAGCGCGATGTTCTCGCGAATCGTGCCACGGAACAGATGCACGATCTGGCCGACATAGGCGATCTGGTGCCGCAGCGAGCCGCGCGACACGGCGGCGATGTTCTGGCCGTCGATCAGCACGCTGCCGGATTTGACTTCATAGAAACGTAGCAGGAGGTTGAGCACCGTCGATTTGCCGCCGCCCGACGGACCGACCAGCGCCGTGACCTTGCCCGGCTGGGCGACCAAGCTCATGCCGCGTAGCACCGGCGTCTCGGCGCGATAGGCAAAATGCACGTCGTCGAATTCGATCCGCGCGTCGGTCAGATGCAGGGGCGGGCGGTCGTCGTCGTTCGGTTCGCCCGGCGGGCTGTCGGTCACCTCGTACAGCACGCGCACCCCGACCATGTTGTTGTTGAGGTCGATGTTGAGCCGCGCCAGCCGCTTGGCCGGCTCGTAGGCCAGCAAAAATGCCGCCATGAAGGAGACGAACTCGCCCGGCGTGGCCCCGGTCTCGATGACGCGATAGCCGCCGTAGATGGTGGCCAGCGCTACAGTGAAGCCGCCGAGCATCTCCATCATCGGGCTGGCGCGGTTGGCGACCCGGGCCATTTTGTTGGACTCGTGCTGGACCTCGGCGACACTTTTCTGAAGCCGCCGCCGCATCTCGTCTTCCAGCGCGAAGGCTTTCACCATGCGCATGCCCTGCAGCGATTCCTGCATCGTCTCGATGATGCGGGTGCCGCCGTTGAACTGCATGCGGGCGATGTTGCGCACCCGCCGGATCACCTTGCGCAAGAAAAAGAACGCCGGCGGTGCCCCGATGAAGCCGCCCAACGCCATGATCGGATCTTGAACCACCATGACGATCGTCAGGCCGATGAGCGACATCAGATCGCGGCCGATTGCGGTGATGAGGAGATTGATCACCTGGCTCACGGCGGCGGCGCCGGTGGTGAGGCGGGCGATGAATTCGCTCGAATGCCGGTCGGCAAAGAAGCCGATGTCTTCGCGCAGCAGCTTGTCGAACAGGCGCCGCTGATTGTCGGCGATGATGCTGTTGCCGATCGACGACAGCATGACGGTCGAACCGTAGGTGGCGAAGCCCTTGGCGGTGAAGATCACCATGGCGATCAGGCCGATGACGACGATGCCGTGGAAATTATGGTCGACATAGGCCTCGTTCGTCATGGTGCCGAGGAGATAGGCGGTGAGCGCCGTGGCGGCTGCGGCAATCCCCATCAGCCCAAAGGCGAAGGCATAGCGCGGCCAATGTCTGAGCGCCTCGTTCAGCAACAGGCGGCGGATCAGGGCGACGGTCGAATAATCGTCCGGGGAACCGGGCGTGTCAGTTTTCATGGCGCTCCGTTGTGCCCGCCCGCGCGTTGCACTGCAATAGCGATGGGCGCGCGTTCATGCCCGTGAAGCTGCGGATTTTCAAGTGATTCGTCTCTTGTACTTGATTCGACGAATGATTTCGGGCCGAGCCTGGGGGGCCGATTCCAACATTCGCATCCCGGTTCCGCAGGCGATGATGCGAACGTTAGAATCAAAGGAACCACTAGCAAGTATCAGTCCTAGTGGAGCTTTTGGATTTGATATTCGCTTCACGCGTTTGCGGCAGCGGCGCAGCGGATGTCAAATCCACTCCGCTGCCGGTCAGGCGGGCCGTTTGGCAGCGCTTATCGGTGCCGCTGCAGCGTTCGGCGCGCTCACGCCTTGCAATTGACCGATCGAGCGGCGGGCCACGAGTTCGCGCTCCCAGTCGAGCGCGTGGGAGACGATCGTCGCCAGATCGTCGAAGCGCGGCCGCCAGCCGAGCGCGCCACGGATACGTTCGCTGGCGGCCACGATGCGCGCTGGATCGCCTTCGCGGCGCGGCGCGTATTCCACCTTGAAGCCGACGCCGGAAACCTTCTTCACCGTATCGATCACATCGAGAACCGAGAAGCCGTGGCCGTAGCCGCAATTGAACGTCAGCGGCGCGCCGCCGGAGCGCAGATAGCGCAGCGCATCGGCATGGGCGCGGCTGAGATCGGCCACATGGATGTAGTCGCGAATGCAGGTGCCGTCCGGCGTCGGATAGTCGGTGCCGAAGACGTCGAGTTTCGGCCGCAGCCCCAGCGCGGCTTCGGCGGCAACCTTGATCAGATGTGTCGCGTTGGCGGTTGATTGGCCGGTGCGGCCGCGCGGATCGGCGCCGGCGACGTTGAAATAGCGCAAGATGACATAGCGGAGGTCGTGCGCGTGGCTCGCATCGCGGAGCATGATTTCGGTCATCAGCTTCGACCACCCGTAAGGCGAGATCGGCACGGTCGGCGCGTCTTCTTCCACCGGCACGACGTTGGGATTGCCGTATACCGCCGCGGTGGAGGAAAAAATGAAATGCGGCACGCCGCTTTTGACCGCGCATTCGATCAGCGCGCGGGAGTTCGCCGTGTTGTTGCGGTAATAGCCGAGTGGGTCGCGCACCGAATCCGGCACGACGATCGAGGCGGCGAAATGGATGATGGCATCGACGCCGTGGTCGCGAATGAGCCGGGTCACCAGCGCCTGATCGCCGGTCTCGCCGACGACGAGCGGCACGCCCTCGGCCACGGCCCAGCGATGCCCGGTCGAGAGATTGTCGAGCACGACGACGGGCTCTCCGGCATCGGTGAGTTCGCGCACCATCTGGCTGCCGATATAGCCGGCGCCGCCGGTTACCAGGATCGTCATTGTCAGGCACTCGCTCTCAATTCGCTTGGCTTACCGCGATTTGGCGAATCTTCGGTTAAGCGGCCGGCCCCTGATGCTGACTTTGGGCCGCCGACATGGTGGCGGCCAGCGCCTGGCGGGTCGCCGCCAACACCTGATCCGGGGCAATATCGCGCATGCAACGGTGGTGGAGGAGGCGGCAGACCGGCTTGTGGCAGGGCTGGCAGGGGAGATTTTCGACCGTTTGCACGGTTTCGGCCAGCGGATTGAGCGGGGCCCAATGCCAGGGGCTGGTCGGGCCGAAAATACCGATCGCCGGCGTGCCGAGTGCTGCCGCAACATGCAGGAGGCCGGAATCGTTGGACACTGCGGCCGTGGCGGCCGCCAGCGCCAATATGGCGTTGCGCAGATCATGCCCGGTCAAATCGCGTGCCGCACCGGTGCCGACGATCTGTGCCGCCAGCGCCTTTTCGCCGGGGCCGCCGACCACCCAGACCGCAAAGCCTTCGGCAAGCAGCCGGTTGGCCAAGGCGGCATAGCTTTCGGCCGGCCAGCGTTTCGCCGGTCCGACCGCCCCCGGAGCCAGCGCCACGATGGGGCGGTTGACGGCATCGAGGCCGAACGTCCTGCGCCAGGCCTCGATCTCCTGGCGCGGGACTTTCAGCTCCGGCAACGGCCATTGCGGCGGCGGCTCGACGCCGCGCGGCAGCGCCAGTGCGCCGCAACGGTCGACCATGCGCGGCAGCGCCCGCTCACCGAAGCGGACGTCGTTGAGCAGTAAAAATCGCGCTTCGCCGGCGAAACCGGTCCGCTCGGGTATGCCGGCAAAGAACGGCGCCAGCACCGACTTCCAGGTCCGCGGCATAATGAGCGCGCACCCGTAAGCTTCACGCTTGAGCCTATCGGCGAGAGCGAATTGGGCGGTGAGCGCCAGGCGGCTGCGCGGCAAGTCTGCGGCGACGGCTTGACGCAGGCCGGGCATATAATCGGCAAGCGGCGCGCACAGCGTCGTCGCCAGCATATCGACCGGGCGGCCGGGGAAGCGGGCGTTGAGCAGCTTGACCACCGAATGGCAGCGCACGAAGTCGCCGATCCACATATAAGGGACGACGAGAATGGGGCGGTCGCGTCCCACTGCGCTGTATGAATTCTGGTCCATTGCCTATCGAAGCCGGAGGCGCGCCATTGTCAGGACTTCACGTCGCGCCGCAGCGGTTCGCTCGGCGGCGGCGACCAAGCCTGCATTTCTTCGTAGCGCTTGGCGTAGCGGTAGAACGTGCCTTCGAAATTGCCAAAGGCAATGACGAAACCGGCCCAGCCGTCGATGAAGCCGCGCTTGAGAATGTAGTGCTTGAGGAAGGACCACAGGCCGTGGCCGAAGGCTCCGGCCATCGACACCCGCCTGCCGGCGAGCTTCGCCGCGCCGAGCGAGGAATAGCGGTTGGTCTTGGCCAAGACTTCGGCGAGGTTGCGGAACGGCAATTGCCAGATCGCGTTGCGCAGTGTGCCGATCGGCTTGGCGGTGAGGAGCTCATAGCCTTCGTGAACCGGATCGAGGGTGTAGCGCAGGCTGCCTTTGCGGAACAGCTGCGGCTGGCGGAAATTCGGATACCAGCCGGAGCCGCGGATCCAGCGTCCCATCATGAAGCTCTTGCGCGGCACGCGGTAGACATCGAGCGGCGGCGCGACGGCGAGCAGCGCCAGAATCTCGTCTCGCACGGCCGGTGTACAGCGCTCGTCCGCGTCGAGACTGAAAATCCAGTCGCAGCGGCAGGCTTCGATGGCGCGATTGCGAAGCTCGCCAAAGCCATCGAACGGGACCTGGACCACCTGGGCGCCGAGCCCGGCGGCAATATCGGCGGTGCCGTCGGTGCTGTGGGAGTCGATGACGACGATTTCGTCCGCCCACAGCACGCTCTGCGCCGCGGCTTTGAGCTTTTCGGCCTCGTTGAAGGCCAGGATGTAGGCGGACACGGTCTGCATGATTGCTCATACTATACCGGCCACGAGTCGGGCTTTGGAAATCTCCGCAGCGGGCCCTGTCGATAGAAAAGAATAATAGTTCATTTCTTTAAAAGGATGGCTTGTCGTCGCCTGTTGCCGAGCGGGAAAGACTGGGGCAAAGGAGCGGGGTGAGGACCCTAAAATCCATCAATCCTAAAGCGGTTTAGCCTCGATGTTATTGGTCACCGGCGGAGCCGGCTTTATCGGCTCGAACCTGGTCGCGAGCCTCAACGAGGCCGGGCGCACCGATATCGCCGTCAACGACATGCTCGGCAGCGACGGCAAGTGGCGCAATCTCGCCGGCCGTCAGATCGCCGATTTCATCCCGCCGGCGCGGCTTGACGACTGGCTCGACGGCCGCAAGCTCGACGCGGTGATCCATCTCGGCGCCATATCGTCGACCACCGCGATCGACGGCGACGCGGTGATGGAAAACAACTTCCGGCTGTCGCTGCGGCTCCTGGATTGGTGCGCCGCGACCTGCACGCCGTTCATTTATGCGTCCTCGGCCGCGACCTATGGCAATGGCGAAGCCGGCTATTCCGACGACTGGTCGGGCGGCGAGCTTAGCCGGTTCAAGCCGATGAACCTGTACGGCTGGAGCAAGCATGCCTTCGACGTTGCTGTGGTCGAGCGCGTGCGCCGCAAGGACCGCATGCCGCCGCAATGGGCCGGCTTGAAATTCTTCAACGTGTTCGGTCCGAACGAATATCATAAGGGCGAGATGATGAGCCTCGTCGCCAAGCGTTTTGACGAGGCCAAAGCCGGCCAGACCGTCCACCTGTTCAAATCGCATCGTCCCGGCATCGCCGACGGCGAGCAGAAGCGCGACTTCATCTATGTGGACGACGCGATCGCCGTGCTGCGCTGGCTCATGGAGACGCCGGCGGTATCCGGCATTTTCAATGTCGGCACCGGACAGGCGCGCAGCTTCCGCGATCTGATGGCGGCGATGTTCGCAGGCCTGGGCCGCAAGCCAGCCATCGATTTTGTCGACATGCCCGCTGCGATCCGCGGCAGCTACCAGTATTTCACCCAGGCCGAGAGCGCCAATTTGCGGCGCGCCGGCTATAATGCCGACTTCACGCCGCTCGAGACAGCGGTGAAGCGCTACGTGGAATGTTTTCTCGATCGTGCCGACCGCTATCGCTGAGCACGATCACTAAAAGTTAGGTCCGGCAGCAGTTAAGAGCGGCAGCACGCATGTTCGACTTTGAAGAAGCCCTCAAGCTCGTCGCCAAGCAGACCGTGCTCTGCGTCGGCGACCTCATGCTCGACGACTTCGTCTATGGCGAGGTCACGCGGATCTCGCCGGAAGCGCCGACGCCGGTGCTCGCTGTCGCCCGCAGCGAAGTCGAGATCGGCGGCGCCGGCAATGTCGCACGCAACATCGCCGGGCTCGGCGCCCATTGCATCTTCGTCGGGCTGATCGGCAAGGACGAAGCGGCGCACACACTGCAGGGCGCCTTCGCCAAACTCAAAGGCAATGTGGAGCCTCACCTCGTGATCGAGGGTGGGCGCCATACCACGCGCAAGGTGCGGTTCGTCTCCGAGCATCACTCGGCGCATCTGATGCGGGCCGACTGGGAAACCGCGAATGCGGCCGGTGCCGCGAGCGAAACCGCGGTGATCGCCCATGCCGACGCGGCATTGCCGCATTGCGGCGCCGTGGTGCTGTCCGATTATTCCAAAGGCATGCTGACGCCCCGCGTCATCCGCGCCATCATCGATCGCGCGCGCCACCTCGGCAAACCGGTCATCGTCGATCCGAAGGGGCACGATTACAGTATTTATCGCGGCGCAACCGTGATCACCCCCAATCGCCAGGAACTCGGCGCCGCGGTGCACCGGCCGGTGACGACCGACGCGGAAATCGGCCGCGCCGCCGCCGAGCTTGGCCGCATCGTCGAAAGCGAAGCCGTTCTGGTCACCCGCAGCGAAGAAGGCATGACGCTGCATACCGACGGCCGTCCGCCGCTGCACATACCGGCCTATCCGGTGAGGGTGCGCGACGTCTCCGGCGCCGGCGACACCGTCGCAGCGGTGATGGCGGTTTTGCTGGCTATGGCGGCGCCGTTCGAACAGGCGATGCGCGCGGCCAATGCCGCCGCCGCCGTCGTCGTCGGCAAGCGCGGCACCTCTTCGGTTTCGCTCGCCGAATTGCGCCACCGCATCCTGCCTGCCGCGTCGCTGGCGACCGAGGACAAAATCCTGTTCGATTGGTCGATGCTCGAGGAACGGCTCGCCGATTGGCGCCGTCACGGTCTGCGCATCGGGTTCACTAATGGCTGTTTCGATCTGCTGCATCGCGGCCATGTCAAGTTGCTGGCCGAGGCCCGCGCCGCTTGCGACCGGCTGGTCGTCGGTCTCAACAGCGATGCCTCGGTTCGGCGCCTTAAGGGCGAAGGGCGGCCGATCAATCCGGCCGAAGGCCGCGCCGAGGTCCTGGCCGCGCTTGAGGCGGTCGATCTGGTGGCGGTTTTCGAGGAAGACACGCCGCTCGAGCTGATCAAGCGCGTGCGGCCGGCCGTGCTTGTCAAGGGCGCCGACTACAAACGCGAGGACGTGGTCGGTCACGATGTGGTGGAGCAGGCCGGCGGCACCGTCGTGCTCGTCGATCTCGTGCCCGGCCACTCGACAACGGCGATGGTCAAGCGGGTGGCGCCGGCGAAACAGACCGCAGAGGACTGACCGATGCGCACGGTTTTCCCCTGGCAGGCCGAGAACGAACTTAAGGCCGCGTTCTTCGGGCAGGCGCGGCAAGGATTTTTCGTCGAGGTCGGCGCCAATCAACCGCAGCAGGGGTCGCAGAGCTGGCAATTCGAACAGGCCGGCTGGCGCGGCGTGCTGGTCGAGCCACAGCCGGATCTGGCAGAGCGTTTGCGGCGGGCGCGGGGTGCTCACGTCGTCGCCGCGGCCTGCTCGTCGCCGGCCAATGCCGGCAAGACGATGACGTTGCATGTTTTAGGGCCGCACTCCTCGCTCAATCCCGAGCTTGCCGTTACCGGCGTCACCGCCGAGTCGGAAATCGAGGTTCCGGTTCGCACTCTCGACCAGATTCTCGGCGAGGCTGGCGCTCCGACGCCGATCGATTTCGTGTCGATCGATGTCGAAGGCCACGAGGTAGAGGTGCTGTCGGGTTTCGATTTGGCGCGTTGGCTTCCCCGGCTCATTTTGGTCGAGGACCACGTCACCAGCCTCGCCACCCATCGCGCGCTCACTCGCGCCGGCTACCGGCTGATCTGGCGCACTGGCCCGAACGGCTGGTACGTGCCGCAGCACCAAGCGCCGCGCGTCGGCCTGGGCTGGTGGCAGATTGCGCGGAAGTATTATTTGGCGCTGCCGATCCGCAAGCTGCGAGACGCCAAGCGCCGACTGCGCGACCGGCTGCGGAGGCGATGGGGCGGCCACGCCGTGACGGCGTTGCGCATGAGCAAGCGGCCGTGAGCGGCGCCGCGCTCATTTCCGTCATCGTCACGACCTATAATCGCGAGGATGCGCTCGATGCGGTTCTGCGGTCGCTATCGCGTCAATCGGACCTCAACTTCGAAATCGTCGTCGCCGATGACGGCTCGCGCTCGGACACCGCGCGCCTTATCGAAAGCTGGCGGCATCGCCTGGCGCTCACCCTCAAGCATGTCCGCCACGAGCATTCGGGCTTTCGCGGGGGCGAAATCCGCAATCGCGGCATTTGCGCCAGCGCCGGCGAATTGTGCATTTTCCTCGACGGCGATTGCCCGGCGCCGCGCGACTTCGTCGCCGCACATCGCCGCCTGCACGAGCCGGGCTGGTTCGTGTTCGGCAATCGCGTCCTGCTGTCGCGCGAATTGACCGAGGCCGTCCTGAGCCAAGGGCTGGCCGTCGAGAGCTGGACCTTTGCCGCCTTGCTGCGGCAGCGGCTGTCCGGCGGCATCAATCGGCTGCTGCCGATCATGCGCTTGCCGCTCGGCCCGTTGCGCAAGTTCGGCAGCGGACGGTGGGAGGGCGCGAAGACCTGCAATCTGGCGGTGGCACGGCGCGATCTCGATCGCATCGACGGCTTCGATTGCGCTTACACCGGCTGGGGCTTGGAGGATTCCGATCTGGTGGTGCGCCTGCTGCATGCCGGAGTGCGGCGCAAAGACGGACGCTTCGCCACCGGCGTTTTGCATCTGTGGCATCCGGACAATGACCGTTCACGCCTGCCAACCAACCAAGCGCGGCTCGACGCGTTGCACGGCGGCGGCCGCATCCGCGCGCTGCGCGGCCT
>JBAQHW010000462.1:0-2985 GCA_049288525.1 Xanthobacteraceae bacterium
CTTGGCCGCAACGGGGTCGGCAAATCGACGACGCTGAAGACGATCATGGGCCTGGTGCAGCCGCGCCAAGGCCGGGTCGAACTGGAAGGCAAAATCATCGTCGGCGTGCCGCCACACAAGCTGGCGCGACGCGGCATCGGCTATGTGCCGGAAGACCGCCGTATCTTTCGTCTGCTCACGGTGATGGAGAACCTGCGCACCGGGCTCGACCGCGTCGGCGTGACCCCGGAAAAGCGTCAGGCGCTGCTGGACAAGGTCTTTGCCTTCTTCCCGGTGCTGGCGGAACGCCGCGGCCAGGCCGGCGGCACCTTGTCGGGCGGCGAGCAGCAAATGCTCGCCATCGCCCGCGCCATGATGCTGGAGCCGAAGATCATCCTGCTCGACGAGCCGACCGAGGGGCTGATGCCGCGGATGGTGTCGCAGATCCGCAACATCATCGAGCTCCTGCATAACGAAGGCGTCGCCATTCTGCTGGTCGAGCAAAACGTGCCGTTGACGCTTGCCGCGAGCCAGCGCGTCTACATCATGGAGAAGGGTGCCGTGCGCCACCACTGCGCGGCGTCCGAGATCGACGTGCATCATCCGGTCATCAAACAATATCTCGGGGTGTGAACGATGGGTACGATCGGCACATTCCTGCACGCTATCCCAATCGATCTCATCATCATCCAGACGGTGAACGGCATCGTCACCGGCATGATCCTGGCCTTGATCGCCTCGGGACTGACGCTGATCTTCGGCATCATGGACGTGGTGAATTTCGCCCACGGCGAACTATTCATGCTCGGCGCCTATATGGGTTTCGTCGTGTTCGTGACCACCGGCAGCTTCACGCTGTCCTTGATCGGCGCTTCGCTGATCGTCGCCATCCTCGGCGCCGCGATACAGATTGTCGCGCTGCGGCCATTGATCGGACGCGACCCGCTCAACACCATCCTGGCCACGTTCGGCATTTCGCTCGTCTTGCAGAATTATGCGCTGTGGCAATTCGGACCGGTGGTGCGCAAGATTCCGGAACCGATCAGCGCGGAATTCACACTGTTCTATCTGCAGTATCCCTGGTACCGCATTCTGGTCACTGGGCTGTCGGCCGCGATCATCGGCAGCTTCTGGCTGTATCTGAAATACGGCAAGCTTGGGGTGTGGATCAGGGCCACCGCGCAAGACCGCGTCATGGCGCAGGCGATGGGCATTCCGGTGCCGTGGGTCTACACCGGCGTCTTTGCCATCGGCGCGGCGATGGCGGCGGCGAGCGGCGTGTTGTTCGCGCCGATGGTCGGCGTCAGCCACACCATGGGACTCGACTGGGTGCTCAAGGCCTTCATTGTCGTGGTGGTCGGCGGCATGGGCAATCTGGCCGGCTCGATCGCCGCCGCCATTTTCATCAGCCTGCTCGAAGCCTATGCCGCGATCTGGCTCGACCCGTCGCAGGCGATCATCGTGTCGTTCGTCGTTCTCATCCTCACCCTTATGTTCCGCCCCACTGGACTGTTCGTGGCCACGCCCCGATGACCGCCGCTCCCCTCGATAAAGCCCTCGATAAACCCGCGCCGTTTCGCAAGCCGCTCTTGTCCCACACGACGGTTTACTGGATGGCTTTTTGCGCGGTGATGGCGGTGCTGATCGCGGCGCCGCTGGCGCTGCCGGAATTCTGGCTGCGCTTTCTCACCGAAGTCCTGATCTGGGGTTTGCTGGCGATGTCGTCCGACCTGTTGATCGGCTACACCGGCATGATTTCGTTCGGCCATTCCGCCTTTTTCGGACTCGGCATGTATGGCGCTGCCGCCGCGCTGCTGATCGTCAGCCCGCCGAATCTCTGGCTCGCCATTATGTTCGGGCTGGCCGGCGCCGCCGGCGCGGCGCTGTTCGTGGCGGTTTTCTCGACCCGGCTGCGCGACATCTACTTCGCCATCACCACGCTGATCTTCAGCCAGATATTCTACGTCATCATCTTTACCTGGACGGCACTGACCGGCGGTGAGAACGGGCTGATCTTCACCCGGCCGCACTTTACGATTCCGTTCCTGGTCAACCTTCGCTTCACCACGACCACGCTGCATTGGTTCGTGCTGGCGGCGGTGGCGGGCTCCTACTTGATCCTGCGCCGGGTGACGCAGTCGCCGTTCGGCATGGTGCTGCAATCGATCCGCGAGAACGAGCCGCGCACCCGCGCCATCGGCTATCCGGTCGAACGCTACAAAATGATGTCGGTCATGCTGTCCGGGCTGTTCGCCGGGCTCGCCGGCGTTCTCTATGCCATCCAGAACGAATTCGCGGCGCCCGACTTCGTCTACTTCCTCACCTCCGGCGACACCGTGATTTTCAACGTCATGGGCGGCATCGGCACACTGGTCGGGCCGATCGTCGGCGCCGGATTTTTCCAGCTGGCGCGACAATTATTGGCGCAGGTGCTCGGCGATCAATTCCCCTATCTGATCCCGCTCGGCATCCTCTTCGTCGCCATCATCATTTTCCTGCCGCAGGGCATTTTGGGTTTTGCGCGAAGGTGGCTCAATCGCTAGCGCGCGTACTCCTGAAACCGACCATCAGATCGGCTTGGCTAATGTCCGCTTCGCCGCTCAAAGCCGAAGTGAGGTCGGCTTCGCACCATGTCCGCGAAGCGCCAGTTTTTTCGGTGTTCAAGATCATCCCAGACTGGGACTTATTATTACGGCTATTAGTCACAGTTGAACAAGGCGGAGTTTATTAGTAAAATTCTGGGTGACAGAAAATCATTGTGACTAAGGTCGCTAAGACTCATGGCTAAGCGAGTTGGCGCAAAGCACTTACTGGCCTCCTTCGGTGCATCTGCACTAATAACACCATTCCTCATCGCGAATATTTCCGCAGCCGAGCTTCCAAAGGAATTGACCCTACATTGCCAAGGAAACACGAAACTGTCCGTAACGCTCGCTGGAAACAATCCTGATTTTCAAACCGACACGTTTCATTTTACGCTTCACTTGAAAGATGGCTCTTTAAACA
>JBAQHW010000463.1:0-3045 GCA_049288525.1 Xanthobacteraceae bacterium
AGCTTGAGGGCCTCGATGACGAGATGGAAGCCGTCCGTCAATTCCTGCTCTGCCGCCTCGGCACCTTCGGGCGCTTTTGCTTTCATTGCTACATCTGCCATGGCGAGTACTCCCTAAATTCAGTCTAGATAGTCCGCATATTCCGCAACGTGATCGGCCAAGCCAAGCGCGTGATCGCGAACCAACGCCTCGGCACGCGCTGCGTCGCGCGCTTCCAGCGCCTCGATGATGTGAATATGGTCGCGGACCGAGCGATCCGCACGGTCCTTCTCGCCGATGGTCTTGCGCCGGATCATCCGCATGTGGGTAAACAGATTTTCCGCCAGCCGAACCAGAACGTCGTTCTGGCTCAGCCTGATGATGTTCTGATGGAATTCGATATTCACGTCGGAATATTCATCGAGGTGAACGCGGACCGCGCCGTTATCGAAAGTGGCGAACATTCGGCGTAATGACGCGATTTCCCCGTCGCTCGCTTTCTCGGTGATCAGCCGCGCCGCCATACTCTCCAGGGCTGCCCAGGCGTCGATCAATTCGATCACTTCGCGCTTGGTCTTGCGCACGACGTAGACACCGCGCCGCGGTATCGAGTGAACAAAACCCTCCCGCTCAAGCTGCGCCATTGCTTCGCGCACGGGCGTACGGCTGATGCCGAATTCAAGCGCAAGCCTCCGCTCATCGAGCCTGATTTCAGCTCGGCTGCCGTAAATATCCATGGACGCGATCGCGCTTTTCAAGGCCGCATAAGCTTGCTTTTTTAGGCTGCCCGCGCTCGCAAGCAGATCGACGGTAACGCGCTGCGGCGGCGGCTTCGCCGCGCTCGACTTCCCGCCGGCATGCCGACGCAAGACGTGAACTTTTGAACGCATCCGTGGCATACAGTATTCCACCGCCTCGTGGCATACAATATTCCAGACACCGTGACGCATGCAACCGGCTTTGAGGGCTTGAACGCACAACCCCCAGTCTTAAAAGGTCTGTCTTGAGACCGGCGCGTGTTCCTCCATTCCCGACGTAAAAGATCTGGCGCGGGATTGCTCCCGCGCCAGGGGACTGAGGATCTTAAGGCCGTTTAGCTCTAGAATTTATATGCTACGCCGGTGGAGACGCCCACCAGAGTTGTGCCGGTGTAGCAATTCGGAGACGAGAGAGCGCCACCCGATGCGTCGGAGGCGTCGTGGCAATCGGTGGTGATGCCATGGCCGCCGGCGCCGAGGTCGAAGTGGGCACTCGGGCCGTTGAAGGTTGCCGCCACATCGGTGTACCAGATCAAGGTGTCGCTGAACTTGTGCTTGTAATTAGCGGTGATCATGTCCGCCTGATTTTGATTGGTCGCGTAGGCCGCCAGACCGTCGGCTGTCGGAAGGGTGCAGTCGTTGTGTTGGCAGGGATCGCCCGGTGTACGGAAGGCATGCGCCCAGCCCACGCTGACTGTGTCGGCACTGTCGAGCTCCTGGGTCAAGAAAGCCCAGGTGCCGAAACGGGTACGTTCGTTCTGGAAATCCAGAATTGCCGGAACATCACGGTGCATGTACTCCACGATCGCACCTACCGTGGTGCCGGTGGCAAACTTGTTCAACGCACCGACTTTCACAGCCCACTCGTCCGCGACGTCCGAATTGTACAATTCCTGCGAATACGCGGACGGGAGGACCACCGGCGTCGTCGGCGGCAATGTGAGTCCTACGCCATACATGCCAGTGATGTCGCTCTGGCGGTTGACCGCCTGATGCCATTCGCCGGCGGCGGTGCCGTAGAAGCCGCCATTCTTGTAGCTAAGGTTCGCGCTTGCCGCATTGCTGAACGAGCCGTCGTTACACGCCGGCGGATTATCGCCGCCGCTGGTCGGATCGTTGCCGCCCGTGCAATCCGATTCGCCGGAAGCGATATTGTCGCTGATCCAGGAGCGGTCCTGGCCGGGCGCAAACAACACATTGTATTGCCAGCCGTTGACCGTCGGCGAATCGTACCAGATTGCATGATCCAAACGGGTCCCGAATTCGACGCGATTGTCGCCGCCGGTGTTGCCCATGATAACCGAGTAGTCGCCAAGCTCGCCGGAGAACGGATTGAACATCGCCGTTGACGTCTTGTATGGCGCGTCTGTCTTGCCAGCTTTGACGGCGCCCCATACTGGATTTGAAAATCCGATGAAGGTATTGCGGTTGAACAGAGCGCCGTTGGTCTGGTCGCTGAGATTGCTGTTGGATTGCTTCAATCCCGGCGTCGCCGAGACCTCGAATCCGACTTCCAGTTGGTAGATGAAATTCCACGAATTGTCGGGAATCCGCTGAAAACCTTTGACGCCCACATAGGAAGAATTGGTCGAAATCTGGGGCATCCAGCCGAAATTCCCAGTGGGAGTGCAGATGCCGCCGGTGGCGCCGCAGTTTGCATTGGCCGGGCTCGTAAACCAGCCTGAAACGCTCTTTGAAGTTGCATCGGCCGAGACATCGATGTTGCCGTAGCCGGTAATCTCACCGCCGGGCGTCTCAAAGGTCAGCGGCTTGCCAGGCTTGTGCTTGAAGTACCAAGTATCATCGGCCCCCACGGACTTGATCGGAAACGTCGAGGCGGTGGCTTGGGCTTGCGAAGCCTTGGCCTTGGCTTGCGCCGCCTGCGTTTCGGCTTCAGTGGCCTTTTTGTTTGCGGCCGCTGCGTTCGCATTGCCCTGCGCCTGCTGCGTCTGCAATTGTTTCACGGTCTGTTGCAGCTGATCGATTTGCGCTTGCAGCGCTTTGAGCTGTGCGTCGCTTACCGGCGGAGCCGTCTGAGCTGCCGCGGAATTGCTCAAGACCGGAAAGAGCAGCAGCGATGGGATCACCACGCCAGCATATAATTGGGCACGTCGAGATGCGCGCTTCATCGGATTCCCCCCTGTTATAGTCTTCTAAGCACCCGCCCGGCGATCCTCCGCCGCATTTTTGCCATAGGCAAGCCGAAACCGTGACACTTTTACCACAGTTTGGCCAAATTCCGGATGATGGAAAAAAGTACCAGCGCATCCTCTGCGCGAGCATTTCAGTCCGCTGCGGAGGGCTGACG
>JBAQHW010000464.1:0-2898 GCA_049288525.1 Xanthobacteraceae bacterium
CCCTCAACCCACGCATTACCCGCTCCGCCGTCGGGCGGACCCACCCAAGGCCGCAGGCTAGGCGACGACGGTTAAGGAACTCTGGCTTGCGTCTTTTGCCGGCTTTTTGCAGGGCCCTGGTCGGGGAAAACACCGATGCCGGGCGCGCGTGGCTTGCCGCCGATCGTCGGGGCCGGCGGAGCAAGCGCCGCGCGCGGGCGCCGTGCCGCCATCACCACGTGCTGGTCGCGACCCGCACGATCACCGGGCACAAAATGACGATGAACAGGACCGGGAAAATGCACACCATCATCGGTATGGCGAGCTTGGCCGGCAGGCTGTAGGCCTTTTCCTCGGCGCGTGACAGCCGCTTATGTCGCATGTCGTCGGAATAGACGCGCAGCGCGTCGCTGATCGAGGAGCCGAGCTCGTCCGACTGCGCGATCAGCGTGGCGAAGGAGCGCGCCTCCTCCAGCCCGAGCCGGTCGCCGAGATGTTCGAGCGCCTCGGTCATGGTGCGGCCGGCGCGGATCTCGAGCGTGGCCATATGAATATTGGCGGCGAGCGACGGATAGGACAGGCCGAGCTCGCGGCCGATGCGCTCCAGCGCCGCCTCGATGCTCAATCCGGCATCGGCGCAGACCACCAAGAGGTCCATGAAATCCGGAAATCCGGCCTGATGCTCCAGCCGCCGGGCCGCGATGCGGCGATCGAGATAAAGACTCGGCGCCAGATAGCCGAGGCAGGCGCCGCCGAACACGAACAGCCAGAACGAGGTTTTGGTATTGAGCCCGAGCATCGACAGGCCCGAATAGGCGGCGATGGCAAAGACGACGGCCAAGGCTCCGCGCGCCATAAAGTAATAGGCGGCGCCATGCGGGTCGTAGATACCGGCCAAAATGAGCCGCTGCCGCAGCGCTTTCAGATCGGTGCCGCCCTCCGCCGAATAATGCCTGGTGGTGTAGTCAACAAGCTTCTGCGCGGCGCGCAGCCCGGAATAGCGCAGCGAGCGGCGATTGTCCGCGCCGGCGCCGACACGAGCGGCGCGGCGGCGCACCGCTCCGCGGGCGAACAGGCTGTGCAGCACCGAAAAGGCGACCGTGGCCGCGGTGAGGAAGATGAGGAGGTTGAGCAGGGTCATCGTGCCGCCGGCAAACATCGAATCAGAACCGATCTGGCCAATGCGTCCATTCTCCGCTCATTCCCGCGCAAGCGGGAATCCAGACTGGGGCCTTTGCGGGGACGAGCGGACCACAGGGGCCATTTTGATCGCATCGCCTGTCCTCAAATCTTGAAGTTGACCATTTTGAACATGATCAAATTGCCGACCACCATCCAGCCGGCGGCGCCGAACAAAAGAACGTGGGTGAGGTGCTGGTTCCACACCGACGCGTAGAAATCCGGCGCGATGAACTGGATGACGACGAACATGCCGATCGGCAGCGCCGACAGAATCATCGCCGAAGCGCGGCCCTCGGCCGCCAGCGCGTGGATCTTGCGCCGCATCTTGAAGCGCTGGCGGATGACGCTGGAGAGGTTTTCCAGGATTTCGCCGAGATTACCGCCGGTCGAACCTTGGATGGCGACCGCGGTGACGAACAGCGGCAGGTCGTCGGAGCCGAGACGGCCGTAAAGATTGCGCATCGCGCCCTCGAGATCGGCGCCATAGGTGATCTCGTCCGACACCACGCCGAATTCGCTGCCGATCGGATCGGGCATTTCGCGCCCGACCATGGCGATGGCAATCGGCACCGGGTGGCCGGCGCGCAGGCTGCGCACGATGATGTCGAGCGCGTCGGGGAATTGGGCGCCGAATTTCTTCTGCCGGCGTCGGCGCAGGAATTTCAGCACCAGATAAGGCAGCACGGTGACGGAGAACAACGCGGCGAGAAGCGCTTCGAACAGGCTGTGGCGAAACATCCAGGTGGCGCCGAAGGCGAGCACGGCGAAAAAGCCGACGATCATGAACAGCCGCGACAGGCCGAGCATGAGGCCGGATTGCAGAACGAGCCGGTTCAGCGCGGTCAGACCGATCCGGTAGTCACCGTCGGCGGTGAGGCCGCGCTCGCGCCGCAGCTCCACCAGAACGCTCTCGCGGTCGGTGCGATCCTTGGCGATCCTGAGCCGGCGATTGATCCGGTTGCGATACGAGGTCATCGAGAAGCAGGTGAGATAGACGGCCTCGACCGTCAGTCCCGCCGCCAGCGCAACGAACAGCCAGACCAGGTAGATCGGATTAAAATCGAACCGGAGAAAATCGAGCATGGCGGCTAAATCCCGCTGTCCCCGTCATTGCGAGGAGCCAACGGGTCCGGCCCGAAGTGGCCGGCCCGATGACAGGCTCCACGACGAAGCCATCCAGCCGTGGCGCGGCCCGCTGGATTGCTTCGCTCCGCTCGCAATGACGAATCCATAATCGCTCCGTCCCTCATAGCGGCTGCGCCGGATCGAAATGGCTGCCGGGAATCTTGATGCCCATGGCGACCAGGTCGGCGAGAAAGCGCGGACGCACGCCGGTGGCCTGGAAATGACCGAGCACGCCGCCGTCCGCCGCCGTGCCGGTGCGCACGAATTTGTAGATCTCCTGCATCTGAATGATGTCGCCTTCGAGCCCGGTGATCTCGGCGACGCTCATGACCCGGCGTTTGCCGTCGGACAGCCGCGACAGTTGCACGATGACGCGAATGGCGGAGGCGATCTGACCGCGGATCGAAGCCACCGTCGCCGGCAATCCCGCCATGCCGATCATCTGCTCGAGACGCGAGATCGCGTCGCGCGGTGTGTTGGCGTGTATGGTCGCCATCGAGCCTTCGTGGCCGGTGTTCATGGCCTGGAGCATGTCGAAGGCTTCTTCGCCGCGGCACTCGCCGAGAATGATCCGGTCGGGCCGCATGCGCAGCGCGTTCTTGACCAGGTCGC
>JBAQHW010000465.1:0-1536 GCA_049288525.1 Xanthobacteraceae bacterium
CGGCACACTCGAACTCCACCACTTCGATGTAATGCGGCGGGATGAGTTTGCCCCGCGCGTCCTTGACGAAACCGGAGTCCATCGGGTGCTGAACCAGGGCCTGCACCTCGGTGGTGTCGCCGCTTAAGACCGCGCGCACGCGAATTGTCGATGCCATTGATGTTCGCCTCTCTGTCGATCGCTTCGATCAGCCGCCGCAGCCGCCGACCGTCACTTTGACCTCTTTGCTGGCGCTGAACACTTTGTCGCCGGACGCGACCAGCGCGATGACCTTGCTGGTCTTCGCCATCTTCAGCCGGTTCGACACTGCCGGCAACGTGCCGGGCGGAATCGGATAATTGGCCGCCAGCGGGAACGGATTTTCCGAAACCAGGATGGCGATCGAGGTCACGTCGGGAAGCGTCGTGCTCACCGAGACCGGCACCACGGCGCCGTTCTCGGCGATTTCAGGCGCGTCAAGGTTGACCTTGTCGGAGACTTCGGGGGTCTTTCCGAACAGTGTCTTGATCGCGTCGGCTTCGGTCTTCTGCGCGAACGCGTCCTTCGGGTATTTGGCGGGGTCGGCCGCCGCGCGGGCCGGATTGGCCGGCGCAGTAACGGCGAGACCCGCTCCCGCGAACGCGCCGGCGATCGCCACCTGGATCACCGCACGGCGTGTCTGGCCGGCCTCCACGCGTGGGGAATATTTCTCGGTGTTGTTCATTGCGACGCAGCGCTCCTATCGCGTGTAAAGAAAGTCGACCACGGATTCGATTTCCTGTTTGGTCAGAATGAGGTTGCGCCCGAACGGCGGCATGACGGTCAGCGGATTGCGCTTGGTCTCGTCGAAAATGATCGCGGCGAGTTGTTTTCGATCCGGATAGCGGCTTTTCATGTCAGCCAGCGGCGGCCCGACATTGCCGGGAGCGTCGCCGCCTTTGATGTCGTGGCAGGTGAGGCAATTGCCTTTGCTACGGTCGAAAGCAAGTACTTCCCCGGGCAATGGTGCCGAGGCCGCGGTCGGTTGCGCCGGCTGGGCGAGCGCGACACTGGCCCCGATGCCGGTGAGGAGCGCCGCCCCTACCAAGGCCCCGACACCTGTCATCGCCGTTGGCACCGACCCGTGCACAGACTTGCGACCGCTTCGCATGGCGTCCTCCCGCGGGGTCTTCGGCACTGCCTTAATTCCCTGTCATTTTGTCGAGCGGACCTGTGGTCCGCGGCGTAAGGTCTTTGCCCGCCGCCGAGGAGATGATTTTCACAGACCCCGGATCGATGCAATCTTTCATGCATTCCTTGGCTGCGGTGTCCGGACGCGGATCCCGCCAGGTGAAGTTGTCGCGATTGGGCATCTTCACTTTGGGCAGGCTATCGCGGTCGGCGACGAAACTGCTGGGTACGATATTGTTGAAGTTGAGAATATAGGCGACCGTGGCATAGACGTCGTCGGCGGACAAACTATGTGGCGCGGTCAGCGGCATTGCGCGGTTGATGTAGTCGAATAACGTCGGCGCGTAAGGCCAATAACTGCCGACGCTGGGCTCCGGGCGGTCTCCG
>JBAQHW010000466.1:0-10884 GCA_049288525.1 Xanthobacteraceae bacterium
GGATCAACGCCGTCTTGCCGTCGGGATGCTGCAGCAAGACCTCGCTGATGTCCTTCTCGGTCATGCCGGCCGACAACAGCGCGCGCACCAGAAAGATATGCGGGTCGGTGCCGCGCGTCACCGCAACACGTTTGCCTCTCAAATCGGTGACGGTGTTGTTGGCGGTGTCCTTGCGCGTGACCAGCGCAGTCCACTCCGGCTTGGAATAGACATAGATCGATTTGATCGGATTGCCGTTGATGCGGCCGAGCAACGCCGCCGAGCCCGCGGTCGAGCCGAAATCGATCGACCCGGCATTGAGAAATTCCAGCGCCTTGTTCGAGCCGAGCGTCTGAACCCAGAGAATGCCGATGCCGTCTTTGGCAAATTCCTTTTCCAGGGTGCCTTGCTGCTTGAGCACCATGGAGACCGGATTATAGGTGGCCCAATCGATCCGGATTTGCGACGGCTTGGCGGCGGCGCGCGCCGGGCGCGCCAGGCCGAGCGGAGCGAAGCCGGCGCCAACCGCGGTTGCCAGCAGCGCGCGACGTGACAACAACCCCCGACGTGAAACCATGACACTCTCCCCTTGCCGACCCAAGACGCTAGCTTTATTCTTTAGAAAAGCGATTTAAACGCGTCAATTAGAAATATATACCTCATCTACGCCGAAGTTTGGAATAATCGTATAGTCGATTGGCCAGTGCCCCGTTTCCTTTTCCCTCGCCCCGGCGGCCGGGCACGATGACAGCCGGTGGCCCCTCCGCTATGCGTAACGGCGATGCTCGACGTCCAACGACCACACCGCCACAACGTTGAATTGATCGATGCGACAGCGATTGCCGCCGATCTCAAAACGCTTGCCGCGACCTACGCCGGACGCGAGCGCGAGCTGCGCACCGCGGTCGCACAACGGCTGAAGTCGGCGCTGACCGAGGCGCGAGAGCGGGCTGAAAAGCATTTACTGAAGGATCGCCATGGCCGGCTCTGCGCCGAGCGCTTGTGCCGGATGCAGGACCAGATCATCCGCATCTTGTTCGATTTTGCCCGATCCGAGCTTTATCCGCCGCAGGTGCCTTCGGATGCCGAACGCATGGCGGTGATTGCGACCGGCGGCTATGGCCGCGGCCTGCTGGCGCCCGGCTCCGACATCGATCTCTTGTTTCTCCTGCCTTACAAGCAGACCGCCTGGGGCGAACAGATCGCCGAGGCTTTGCTTTATTGCCTGTGGGACATGGGACTGAAGGTCGGCCATGCCACCCGATCGGTCGACGAATCCATTCGTCAGGCCAAGGCCGACATGACCATCCGCACGGCGCTTCTGGAAACGCGCCATTTGCTCGGCGACCAAAAGCTCTACAACGAGCTGACGACGCGTTTCGACAAGGAGGTCGTGCAGGGCACGGCGCCGGAATTCGTCGCCGCCAAGCTCGCCGAGCGGGAAGAGCGCCACCGCCGCGCCGGCCAGTCGCGCTATCTGGTCGAGCCCAATGTCAAGGACGGCAAGGGCGGCCTGCGCGACCTGCACACGCTGTTCTGGATCGCCAAATATGTCTACCGCGTACACGAGCCCGAGCAGCTGATCGAGCGCGGCGTATTCGACCGCGACGAATACAAGATGTTCCGCCGCTGCGAAGACTTCCTGTGGTCGGTCCGCTGCAATATGCACTTTCTTACCGGCCGCGCCGAAGAGCGGCTGTCGTTCGACGTGCAGCAAGATATTGCCGTGCGGCTCGGTTACACCGCGCACCCGGGGCTGCGCGACGTCGAGCGCTTCATGAAGCATTATTTTCTTACCGCGAAACATGTCGGCGATCTGACCGCAATCCTGTGCGCGGGGCTCGAAGAGCGGCAAGCCAAGCCGGCCCCGGTTCTGAGCCGGGTGATCGCGCGGCTGCGCCCGGCGCCAAGCCCGCAAAAACTGTCCGGCACCGACGACTTCGTCATCGACAATAACCGCATCAACATTGCGCGGGCCGACGTGTTTCGGCGCGACCCGGTCAACCTGATCCGGCTGTTCCATTTGGCGCAACAGCACAATCTGGCTTTCCATCCCGAGGCCATGCGCATCGCCACGCGGTCGCTCAAGCTGATCGATAAACCGGTGCGCGAAGACAGGGAAGCCAACCGGCTGTTTCGGGATATTCTGACGTCCACCAACGACCCCGAGACGGTGCTGCGGCGCATGAACGAGGCCGGCGTGCTCGGCGCCTTCGTGCATTCGTTCGGCCGTATCGTGGCGATGATGCAATTCAACATGTATCACCACTACACGGTGGACGAGCATCTCATCCGCTGTTTCGGCGTGCTGAACGAGATCGCGCGCGGCAATAATCCCGAACTCGGCCTGGCCAATGATCTGATCAGAACCATCCAGCCGCAGCATCGCGCCGTGCTTTGCGTCGCGCTGTTTGTGCACGACATCGCCAAAGGGCGCATCGAGGACCATTCGCTGGCGGGCGCGCGCATCGCACGCCGGCTGTCGCCGCGGCTCGGATTGAACGCCGCGGAAACCGAGCTCGTCGCCTGGCTGGTCGAGGTCCATCTGGTGATGTCGGCGGTGGCGCAGTCGCGCGATTTGTCCGACCGGAAAACCATCGAGAACTTCGCCGCCGTCGTCCAATCGCTGGAGCGATTGAAGTTACTTACGATCCTGACCACTGCCGACATCCGCGCCGTCGGCCCCGGCGTGTGGAACGGCTGGAAGGCCCAGCTCATTCGCACGCTTTACTACGAGACCGAGCCGGTGCTGACCGGCGGCTTCTCCGAGGTCAACCGCGCGCAACGCGTCGCCATCGCGCAGCGCGAATTCCGCACCGAACTCCACGAGTGGCCGGAACAGCGATTGCAGCATCACATCGACCGGCTCTACCCCGCCTATTGGCTCAAGGTCGATCTGCCGCATAAGCTCGCCCATGCGCGCTTCGTTCACGACAGCGAAGCGGCCGGCAAACGGCTGGCGACCAACGTCGGCTTCGACGCGGCGCGCGGCGTCACCGAGCTCACCGTGTTCGCGCCGGACCATCCCTGGCTGCTGTCGATCATCGCCGGCGCCTGCGCGCTGGCCGGCGCCAATATCGTCGACGCCCAGATCTTCACCACCACCGACGGGCTGGCGCTCGACACCATCGCGTTATCGCGCGAGTTCGAGCGCGACGAAGACGAGGCCCGCCGCGGTGCGCGCATCGGCGACTCCATCGAAAAGGCGGTGCGCGGACAGATCAAATTGCCCGACGTGGTGCCAAAACGCGCTCCGCCCAGAGGCCGCCTCAAGGCGTTTGCCATCGAGCCGGAGGTCAGCATCAACAATCAATGGTCGAACCGTTACACCGTGGTCGAGGTCACCGGCCTTGATCGGCCGGGCTTGCTCTACGAGCTGACGACGACGCTCTCCACGCTGAACTTGAACATCGCCTCGGCCCATGTCGCGACGTTCGGCGAGCGAGCCGTCGACGTGTTTTACGTCACCGACCTCCTCAGCGCCCAGATCACCGGGCCGGGCCGCCAAGCCGCTATCAAGGGGCCGCTATTGGCGCTGTTTGCCCCGTCAAAGGCCGAGGCGAAGACGGCGGCGGAGTGATTTTTCGTCCTGCCCCTCCCGCGCCGGCGGCCTGCCAACGCTGGCGCCGCGAATTCCAGCCAGTAACCCCCCCTTAAAGCGGTCAAACTACGGTGTCTGCAGCGGGTATTTTGGCGCTGAGGGCGGGACATACACGGCCATGGCGTGGCGTGAGCGGCGCAAGCAAACCGGCGATGGCGGCGGTTTCGATCTGCGCCTGCGCGCGGCGGACCGTATCGGCGGGCCGCCCAAGGGCCGCGCCGCGGGCAGCGGCGGTAAGGCGCGCGGCACTGCCTCGGCGTCGCGCAAAAGGCGCAAGCCCAAGGCATGGTCCAAGGCATGGTCCGGAACGTCGTCCAGGGCGTCGTCCATGGGCCGGTTGCGCATCGGCCGCGTATTCTATTGGGGCGCGGTGCTGGCTTTGTGGGCGGCGATCGCCGGCATTGGCGCGCTCATCTGGATTGGCATCCATCTGCCGCCGATCCAGTCGCTGGAAATCCCCAAGCGGCCGCCTTCGGTGCTCATCCTCGGCGACAACGGTGCGACGCTGGCGACGCGCGGCGAGATGGGCGGCGCCTCGGTGCCGCTGGCGCAATTGCCGGACTACGTCCCCAACGCCTTTATCGCCATCGAGGACCGCCGCTTCTACTCGCATTTCGGCATCGACCCCTGGGGCATTCTCCGCGCCGGCATCGCCGACCTTCTGCATCGGGGCGTTTCCGAGGGCGGCTCGACCATCACCCAGCAGCTCGCCAAAAATTTGTTCCTCACCCAGCAGCGCACCGTTTCGCGCAAATTGCAGGAGGTCGTGCTGGCGCTGTGGCTCGAACACAAATACACCAAAGCGCAAATCCTCGATCTCTATCTCAATCGCGTCTATTTCGGCTCCGGCGCCTATGGCATCGAAGCCGCCGCGCAACGTTATTTCGGCAAATCGGCACGGCAATTGACCTTGCCGGAAGCGGCGATGCTGGCCGGCCTGGTGCAATCGCCGTCGCGGCTCGCGCCCAATCACAACCCAAACGGCGCGGTGCGCCGCGCCGCGTTGGTCATCGCCGACATGGCGGAGCAAAAAATGATCAGCGCGAGCGCGGCCAAGCTCGCGCTCGCGCATCCGGCGCGCGCGATCAAGCCGGCCGGCGCCGGCACCGTCAATTATGTCGCCGACTGGGTGATGGACGCGGTCGACAACATTATCGGCAATATCGACCAGGATATCGTGGTCGAGACCACTATCGATCCGGCGCTGCAAAGCGCGGCCGAACAAGCCTTGGTCGATGCGCTTAACACCAAGGGCGAGAAGCTCGATATCGGCGAAGGCGCGCTGGTCGCAATGACGCCGGACGGCGTGGTCCGGGCGCTGGTCGGCGGAAAGAATTACGGCGAGAGCCAATTCAACCGCGCCATCGACGCCAAGCGTCAGCCCGGCTCGGCGTTCAAGCCGTTCGTCTATCTGACCGCGCTTGAACACGGGCTGACACCCGATACGATCCGCGAGGATGCGCCGATCTCGGTGAAGGGCTGGAAGCCGGAGAATTTCGAGCACCAGTATTGGGGACCGGTGACCCTGACGCAAGCGCTCGCCAATTCGCTGAATACCGTGTCGGTTCGGCTCACGCTCGAATTCGGTCCCGACGCGGTGATCCGCACCGCTTACCGGCTCGGCATCACGTCTCTGCTCGATCCCAACGCAACGATCGCGCTCGGCACCTCGGATGTTTCACCGTTCGAGATGGTCGCCGCTTACGCGACCTTCGCCAACGGCGGACTGGCGATCTCGCCGCATGTCGTCGAACGCATCCGTACCGCCGATGGCAAGACGCTTTACGACCGCTCGGCGCAACCGCTCGGCCGCATTGTCGATCCGCGCTACATCGGCATGATGAACACCATGATGCAGCAGACGCTCGTTTCCGGCACCGCTCGCTCTGCAAGCCTGCCCGGCTGGCAAGCGGCCGGCAAGACCGGCACCAGCCAGGATTATCGCGACGCCTGGTTCATCGGCTACACGGCGCATCTGGTCACCGGCGTATGGCTCGGCAACGACGACGATACGCCGACCAAGCGCGCGGTCGGCGGCGGCCTGCCGGTCGAAATCTGGAGCCGTTTCATGAAGGTCGCGCATGCCGGCATAACGCCGGCGCCACTGCCCGGGCTGAATAACGGTAGTTGGCTCAATCCGGCGCCGCCGGCGCCGCCCGTTGCGGTCGGCGGCGCTCAGCAGGGCAACCGGCAAAACAGCGGCAGCGGGCTTGATTTCTGGCTGCTCGACAAACTGTTCGGACGGCGCTGAGGGGTGCCGGCGACCGCGCTCCGAATTCAAATTCCGTTGCGCAGGTCCAGATTTTTGATCGGCAGCGCGCGGATGCGTTTGCCGGTTGCTGCGAAAATGGCGTTGCACAGCGCCGGCGCCAATGGCGGCACCGGCGGCTCGCCGACGCCGCCCCAGAAGTCGCCGCTCGGCACAATCACGCTTTCGACGATCGGCGCATCGGCCAGCCGCAGCATCCGGTAGGTGTCGAAGTTCGCTTGCTCGGCGGCACCGTCCTTGATGGTGATTTCGCCCTCCAGTGCGGCGGTCAGCGCATAAACAACGGCGCCCTGCATCTGCATTTCGATGGAGAGCGGATTGACGACATGGCCGCAATCGATCGCCGACACGACACGATGTACGCGGATGCCGCCGCCGGTCACGGAGGCCTCCACGACCTGCGCGCAAAAACTGCCGCACGCCTCATTCACCGCGATGCCGCGGTAAACGTCGGCCGGCAGTGGCCGGCCCCAGCCGGAACGCTGCGCGGCGGCATCGAGCACGGCGAGATTCTTCGGGCTGCTTTGCAACAGCCGGCGCCGGTAGAGATAGGGATCGGCCTTGGCGGCATGCGCCATCTCGTCGACAAAACATTCCTTGTAGAACGCATTCTGCGTGTAGTTGATCGCCCGCCAGACCCCGAGCGGCACCGAGGTCGGGCAGATGACGTAATCGACCAGATAATTCGGCACGTCATACGGCATTTCTTCGGCAAGCCCGCTCACGAATGTCCGGTCGATGATGTCGGTGCCGAAGCCCGGCACCAGCGAAGCGACGAATGACGGACCGGCCAAGCGAATCGTCCATGCGATCGGCATGCCCGCGTCATCGAGACCGGCGGTCAGCCGCGCCATGCCGAATGGCCGATAAAGATCGTGCGCGATGTCCTGCTCGCGCGACCAGACGAGCTTGACAGGCTGTTCGAACTCCCTGGCGATGACGACGGCCTGGCGCACATATTCCTGGATCGGCGCCCGCCGGCCGAAGCCGCCGCCGAGCATCATGCGATGCACGGTGACTTGGTCGTTACTCACGCCTGCGGCAAGCGCCGCGGTGGCAAGCGCGGTGACCGGATTCTGCGTCGGCGCCCAAATCTCGACGCCGTCGGGTTTGACATGTGCCGTACAGGTCTGCGGTTCCATGGTGGCGTGCGCCAGAAACGGGACAGTATAATCCGCCTTGAGCCGCGTGACGGCGCCGCGCAGCGCGCCGGCGGCATCGCCGTCGGCGCGGCCGATTTGCGCGTGCGTCGCCGTAAGCCCGGCTTGCACCGTTTGCGCGATGGTGGCGCTCGACACTTGAGCGTTGCCGCAGTCGTCCCAAACGACCTGCAGGGCATCGGCCGCACGCTTGGCGCGCCACCACGAGTCCGCGACCACAGCCACCGCATCGGGCATCGGCACCACGCCGCGCACGCCCGCCATGCCGACGATCGCCGTCTGGTCCACCGATTTCAGCTTACCGCCGAACACCGGGCATTGCGCGATGGCCGCGTACAGCATGCCCGGTAGCCGAACGTCGATGGCGTAAACCGGCTTGGCCAGGACCTTGTCGGTCACATCGAGCCGTTTGCGCGGCGTACCGGCGAGTTTCCATGCGGACGGTGGCTTCACTGTCACGTCGGCCGGCGGCGCGATCTTGGCCGCATCGTCGGCGACGGCGCCGAAGCTCAAACTGCGGCCGCTCGGCCGATGCACGATCATGCTCTGTTGCGCGCTGCAGTCGGCGGCGGCGACGCGCCAGCGTGCCGCAGCGGCCGCGATCAACATTTCGCGCGCGGTCGCGCCGGCGCGCCGCAAGTCCGCCTGCGAGGAGGCGATCGAACGGCTGGCGCCGGTCGAGGTGTCGCCCCAAATCTGATTGAGGCGCAGATTTTCGGTCGCCGACACGAATTCGGTTTTGACGGTCGCCCAGTCGCATTCGAGTTCCTCGGCCACCAGCATGGCGAGGCCGGTCAAGGCGCCCTGCCCCATTTCCGCATGCGCGACGCGTATAATCACCGTATTGTCCGGCTCGACCACGACCCAGCAGGTGATATCCGAGCGCGCGGCGGCGGCTTTGCCCGGCGCGGCGGAACCGGACGCGAACGGAATGGCGAGACCGAGCGCCAAGCCGCCGGCGGCACCGGTGCCAACGAGGAAACTACGGCGATCGAGTTCGCCGCGAAACGTCATGAGTTCCCCCTGAGTTCGCAACGCGACGGCCTAAAGGCGGACGCAAGCGCGACCTGCAAAACTGCCCTAAGCCGATGATAATATAAGTCGATCAACGCTGTGAATCACAAATTCGGGGATTTGATGATAGCCGAACAACACCTAAGCCTGGAACAGCGCATCCGCGCCGTCGAGGATCGGCTCGAAATCTACAATCTGATCGCGGGACATCCGCCGAGCGCCGATACCGGCACCGCGGCCTATGCCAAAGCGATTTATAGCGAAGACGGCGTGTTTGACCGCGGCCCCGGGCTGACCAGCGCCAGCGGCAACGCGGTCATAGGCGCCATGTTGCAAAGTCCGGCCCATCAGGCCGCGATCGCCGGCGGGCTGGCCCATTTCACCGGCTTGCCTCACGTTGCGGTCGATGGCGACACCGCGGTGGTCATATCGTACCTGCAAATTCTCACCCCCAATAAATCCGGGGAGGCGGTCGAAGTTCCTAACCATGGCGCATCGCGGGGCTATCATATCCACCGCGTGGTGACCAATCGCTGGGATCTGGTCCGCACGCCATCCGGCTGGAAGATCAAGCGGCGCACGCTGCGGCTGGTTGACGGCTCGGAACCCTCGCGCGATCTGTTGCGCGGAGCGTTCGCGGCCGGAGCCTAACCAAAGGATCAATCACCCTTGTCAATTTTGAACACCGCTTTCGCCGTTCTCGGCATCGCCGTCCTCTTGGGCTCAGTGCTTTTCGTCATGCATTTGCGCAACGATCCGCGCAGTGCTGCACGGTGGCGGCTGGCGGGGCTGCACGGCCTCATTGGCATCGGCGGCCTCGCCTGCCTTCTCTTCGCGCTCCACAACCCGCCACTGCGGCCCGATCGGGGCACGGCCGGTTTTGGCGAGATCAGCCTTGTGCTCATTGCGTTCGCAGCGCTGCTCGGCGGCGGCATTTTCGTCACCCGCCTCGCCAACAGCCGCCGCACCGGCGCGCTGATCGGGGTTCACGCCACGATCGCCATCTCAGGCTTTGTCATTCTCGCCGCCTACGTGTTGGTATAGCCGCTTTGCAGGCCGCTATGCCGGTTCGCTCTCGAACGTGAAGCCGACTTTTTGTAATCCTTCGAGCGCGGCTTTGCCGTATTCGCTCTCGATCTCCTTCGCCAGCGACGGCGCATAGGAAATCGGATCGGCCTGCTCGGCCGTCTCCGGCACGATCATGACCAACAAGCGGCCGGTTTCGTTGGATACGTTGCGGAAACGGCGGTTCTCACCGCGCGGCACCGAGATCATGTCGAGCGGATCGAGCACCAGCGAATGCTCGCCGTTATCGCCCCAGGCGATCTCGAACCGGCCGGACAGACACATGAAGTTCTCGACGGTGTTGAGATGGCGATGCAGGCCGGGCCCGTTGCCCGGCTCACATTCGGCAATGGTAACAATCAAGCCGCGCGGACCCTTGACCGGCGCGCCGGCGCTGCGTCCCTGATAATCCGCTGGCGCCATTACCGGATAGACTTTACGCGCGGTGATCTTCTCCATGGCGCCGGGCGGAATGCCTTGCGCCGCCAGATTCTGGCTCTGGTAGGTCTGCAGCTTGCGAAACCGGGCGACGCGGGCTTCCATCTGTGCGGGATTGAGCGATTGCGTTGTCATTGCGATGATCCTCCCTGGCGAACCATTTTCATTATTATTCGCCGCCGCGGATGCCCTGTCGAGGCGGTCAATCAGCGTAGCCCGGATTGAGCGGCAGCGAAATCCGGGGCAACCTCACCAAATGGTTCGTTATCGTCGAAATTTCGTTGCAGGCGGCATCTTTTTTCGTACCGCCACGCTCGCGGATCGGCGTTCGAAACTCCTCACCGAGCACATCGGCGCCTTGCGCGCGGCCATCATACGCACGCGGCGAGGGCACCCTTTCGTGACCGATGCCATCGTGGTTTTGCCCGACCATCTCCACATCGTCATGACGTTGCCGGCGGGGGACGCGGATTTTTCCAATCGCCTGAGCCTAATCAAACGCCAATTCACGACGGCCGTGGCGGCGGCCGGCGTCACGATCGCGCGCCACGGCAACGGAGAATTGGTACTTTGGCAGCGCCGGTTCTGGGAGCACACGATTCGGGACGAGCGCGATTTCGAACGCCACGTCGATTACATTCACTTCAATCCCGTGAAACACGGGCTTGTCGCCAGAGTGCGCGATTGGCCGCACTCGTCGTTTCACCATTGCGTACGGCGAGGACTATTGGCGGAAGACTGGGGCGGCGACACTCAGCACAGCAATGAGGGCTTCGGCGAGCGAAGAAGCTAACCCCGGATTTCGCGGAGCCTGTCATCGGGCCGGCCACTTCGGGCCGGACCCGTTGGCTCAATCCGGGCTACGCTTGCTGTAACCGAGCGATCCATCAGAGGAGGTGCCTGTAGCTTGCGACAAGGCATCCCAGCGCATTCCAAGTCCTAAAGTTTGCGCTAGATGTCCACAAGGAGCGTGCAAGCCGATCTTTGCCGTCACCAGTAGGCATAAGATCGTAGAGATAGAACTCGTCACTTTCATCGAGTAATTGCGAGCGTATTTGGTCGCACAGCGCTTTCGCGCGGACAAGCTTTTCACGGGCTTGCATGACACCCAGCATGGGGAAGTGAGTTCAACCGGTTCGGTAACGCCAGCCTCTTGAACGTGTATGCTACCCCCATCCCTCGTCAATGGGGGACGGAACCCCGTTCTCAAAAAATCTGCAGCGACCGATGCCGAGTGTATCAAAAAAAGGCAAGCAATCGTAGCCCGGATTGAGCGGCAGCGAAATCCGGGGAAAGCTTGGCCGCATAATCCCGGATTTCGCGTTGCTCAATCCGGGCTACTCGCTCAGCACAGCAAA
>JBAQHW010000467.1:0-6348 GCA_049288525.1 Xanthobacteraceae bacterium
GAATCAACTCTGACAGCAGGCCTCCCTCACCCAGCCGTTCGGACCGGCCTCTCCCGACCGGGGAGACGCGAAAGGAGGCGGCTGGAATTCAACCGCCCTCTGATAATTCGTTCGATCGCCGCGCCGATTTCGCCAATGCGCACCGCGCGCGCAAGTCGACGCAGCACGGTTTCGGCGAGGCGCCGCAGCAAAGCTATGTCGGTAAGGGGCCCCAACCGGCTGCCGTTCCGCCCGGCGAGCTCGACCCCGATCTGGCCAAAGCGCTGGGGATTGAGGAGCCGGACGACGACGCCGCACCAGGGGTGATCAAATACGGCGATGGGCCAGCGCATGGCCGCCTGGCGCGGCGGCGGCCCGAGGCCGGCGAACCGACCGGCGTCGCCGCCTTTGGCAGCGCGGCGAGCCAGCAGTCGCTCGATCGTCTGTTGCGCGAAGGCCGCGACGAATTGCGCGGTCAATTGTGGACGCCGCACCGGCCGCCGCGGCCGGAGAAATCCGAAGGCGGCCGCACGCTCGTCATCAAGTCGGACTTCGAGCCGAAGGGCGACCAGCCGCAGGCGATCAAGGAACTGGTGGAAGGCGTGCGGCGCCACGACCGTTCGCAAGTCCTGCTCGGCGTCACCGGCTCGGGCAAGACCTTCACCATGGCCAAGGTGATCGAAGCGACGCAGCGCCCGGCGCTGATTCTGGCGCCCAACAAGACGCTGGCCGCGCAGCTCTACGGCGAATTCAGGAGCTTCTTTCCCGACAACGCGGTCGAATATTTCGTCAGCTATTACGACTACTACCAGCCGGAAGCCTACATCCCGCGCACCGACACCTATATCGAGAAGGATTCCTCGATCAACGAGCAGATCGACCGCATGCGCCACGCCGCGACGCGGGCGCTGCTCGAGCGCGACGACGTGGTCATCGTCGCCTCGGTGTCGTGCATCTACGGCATCGGCTCGGTGGAGACCTATTCGGCGATGACGTTCACCATCAAGCGCGGCGAGCGCCTCAATCAGCGGCAATTGCTCGCCGACCTGGTGGCGCTGCAATACAAACGCTCCGGCGGCGATTTCTATCGCGGCGCGTTTCGCGTGCGCGGCGACGTGGTCGAGATTTTCCCGGCGCACTACGAGGACCGCGCCTGGCGGGTGTCGCTGTTCGGCGACGAGGTGGAATCGATCCACGAATTCGATCCGCTCACCGGGCAAAAGACCGACGAGCTGGAATTCGTCAAAATCTATGCCAATTCGCATTACGTGACGCCGCGGCCGACGCTGTTGCAGGCGCTCTCCGGCATCAAGCTCGAATTGCGCCAGCGGCTCGATCAGCTCAACGCCGCCGGGCGGCTTTTGGAAGCGCAGCGGCTTGAGCAGCGCACGCTGTACGACCTGGAAATGATGGAGGCGACCGGCGCCTGCGCCGGCATCGAGAACTACTCGCGTTATCTCACCGGCAGAAAGCCCGGCGAGCCGCCGCCGACTTTGTTCGAATACGTGCCGGACAACGCGCTGGTCTTCGTCGACGAGAGCCACGTTACCGTGCCGCAGCTCGGCGGCATGTATCGCGGCGACTTCCGCAGGAAGGCGACGCTCGCCGAATACGGCTTCCGCCTGCCGTCCTGCATGGACAACCGGCCGCTGCGCTTCGAGGAATGGGACGCGATGCGGCCGCAGACCACGGCTGTCTCGGCGACGCCGGGACCGTGGGAGCTCAATGAATCCGGCGGCGTTTTCACCGAGCAGGTGATCCGACCGACCGGGCTGATCGATCCGCCGGTCGACGTGCGCCCGGCGCGCACGCAGGTGGACGATCTGGTCGGCGAGGTGCGGCAGGTCGCGCAAGCCGGTTACCGCGCTCTCGTTACCGTGCTCACCAAGCGCATGGCCGAAGATTTGACCGAATACCTGCACGAGCAGGGCATTCGCGTGCGCTACATGCATTCCGACATCGACACCATCGAGCGGATCGAGATTATCAGAGACCTCCGTTTGGGCGCCTTCGACGCGCTGGTCGGCATCAATCTGCTGCGCGAGGGCCTCGATATTCCGGAATGTGCGCTGGTCGCCATTCTCGACGCCGACAAGGAAGGCTTTTTGCGTAGCGAAACTTCTCTGGTGCAGACCATCGGCCGCGCCGCGCGCAACATCGACGGCCGCGTCATCCTTTACGCCGACCGGATCACCGGCTCGATGGAGCGCGCCATGGCGGAGACCAACCGCCGCCGCGAGAAGCAGGAAGCCTACAATATCGAGAACGGCATCACGCCGGAGAGCGTGCGCAAGGGCATCGGCGACATCCTCAATAGCGTCTATGAGCGCGACCACGTGCTGATCGCCGCCGGCGCCGGGGAAGGCGGCGAATTCGAGGAAGCCGCCACCATCGGCCATAACTTCGAAGCTGTGATCGGGGATCTCGAGACCCGCATGCGTGCCGCCGCCGCCGATCTCGATTTCGAGGAGGCAGCAAGGCTGCGCGACGAACTCAAGCGTTTGCGCGCGACCGAGCTCGCGGTGACCGACGACCCGACGGCGAAATTCATCGCCCGTCCCTCCCCTGGGGGCGGAGGATCGACGCGCGGAGCGCGCCGGGGTGCGGCGGCGTCAGGGAGCAAAATCCACAAACCCTCGCTCGATGAAATGGGCATCGCGCTTTTTCACGAAGTGGCGCCGCGCCGGGCCGGCGGCCGCAACGCGCCGCGCAAACCGAGCCTCGATGAGATGGGGCCGGGCGTCGAAAGCATCCCGGGGAAACAGGACCGGCAAGACGCGGTGACCGCCCCCGGCTCGACGGCCGGGGCAGGCTCCGGCGCGACCGGGACGCAAAGAAACGGTCCGCGCTCGACGCTCGGCCGCCCCGGCATGCGCGGTGGGTTCAAGCCGCGGCGGCGGTAATCCGCTCCAATTCCACCGCGCCGGCTTAGAGCCGCGACTGCAATAATCCCGGAACGGCGCCTGCCGCGATATCGCGATGCCGGTCGGATGGGATAAGTTACGTCCCACGCTTGCGAATCACTTAACCGCGAACCCGGAGGCCGCCATGGCGAAAGGTCAGATGCGAGGCAACAAGGAAAAGAAGAAGCCGAAGCAAGACAAGAACAAAAAGAAGGGCGGCGCCGCGCCGTCGCCGTTCGCCAATATGCATAGCCAGTCGCCGCCTCCCGGCAATCAATACGGCAAGAAGCACTAACCCAAGAAGCGACCCGCGCACTGCCTTTAGGTGTGCGAACGTGGCAGCGCTTGGCGTTGCCTGAGGTCGGGCGCTTGCGTTGCACTAAAGCGTATCCCGATTTAACAGCATCGGAATACGCTTCTAGCTGTTTGTTTCAGCATGTCCTTTTCGCAAAACCGGTTTCCCCTTTTTCCAGACATGCTCTAATGCCTGGCGGACACCGTGGGCACTTTATGGCGACCGCGCTCAGCCGTTGATCACTTCGGCGATCATCATGTCGTGCGGGTTGACGATCAGAAGCTTGCCGTTGACCTTGGCGTAGTCATAAGCCCCCAGCGCGGGAACGGCGGTGGCCGTCTTCGACGGGATGGCGTGGACCGTTACGGTGCTCGGCAGTGCCGAACTGGTCGACGGCTGGAAGCTCGACGGCGCGTTCGAGGTTGCGGCGCGGTTCAAATCGTTCCAAGCCGTTTTCTGCTGCTGGCTCGACAGCGTCAGGCTGTCGGCGGCGGCTTTGGCGGGCGACGAGAACAGGGCCGCCGAAGCCGGCGCGGAGGCCAGCATCGCGCCGGACAACAGCGCGGCGGCGACGGCGAGCGCGGTGGATGATTTCATTGGCGATCTTCTCCTTACGGAACGATCGCCCCGTGATGGCAACGCGGCGCGCGGACGCGGCGTTTCGTTACATCGGGTTCATGTCCGCGGCGCGGAGTCGCGCTGAAGTTTGCCTGCCGCCGCAGGCCCCTTTTGGGGACAGCGAAATACTGTGGACGGAAACACAAAAGTACTTGATTTCTAATAGTTTTTATGCGAACAAATAGAGAACATATTAGCGAGTGATTCGATGAATGCGCCGGCTCGGATTGTTCGATTGCGTGCTGATGCGCACGTGCGCATGGCTTGCGAAGACAACCTCGATTTTATGCGTCGTCTCGACAGTAAGAGCGTAAAGCTCATCGTCACGTCACCTCCATACAACATCGGAAAGGCCTACGAGCGAAAGGACTCGCTGGAAAATTACGTCAAGGCGCAGGCGCAGGTGATTTCGGAATGCGTGCGGCTGCTTCACGATCAGGGCTCGATCTGCTGGCAAGTCGGAAACCACGTCCAAAATGGAGAAGTGTTTCCGCTCGACATCATTCTTTTTCATATCTTCAAGGACCACGGATTGCAGCTCCGCAATCGCGTCATCTGGCATTTTGAGCATGGACTGCATTGTTCGAAGCGTTTGTCCGGGCGCCACGAAACGATTCTGTGGTTCACCAAGTCGAAGGACTATACGTTCAATCTCGACACCATTCGCGTGCCATCAAAATATCCGAATAAAAAATACTTCAAGGGACCCAAGATCGGCCAGTTATCCGGCAATCCGCTCGGGAAAAACCCCGGTGACGTTTGGATTTTTCCGAACGTAAAAAACAACCACGTTGAAAAGACCATCCATCCCTGTCAGTTCCCCGTCGAGCTTGTCGAGAGGCTCGTTTTGTCTCTCACCAATAAAGGCGATGTTGTATTCGATCCATACATGGGGGTTGGCTCTGCAGTGGTTGGCGCGATCAAGCATGACCGCGTTGGCTATGGTTGCGATATTCAGGCGCGTTACGTTGATCTCGCCTGGGCACGTGTGCATCAAATGCGTGCGGGAACATTAAAAACGCGGCCGATGGATCGGCCGGTCTATGATCCCAAAAAGCCATATGGGGGCCATCGGCGTCAGGACATCGCATCTTGAAGATTGCCACTTATTACTCGCACTTGAATGGTCTCGAATTCCTTTTGGTCCACAAGCCGCGGCTGTGGAAGGAGATTAAGGATGTCGTCAAGCGGGCGGACGCGACCCTTTGTCAGACCAAGGTCTCAAAGGAGATCAGAACAAAGGGTAAGCTTTTTTATTCTCCACGGGCGATGAACAAGGCAATTCGTGATGGCTTCTCGCGCCACGGGTGGAGCGAACGTCGCATTTCCTATTGGGTAACATCGGATGCAAAGCTTATTCGCAAGACAATGTTTATGGGACCGGCCCAGCAGAAGGCGGAAATCGAGGGCGCGGGATTAAAGCCGCTCGCATCATACAACCAAACCGATTTCGTAAAAGAGCGCGTGGCCGTCGAAGTGCAATTTGGCAAATACGCCTTTGTCGCTTACGACTTGTTCGTTAAGCACCTGGCGTTTTACGTTGGCGACGTAATCGATGTGGGGGTGGAAATTCTGCCGATGAAGGCTTTGCAGCAACAAATGTCGTCTGGCGTCGGCTATTACGAAAGTGAGCTTTACAACCTTGTTCGTGAAGGCAGAGGAGTGCCGGCCGTTCCACTCGTTTTGCTGGGTGTAATTCCTTAGGATGCAGCTCATGGCTTGGGTATCGGAATTACTATGAATGCGACCGCTGCGGTTGCGAATGGCAGGACAAATGGTCTTGCATGTGCGATGACGATTGTCCCGAATGCGGCGCTCGCCACATATCGCCCCACGACGCCGATGATCTAACGGAAATTATTTCAGAGGAAAGCGGTGAGTTTGTTGTGCTCCGGTCACCGCAAACTGCCGGGCACTGCCCGAACTATTACGAACTCGGCAGTTTTGCCACACGTGCCGAAGCTAAAGCCTTCCTCGTTACCAGATAATGTTTCACGACCGCTTCAGCTTCGCCGTGAAGGAAAATCCGCCGCCACCGCAGCACGGACAGCTCATGGCGATCAGGATCGACTGCTTCTGCTCGTCGGAGAGGTCGGCGCGGTCCAGCATCGCCGCGGTCTGGCGCTGAAAGAGGTCGTGCAGCGTCAGATCGCTGGCGAGGATTTGCGCGTCGGCCGGCGCGAGGCCGTCAGCCGCCGGCGCGTGCACGTCATCGTTTTTCGGCATTGCTTATGGCCTCTGCCACCAATCTAATCGCGCGCCGGCGTCGTAACTACCCCATGACTGCAACCGACAGCGAATCCTTCTATGCCGCGGTGCCGGTGCGGCGCGGTTTTCGCAGCCTGATGGACCCAGGCCACTATACGCCGCTGCCGATCGACTGGCTGGTCGGCATCGCCGACGTCGTCGCCTCGACCAAGGCGATCGCGGAAAAGCGCTACAAGGCCGTCAACATGGCCGGCGCCGCGGTGATCGCGGCGGTGACCAACGCGCTGGGCGGCCGCGAGTTTCCCTTCGTGTTCGGCGGCGACGGCGCGAGCTTCGCGGTGTCGC
>JBAQHW010000468.1:0-4739 GCA_049288525.1 Xanthobacteraceae bacterium
TCGCCGGGCTGCCGGCCGCCACCCTGTCCGCCGGCCAGCGCCGGCGGCTGTCCATCGCCCGGCTCATCGCCGCGCCACGGCCGATCTGGCTCCTCGATGAGCCGACCAGCACACTGGATGCGGCGGCGCAGAACCGCCTGGCCGAATTGATGGGCGCGCACCTGGCCGGAGGCGGGCTCATCCTCGTCGCCAGCCATGGACCGACCGGCCTTCCCGGCGCGCAAGAGCTTCGGCTCGATCCGAGCGTCCCCTCCCCCGGCAGCGAGCTCTCAGCCGGCCGTGGCGGAGAGGCGCAGTGAACCCGCTTGCAGCGCTCCTGGTGCGCGAGATGCGTATCGCGGTGCGCGTCGGCGGCGGCGCGCTCATTGGCGTGCTATTTTTTCTGGTCGTCGTCACGCTCACGCCGTTTGCCATCGGCCCGGACCTTGTGCTGCTAAAGCGAATCGGACCGGCCATTCTTTGGCTCGCCGCCCTGCTCGCCAGCCTGTTGGCGCTCGATCGGCTGTTCGCCGGCGATCACGACGACGGATCACTCGATCTGATCCTGAGGGGGCGTGCGCCGCTCGAGCTCGTGGTCGCGGTGAAGGGATTGGCGCATTGGCTCACCACCGGCTTGCCGCTGGTGATTTGCGCGCCGCTGATCGGTGTTCTGCTCAACCTCGATCCGCCGGCCGAAGCGGCGCTGATGCTGACGCTTTTGGTCGGCACTCCGGCGCTGACCTTCATCGGATTGATCGGCGCCGCCATTGCTGTGACTTTGCGCCGCGGCGGATTGCTGCTGGCCGTCATCGTGCTGCCGTTGACGGTTCCGATCCTGATCTTCGGCGTCGCCGCCGCCAACGCGGCGATCATCGGACCGGTGCCCTTCGGTACGCCTTTTACGATCCTTTGCGCGCTGACGCTGGCGAGCCTGGTGGTCGGACCTTTCGCCGCCGCCGCGGCGTTACGGCAAGAGATGGAATAAACGGACGGAGGCAAGATGAAATGGCAACCCTGCTCGTGTAAAAGTGACGCCCGGTGCGACCGCGCCGCATTGTGCCCGCACCGGCACCTGCTAGAGCATGATCCGGAAAAGTGGATACCGGTTTTCCGAAAAGATCATGCTCCATCGAATAATTCTAGACCATGATCCGATCAACCTGATCGGATCATGGTCTAGAAACCGGATCGCCTGGAAAGCTGCCGATGGCCCTCATCGATCTCGCCAATCCGTCGCGGTTTCTCAAGTTCGCCGATGGCGCCATTCGCTGGTTCGCGGGGGTGACCGTGCTGGTCGGCGCGTTCGCCTTGCAGCAGGCGATGGCCGCGCCGGACGATTATCAGCAGGGCGCCACGGTCAAGATCATGTATCTGCACGTGCCATCGGCCTGGCTCGGCATGCTGTGCTGGGGCCTGATGACCGTCGCCGCGCTCGGCACCCTGGTGTGGCGCCATCCGCTCGCCGACGTGACCGCCAAGGCAGCGGCGCCGATCGGCGCGGCCTTCACACTGCTCTGTCTCGTCACCGGTTCGCTGTGGGGACGGCCCGAATGGGGCACCTATTGGGTATGGGACGCGCGGCTGACGTCCGAGCTGATTTTGTTCCTGCTTTATCTCGCCGTCATCGCCTTGTGGCGCGCGGTCGACGATCCGTCGCGTGCGGCGCGCGCGGTTGCCGTCCTCACGCTGGTCGGCGCCATCGATCTGCCGATCATCAAATTCTCGGTCGACTGGTGGAACACGCTGCACCAGGGCGCGTCGGTGTTTCGCGTCGGCGGCTCGACCATCTATCCGACGATCCTGATGCCGCTGTTCTTCATGACGGGAGCCTTCACCTTGCTGTTCGTCACCCTTCTCTTCGCGGCGATGCGCAATGAAATTCTGCGCCGCCGGGTGCGCACTCTGCAGCTCATGCAGGCGAAAGCCGCGAGTTGATCGATGGGGACCACTGCGCATATCGATTTCATCGCCGCCGCCTATGCCGCCGCGGCGATCGTCATCGGCGCCTTGATCCTCTGGGTGGTCGTCGACTACCGGACGGAGTGGCGTAAAATCGCCGAGCTGGAAAGGCAAGGCTTCACCCGCCGCTCGGCCTCCGACCGGCCGTTGCGGCAGCCGAGCCAGAAACAACAAGCGAAGGAAGAGGCATGAGCGTCGCCGAGCCGGACCGCCGCACCGTGCGCCGGCACCGCGTTGTGGTGCTGGTGCCGCTCGCCCTCTTTCTCGGGCTCGCGGCGCTGTTTCTGATCCAGCTCAATGCCGGCGATCCGTCGCTGGTGCCGTCGGCGCTGATCGGTCATCCGGCGCCGCGGACGACGCTGCCGCCGATCGCCGGCCTCGAGCGCGGCGGCGCGACGGTCCCGGGCATCGTGCCTGCCGATTTCAAAGGCGCGGTGACGGTGGTGAACGTGTGGGCGTCGTGGTGCGTGCCTTGTCACGACGAGGCGCCGTTATTGGAGCAAATAGCGAAAGACGCCCGCTTCCGCCTGGTCGGCATCAATTACAAGGACGATCCCGACAATGCGCGGCGCTTTCTCGGCCGCTACGGCGATCCGTTCGTGGCTGCCGGCGCCGATCGATCGGGCCGCGCCGCGATCGACTGGGGCGTCTATGGCGTGCCGGAGACTTTCGTCGTCGGCCGCGACAGCCGCATCGCCTACAAGCTCGTCGGTCCGATCACGCCGGAGAATTATCAGACGCTGCTCAAGCCGCAGATCGACAAGGCGCTGGCGGAGAAGTCATGATCGTCATTCGGCGGGCTCGACCGCGTATTTCTTCAACAGCGGCACCTGCAGCGCGCCGAACAAAAGCGTCAGCGGCATCACGCCGAACACTTTGAAATCGACCCAGACATTGGTCGAGGTGTTGCGCCAGACGATCTCATTGAGCACCGCGAGAACAAAGAAGAACAGCGCCCAGCGCAGCGTCAGCTTGCGCCAGCCCTCCTCGGTCAACTCGAACAGCGAATCGAACACGATGCCAAGCAGCGGCTTGTTGAAGAAAAGGCCGCCCAGCAGCACCGCGCCGAACAGCGCATAGATGATGGTCGGCTTGACCTTGATAAAGGTCGCGTCGTGCAGGATGAGCGTCAGCCCGCCGAAGATGACGACGATGATCGCCGTGACCACCGGCATGATCGGCAAATGGCGCGTCAGGGCATAAGAGACCGCCAGCGCCGCCAGCACGGCGACCATGAAAGTCCCCGTGGCTACAAAGATGCCGTAATGCGAATTGGCGAGGAAGAACAGGATCAGCGGCCCGAGATCGAGCACGAGCTTGAGAAGCGGATTGAGCTGCGGCTTTGTTGTCTTCTGCATGGTATGCGCTATTCAGATTGCTCTATTCATCCAAACCGACAATGGCGCGGGCGAAATCGCGCGCCGAAAACGGCGCCAGATCGTCGATGCCTTCGCCGATGCCGATATAATTCACCGGCACTTTGAACTTCGCCGCCAGCGCCACCAGAATGCCGCCGCGCGCGGTGCCGTCGAGCTTGGTCATGACCAGACCGGTGACGCCGACGATCTTGCCGAAAATCTCGACCTGCGACAGCGCGTTCTGGCCGACCGTGGCGTCGAGCACCAGGAGTACGGCGTGCGGCGCGCTGGCGTCGACTTTCTTGATGACACGCACGATCTTTTCCAGTTCCCCCATCAGCTCAGTACGGTTCTGCAGGCGGCCGGCAGTATCGATGAGCACAGTGTCGGTGCCGCGCGCTTTCGCCTCGGTCACCGCGTCGAAGGCGAGACCGGCGGCATCGGCGCCCGGCTCGCGGGCGATGAAGTCGGTGCGGCTGCGCGCCGCCCAGATCTTGAGCTGCTCGATCGCCGCGGCGCGAAACGTATCGCCGGCCGCCAGCATCACCGAGCGTCCTTCGGCGCGGAATTTCGCCGCCAGCTTGCCGATGGTGGTGGTCTTGCCGGAGCCGTTGACGCCGGCGACCAGAATGACGAAGGGCTTTTTCGCCGCGTCGACGACCAGCGGCTGTGCGACATCGAGGAGCGCTTTCTCGACCTCGGCTGCGACCACGGCCTTGACTTCCGCCGGCGTGATCGCGGCGTTGTGACGGCCTCTGCTCAAGGCGTCGACGATGTGGCCGGCGGTGCCGCTGCCGAGATCGGCTCTGATCAAGCCGTCGTGGATTTCCTCGAGCGTCGCCTCGTCGAGGAAACGCTTGGTGACGAGATCGGATATGGCGCCGAGCGCGGACGACGAGCGCTTGAGCCCGCCGGAGAGCCGCCGCCACCAGCTTTCGCGCTTCTCGCCGGACTCGGCGGCCGTTTCCGGGGGATTATCTTGCGAAGTTTCTTGCATGCCGCGCCCGTGATAGCGGTTTCGCCGAGGTAGGCAATATGACCCCCGAAGAGATGGTGTCGCGGCTTCTGTATCGCGACGGGCTGATGCTGGTGATCGACAAGCCAGCCGGAATGGCCGTGCATCGCGGCTCGCCGAACAGCAAGGACAGGAATCGCGAGTCGATCGAAGACCATTTCGACGCGCTGCGCTTCGGGCTGCCGCGGCCGCCGGCGCTGGCGCACCGGCTCGACCGCGACACCTCCGGCTGTCTCATCCTCGGCCGGCATCGCAAGGCGCTGGCGGAACTCGGCAAGCTGTTTCGCAACGGCGCTGTCGGCAAGACCTACTGGGCCGTGGTCGAAGGCGGTCCGGACGCCGAGGAAGGCATGATCGATCTGCCGCTTGGGCGGCTCGACGACAAAATCGGCTGGTGGATGAAGCACGATCCGGCCGGCCAGCCGGCG
>JBAQHW010000469.1:0-4546 GCA_049288525.1 Xanthobacteraceae bacterium
ACGGCGAAGCGCGCCGCCGCAGCGGCCGCCGGCGCAGGAGATGGCGCCGGACGTTCGTTGCGCGCCTTGCGGACGCTTTCGGCTTCGACCTTGCGAATGGCGTCTTCGAGCGCCAGGCGCTCGCGCGTGATGTCGGCCTCCGACAGCGCCGGCTCGATCGAGCGCAGTTGCGCAACGAGAGCGGCGCGCGCCCGCTCGTACAGCCCCCGGCGGGCTTCGCCGGTGCTGTGATCGAGGCTCTCTACGGCGCGGGCAATGAGCGGATGATAGTCGGCCATCGTGCTTTCAGTTTACGCTCGATGCTGCAAAGTTTCACCTTACGCTTCGAACGGGTTTTGCATGAGGATGGTATCCTCACGTTCGGGGCTGGTGGACAGAATAGCGGCAGAGCAGCCGATCAGCTCCTCCAGCCGGCGCACATATTTGATGGCCTGGGCGGGGAGATCGGCCCAGGACCTGGCATTTGCGGTCTTTTCCCGCCAGCCGGCGATGGTCTCGTAGATCGGTTCGACCCGCGCCTGGGCATGCTCGCTGGCCGGCAGATAATCGATTTCTTTGCCGTCCAGCCGATAGCCGACGCAAACCTTGATCTCCTCGAAGCCGTCCAGGATGTCGAGCTTGGTGAGTGCGAGACCGTGGATGCCGCTGGTGCGTACGGTCTGGCGGACCAGCACGGCATCGAACCAGCCGCAGCGCCGCGGCCGGCCGGTCACCACCCCGAATTCCTTACCGCGTTCGCCGAGAGTCTTGCCGATGTCATTGAGCTGTTCGGTGGGGAAAGGCCCGGCGCCCACCCGCGTTGTATAAGCCTTGCAGATGCCCAGCACATAGCCGATCGCACCGGGGCCGAGCCCGGAACCGATGGCCGCCTGCGCCGCGACCGTGTTCGACGACGTGACGTAGGGATAGGTGCCGTGGTCGATGTCGAGCAGCGCACCCTGTGCGCCTTCGAACAGAATACGCTTGCCTTCGCGGCGGCGTTCGTCGAGCAGCGCCCAGACCGAATCCATATAAGGCAGCACCTTGGGCGCCACCGCCGAGAGCTGTTCGAACAGGCTGTGCGGCTCGATCTCGCTCATGCCGAGCCCGCGGCGCAAGGCATTATGGTGTGCCAACAGCCGGTCGATCTTGCCGTTGAGCATCTGCATATCGGCGAGGTCCATCAACCGGATCGCGCGCCGGCCGACTTTATCCTCATAGGCCGGACCGATGCCGCGGCCGGTGGTGCCGATGGCGCCTTTGCCGGAAGCGCGTTCGCGAGCGACGTCGAGCTCCTGATGCAGCGGCAGGATGAGCGGGGTATTCTCCGCGATCCGCAAGTTTTCGGGCGTGACGGTGACGCCCTGCGTGGCCAGTTGCCCGATCTCCTTAAGAAGCGCGTGCGGGTCAAGCACCACGCCATTGCCGATCACCGAGAGCTTGCCGGGCCGCACCACGCCGGACGGCAACAGCGACAGCTTATAGGTGGTGCCGTTGATCACCAGCGTATGGCCGGCGTTATGACCGCCCTGAAAGCGGACCACGATGTCGGCCTGCTCGGAGAGCCAGTCGACGATCTTGCCCTTGCCTTCGTCCCCCCACTGGGAGCCGACCACGACGACATTTGCCATCAGGAAATTTTCCCAGCAGGCCCAATCGATACGAACATGACCGGTTGGATGAACAGGTTGCAGCCCAGGTTGCAGCCTATGGCCGACCGCCCCGGATACTGGATGCCGGTGCCGGACGCAAGGAAAAGCGCGCCTTGGCCGCCCCCGCAAGTTCCGCCAATTCATTGGTCGCACAACGGATTCGCCGTTAGCCCTACGCCAAGATCGCGATTTGTTTCGTCCGCTCCAGGCAGCAATGCGGCATGCTCACAGGCGGATTGTCGCAGCGGCCGCGCCGCCGGCCGTCGGACCCGGCGCGGCGGCCTCCGTCGGGCGGGCCTCCATGCGGCTTTGGCACTGGTTCTTCCTCGCGCGCTGCGGTAGCGAAGCCGGCCGTTGCGTCGCGACCAGAGCAAGTCCCGCAAAAGCGGAAGCCGGTTTTGCGAAAAGGACACGCTCATACAAACGGCTGGGAGCCGTAAGGCCGGGAGCGGAAGTGGAGAGTTCGGTCCAGATTTCACGCCGCAGCGGCACCTGGCTGTTCGATCAGCCCTATGTGCTGCTGTCGCTGACTTCGCTGTTCTGGGCGGGCAACACGGTGATCGGCCGTTTCATGGCCGGGCACGTGCCGCCGATCACGCTTGCCTTCGTGCGCTGGGGCGGCGCCTTTGCGATCCTCCTGCCGTTCGCCGCGACCCATCTGCTCCGCGATTGGCCGCTCATCCGCAAGCATCTCGGCCTGATGCTTCTCCTCTCGGTGACCGGCTTCTCGGTTTACAACACGCTCGCTTATTACGGCCTGCAATACACCACCGCGATCAACGGCCTGTTGCTGCAATCCATCGGCCCGCTGTTCGTGGCGCTGTGGAGCTTTGTTTTATTTCGCGACCGGCTGACGCTGCGGCAGGCTTGCGGCATTTGCGTATCGCTCACCGGCGTCGTCGTGATCGTCTGCCATGGCAGCCTCGCCATTCTCTTCGCCGTCGCCTTCAACCGCGGCGACCTGATGTTCGTTATCGCGCTTTTGATCTACGCGTTCTACGCCGCGATGCTGCGCCGGCGGCCGCTGATGCATCCGCTGTCGTTCCTCGCCTTCGGCATGGGCGTCGGCGCCGCGCTCTTGATCCCGCCGATGATCCTGGAACTGATGAGCGGCAAGACCTTCATTCTCGACGGTGCGAGCGTCGCCAGCTTCGCTTTCATCTGCCTGTTTCCGTCGTTGCTCGGCTATCTGTTCCTCAACCGCGGCATCGAATTGATCGGCGCCAACCGCGCGGCGCCGTTCATTCATCTGGTTCCGGTGTTCGGATCGGTGCTGGCGATCGTGTTCCTGGGCGAGCGTTTCGAAGTCTACCACGCCATAGGCTACGCGCTGGTGTTCGCCGGGATTACGGTGGCGACCAAAAAGCCTTCGTAGACAACGTAGACACGGTGCGAAGCCTTGTCATCGGGCCGCGCGGCGCGCGGACCCGTCGGCGCCTTTGTCGACCCTACGAAACGCAAGAACCGCGTTTGTTTTTGTTACGCCGTGCCGCCGCGCATTAAGTACTCCACCCGCGGCTCGCTCGCGGCTTGGCCGGCGCGCACGGCCTGCGTCAGCAGGCCGAGCTTGTCGCCGCGGCGAACGAGATCGTGCAGCGCGCGCGGCGTCACGCCGAAGCGGGCGCGGAAGGCGCGGTTGAAATGGCCTTCGCTGGCGAAACCGTGCTCGGCGGCGAGCCCGCGCAGGCTCAATCGCCCGTGCGGCTGTGCCATGATCGCTTGCGCGGCGCGGGCAAGCCGGCGCAGCCGCACCGCCGTGCCGACGCCGCCGAGCGGCTCCAGCACGCGATAAAGCGTCGAGCGCGACCAGCCGAGCGCGGCGGCGACGCGCAGCGGCGTCAGGTTCGGTGTGGGCAAATTGTCGTCGATGACGTGCAGCGCCTGTTCGATCAGCGCGACATCGCTGCCGAACGACGCCGCGCGACTGTGGGCCAGCATCGCGGTCAGCGCCGCGCCGGCGGTCATGAATACGCCATCGACTGCGCCCGCCGCCTCGGCGAGGCTGAGGTCGCCGGCGGTTTCGAACAGCGCCAAGGCTTGGCGGTGCAGCAGCCGCGCGGCAGCGCTCGCCGCCGGCAGCACCGCGCCGTGCGCCTCCGGCAGATTGAACGCCGCCGGCAGCCGCTCGCGATCGGTCATCACGGCGATGGTGTCGAAATCGGTGGTGGTGCTGCGATACCCGCGGCCATAGTCGAACACCGCGACGTCGCCGGCGCGGAAAGCGAAGTCCTTGCCGTCGGCCGTTCCATCGACGGCGCCGTCGACCAGCGCCATCAGCATGATCTGGCGTTGGCCGAGCGCGATCTCGCGTGGGCCGCGCTCCATCACCTGCGCCGCGCAGCGGCTGCGGAAAATGATGGCATGCGGAAGCTGCAACAGCGTCGAATGAAACCAAAAGTCTTCCGGCTTGGCGCCGGGCGGCAAGGCCACCGCACAGGCCGGGGCGGAAGTCTGGCGGTAGGTCTCGAAGGCATGCCCATCGGCCGAGGGGCCGATCTGCATTTCGGCCCGCAGCGGCGTAACGATGGCTCTGTCCGTCATGAGCATTCCGCTCGCGCCGAAGTCCGTTCGCGCGAGCATTTCCAATGGCCTGGTGCTCCCATAGCGCCTTAAAGCGTGTCCTGCCAGCAACACCGGCAAACAAATTCTGCTTTGGGATTCCATGCACGGATTTTGCGCTTGGCCGCGGCGCGATGGCTGCGGCATCGTGGTGTCGGCCGGCCTAATCTACGCGACAAAACCGTAAATTAGCACGGTTGGCGCGGCGGGGTGTCAGACGGAGTTGAGACATGGCGTACCATCCCGCTGCTGCGTGGCGCGGCTTTCGGCTGCCATGCGCCCTGCGGCAGCTGGGGCCGGCCGGGTCGGCGCCGCTCGCGGCGCTGGTCTTCGCTACCGCGCTCGCCGCTTTCGGC
>JBAQHW010000470.1:0-7569 GCA_049288525.1 Xanthobacteraceae bacterium
AAAGCCTCCTATGTCCGTGAGGAAGCCGACATTGACGGCGGCTTCGCCGGCATTTTTGGCCAGATCGCCGGGCTTTATTTTCAGCGCTGGGGCGACCAGTCCGACGCGCTCGCCCGCATCGCCGCCAAGAATCATAAGAACGGCGTTGGCAATCCGTTCGCGCAAATTCGCAAAGACTTGGGCTACGACTTCTGCCGCGCCGAAAGCGAGAAGAATCCGATCGTCGCCGGACCGCTTAAGCGCACCGATTGTTCGCTGGTCTCCGATGGCGCGGCGGCGCTGGTGCTCGCGGATGTCGAGACCGCTCTCAAGCTCGAAAAGGCCATCGTGTTCCGCGCCGCGCAACACGTGCAAGACTTCCTGCCGATGTCGCGCCGCGATGTGCTTAAATTCGAAGGCTGCGCGGTGGCCTGGCAGCGCGCGCTCCAGCAAGCCGGCGTCGGGCTGAAGGATTTATCGTTCGCCGAAGTGCATGACTGCTTCACTATCGCCGAATTGATCGAATACGAAGCGATGGGGCTGGTGCCCGAAGGCCAGGGCGCTCGCGCCATCGCCGACGGCATCACCGCCAAGGACGGCGCACTGCCGATCAATCCATCAGGTGGCCTGAAATCCAAGGGCCACCCGATCGGCGCCACCGGCGTGTCGATGCACGCGCTTGCCGCGATGCAGCTCACGGCGACAGCCGGCGACATGCAGATCAAGGACGCCACGCTCGGCGGCATTTTCAATATGGGCGGCACCGCGGTGGCGAATTACGTCAGTATCCTGGAACGGCTGCGCTGAAACCCCTTTACCCCGGTTGAGGGCAAGGAAACCCGGGGCCGACCTCGTGCCGGCCCCGAATGTTCTCCGCGCGCTATCCGAGCGACCATTCTCAGCTTCCAGGATCACTTGATCGTGCTATTGGCACGATGTGCTGCAGCTTTGATTGCCTGTCTTCACATCGATCTTTCCCTGGCCCATACCCGAGACGCCGCCGCTGAGCGTGTAATTGCAGCCCGCGTTTGGGCCTTGCGTGGAGTTTTTCAACTTACACGACACGCCGTCGATGACGATGGTGTGATAGCCACCGTGACCGCCGATCGAACCGGCAAGCGGGAAGCTAGAAGTTGTGATCGAATCCGCGAAAGCGGGTGTGACGAACAAGCCAAGGACCGCAACGGTCGCTACTACCAGTCTTTTCATTTCATCCTCCAGATTTGATGCTCCCTGCGCATATCCGGCCTTCTGGCCGCGCTTGCCAGGGCGGATCAAGTTACCAGCAAGATTTCAGACATACAATCATAAATAGTATTATGTTATTTACTGTACTTTTGAGGGAATAGGCTCGTGCACGCAGACAGGCGGAAATAAAGCCGCAGGAAAAACATGGGCCGACACACTTAGCTAGCGCCATGCGTTGAACAATCACCGGCAAAATCACGCCGATTCGGCACCGTCACCCGTCCCGCTCGCGCTCAAGCGTCCACTCGGCATCCTCTGCCACGAGGGACGACGGCAAGAGGCCGAACTGCGCCTCGACCAATTCGGCGAAAAAGCCGCCGCGACGGTAAAGCTCGTCGAACGTTCCGGTCTCGACGATACGGTCGGCGCAAAACACCAAGATACGGCTTGCATCGCGAATGGTAGCCAGCCGGTGGGCAATGACGAAAGTGGTGCGGCGCTTCATCACTTCATCAAGCGCCAGATTGACCCGCGCCTCGGTGACCGGATCAAGCGCGCTGGTGGCTTCGTCGAGGATCAGGATTGGCGGGTCTTTCAAGAATGCGCGCGCAATCGCCAGCCGCTGGCGCTCGCCGCCGGAGAGGAGCCGGCCCCGCTCGCCGACCCGCGCCTCCAGCCCGTCGGGATTGCGATCGATGAAGTCGAGCGCTTGCGCGCGCCCCGCCGCCTCGCGCAATTGCTCGTCGGTGGCGTCCGGCCGCCCGACGCGCAGATTGTCGGCGATCGAGCGGTTGAACAGCAGCGTCTCCTGAAACACCACACCGATGTTGTGACGCAGCTCCGTGAGTTTGAAGCTGCGGATATCCGCCCCATCGACCGCGACGGCGCCCGCTTGCGGATCGAACGCGCGATACAAAGCCCCAGCGCGGTGGATTTGCCGCTGCCGGTCGGGCCGACCAAAGCCACCCTGTCGCCGGGCAGGCCGGTGAAGCTCAAGTCGCTTACGGCGGGCTGCCGCCCGTCATAGGAAAATGACACGGCCTTGAATTCGACCAGGCCGCGCAGGCGGCCGGGATCGAATGCGCCCGGCCGATCCCGCACCGCGGGCGTGGTATCGAGCACGCCAGCCGCCAATTCAGCACCAGCGAGGTGGGCAATAGCAGGACGATGAAGAGGAAGGCGGACAGATGCTCGCGAAAGAACGACAGCCACAGCCACCACAGCGTATCGGTGCCGGTGAGCATCACCTTCATCTGCCGGCCGGAATGCGCGCCGGCGTGGTAGGCGAGCGGCAGTTGCAACACGTGCTCGAAATAATCCGCCAGCACCATGTTGCGGCGGTAATGCGATAGCCGATCGGCATGCTAGGCGACCAGCGTGGCGGCGACGATGACGAACAGTCCGAAGCCGACCCAGATGCCGATCAGCGGCGCGAGCGACGACTAACAGCCTCGATCTGGAAAGCGACTTACGGTCGATCGTCGGCGTCCGCGAGTTCGACGCGCCGCGCGAGCTGGTCTTCGCGGCTTTCACCGATCCGACGCATCTGGCGCAGTGGTGGGGACCGAACGGCTTCACCACCACCACGTCGAGTTTCGACATGCGGCCCAGCGGCGCCTGGCGCTTTGTCATGCACGGGGCCCGGTGCAAACCTTAGCGCGGCTTGCCGACTACATCGCAAAGCAGAGTTAGGACACGATCCGCAAGCCGAACCACGACCAGGAGCCAATCATGAAGGTACAGCCCTATCTGTCATTCGAAGGCCGCTGCGACGAAGCGATCGAGTTCTACAAGAAAGCCATCGGCGCCAACTTCAAGGAGACGCCCGACCAGTCGATGATCTCGCCCGGCAACGCCGACAAGGTGATGCACGCCGCGCTGCACGCCGGCGATGCGACGCTGTTGATGTCGGACGGCCGCTGCACCGGCGGTGCAAATTTCCACGGCATTGCGCTGGCGCTCAGCGTTGCGACCGAAGCCGATGCCGATCGGGTCTTCGATGCGCTGTCGGAAGGCGGCAAAGTGAACATGCCGCTGACCAAGACGTTCTTCTCGCCGCGCTTTGGCATGCTGGCCGACAAGTTCGGCGTCGGCTGGATGGTGCTGGTCGGGCAATAAGCCCAAGCCTCACCAACAGAATGGAGTAAGCCATGCTTGCCGATACCAAATCTGCCGAAGCCGATCCCGCCGATTTCGTCATTTCCCGCGTGTTCGCCGCGCCGCGCGATCTCGTCTGGAAATGCTTCACCGAAGCGGCGCGGATGCAGGCTTGGTTCGGGCCCAAGGGATCGACCCCGGCGCGACCGCGTGATCGGCACCATCATGACAATGAAAAAGCCCGATATCGACGGTCTCAAGCAGGCTCACGCTGGCGCGCACGATGCCAGGAACGGGTTATGAAAATCGCGGAACAAATAAGACCGCCGACGGAACGCGAGGTTATCATCACGCGCGTGTTCGACGCGCCGCGCGCGCTGGTGTTCAAGGCCTGGACCGACGCCGCCCAACTGGCGCAATGGTGGGGCCCGCAAGGCTTCACCAATCCGGTCTGCGAATTCGAGGCGCGCCTCGGCGGCAAAATTCGTATCCATATGCGCGCGCCGGACGGCACGCTTTATCCGATGAAAGGCGAAATCCGCGAGATCGCGCCGCCTGAGCGGCTCGCCTTTACCAATATCGCGCCTTAGACGAAGCCGGCAGTCACATCCTTGAAGGCTTCACCACCGTGACTTTCGCCGAAGAGACCGGCAAGACCAGAATGACCCTGCACACCCGCGCGAGCGCGGTCGTCGAAAAAGCCGCCGCCTATCTGCAGGGCATGGAGACCGGCTGGACGATGAGCATCGATAAACTGCAAGCGCTGCTGACCGCCGCGCCGCGTTTGTTTTAGCATGTCCTTTTCGCCAAACCGGTTTCCACTTTGGCGGGACATGCTTTAAGCGGCGCCCTCTTTGGCGCCAAACCGCGACAAACCGAAGAAGGCTTGACGTTCCATGTCCTGCAACCGGCTGGCGGCGCGGACTCGCATTAGATCCTTGCGCGCCACCAATCCGGCGATGCGCCGCGTTGCCGGGTCGATGATCGGCACGCGGCCAACGTCGTTCGCCACCATCCGGTTGACCAGATCGGCGACAACCTCGCCCGGAAAGCCGACGACCGGTGAAGCGTCCGAAACCAGATCGTCGAGCGTCCACTGCTCGTGCGCGCCCTCCGTCATCCAGCGCAAGATATCGGCACGGTCCGCCATGCCGATCAGCCGATATTCCGCATCGACGACCGGATAGGAGCGGTGGCGCCTCGTCTCGCCGTTGAAAAAGGCAATGACATCGTCGATCGGCATGGAGGCCGGCAACGTCTCGACCTCGGTCACCATCACATCGGCGACACGGGCCAACTGCAGCGGATCGATCGAATATTCGCGCGTAATGTGCTGGCCGCGACGGGAAATCTTCTCGGTCAGGATGGAACGCTTGAGCAGCAGAACCGTGACCGCATAGGCTGCGGTTGTCGCGACCAAGAGCGGCACGAGCAGATGGACATTGCCGGTGAGTTCGATGGCGAACAGCGTGCCTGTCAGCGGCGCCCGCATCGTTCCGCCCATCATCGCGCCCATGCCGATGATCGCCCACAATCCCATTCCGCCGGGCAGCCATACGCCCTCGATCGAGCCGAGCGCACCGCCGAGAATGAGTAAAGGCGCCAACACCCCGCCCGATGTGCCGGACGCAAGCGCAACGATCCAAATCACCGCCTTGACCGCGAGCAAGGTACTTACACTCGCCATGGTCATGTGGCCGGCGACAAGAGTGCCGATGACGTCGTAGCCGACGCCAAGCGCGCGCGGATCGACCAAGCCGCCGAGCCCGACGAACACGCCACCGATAACCGGCCACCACATCCAATGAATCGGCAAGCGCTCGAACATATCTTCAGCGGCATAGAGCAGGCAGGTGCACGCGCTCGACTGCAAGCCGCCGACGATGCCGACAAGCACACAGGCCAATAGCCCCCACCACGGCAACTGCGGCACGAGCGCGAAGGGGAACATCGGCCCCGCGGCGAACAGCAGCGGCCGGATCGCAATCGCCACGGCGCAGCTCGCCACCACCGGAATGAAGCTTCGCGGTTTCCACTCGAACAGCAGCAACTCCACGGCCAGCGCGACGGCCGCCAGCGGCGTTCCGAAAATCGCGGTCATTCCGGCGGCGGCGCCGGCGACCAGAAGCGTCTTCCGCTCCGCGGCGCTCAAGTGAAAGCATTGCGCAAACAGCGAGCCGATGGCGCCGCCGGTCATGATGATGGGACCCTCGGCGCCGAACGGTCCGCCAGTGCCAATCGAGATCGCCGACGACAGCGGCTTGAGAACCGCGACCTTGGGATTCATCCGGCTGCCGCCGATCAGGATCGCCTCGATGGCCTCCGGAATGCCGTGACCGCGAATTTTTTCCGATCCGAAGCGGGCCATCAGCCCGACCGCCAGGCCGCCGAGCGCCGGCGTCAGCACGGTCCACGGGCCCAATTTGGCCGCTGCCGGCGACGCCGCAGCGAACGAGAACGCCCCGAACCAGGCGAGATTGGTGGCAAGCGCGATCAGTTTGACCAGGACCCAGGCGGCTCCGGTGCCGCCGGCGCCGACGAATACGGCCATTGCGGCGAGCAGGAGCAGGCGCCAATCGGCACTGAAATCGCCAAGCCTGGATTCGAGGGAATGATCGCTTCGCTGCAAACGCGACGTGCCAATAACCGACATTCAGGCCTTCCGGATGAGGCGATGCAAGCCGAATCGAAGCGACTTGTGCGATGGTGGGGATGGAGACAGGCAACGTCCGCCACTTATATCGTGTCACGATATAATTCAAGGTTAAGCGGCACCATGAAAAAAGCTCGCGCGATTCACGGCATCGATTATCGGCGGCTCGCCGCGTTCCGCCACGCATTGCGGCGGTTTCTCGCCTTCAGCGAGGCCGCGGCGCGCCGCGCCGGCATCACGCCGCAGCAGCATCAGGCCTTGCTGGCGATCAAAGGCGCTCACGACCCGGCCGCCGTCACCGTGGGGGACTTGGCAAAGCTGCTCCTATTGCAGCCCCACAGCGCTGCCGAACTCGTCGACCGCATGGTTAAAAGCCGCCTGTTGATAAAGAGCGCAGGCGGCAATGACCGCCGGCGCGTCGTGCTGTCGCTGACGCCCTCGGCGGAAAGGACGCTGCGCGCGCTCTCGGCGGCTCATATCCGCGAACTGCGTCAATCGGCTCCCGTGATCGACGGCCTGATCGAACTGCTCAAACCGGATGGTCCGAAGCACCGGTCGCGTCAGTAGGCATCCGGCACACCGTGCCACATCTCGCCCGCGTAGAGACGAAGCATTATGATCGAGACATTCGCTGCGTCGTGAGCACGCGCCGACGACTGGTGAGCATCCAAGCGTGGACCAGGAGAGCCCTATCGTGGCGCGCGCTTCGCGAGAATCCGCTGCAAGGTCCGCCGATGCATGGCGAGCCGACGCGCCGTCTCGGACACGTTGCGTCCGCACTGTTCGTAGATATTGCGAATATGCTCCCAGCGCGCACGGTCGGCCGACAGCGGATGGTGTGGCGGCACGGCTTTACCGCCCGCAGGGGCGGACAGCGCCGAGACGATGTCGTCCGGATCGGCGGGTTTAATCAGATAATCGACGGCGCCGGCTTTCACCGCACCGACCACGGTCGCAAGACTGCCATAGCTCGTCTGGACAACGGCGCGCGCATCCGGCCGCCGCTGCTTGAGGGCAGCAACGACATCGAGGCCGCAGCCATCATCGAACCGCATGCCCACCACGGCCAGCGCCGGTGCGCTCGAATGAATATGGATTGTCGCCTCGGCGACCGATTGAGCTGCGATCACCTCAAAGCCGCGTTTTTGCAATGCACTCGCAAGGCATTGCAGCACCGCAACGTCATGGTCGACGATCAACAGCTTATCGGCGTCCGGATCAGGCGCCACGCATTCGCTGCGGTTCAAATCAATCGATTCGGTTATTGCAATCGTGGACTCTGTCATGGCAACCGCGCAATCAACATAGCGATCTAACAATTACCATGGCCTGACCGTGACATTAAATTATGGAAACAATCTCTGTCGCGGCGGCTAAGCGTATTGATTGGTGGGCGGTTTTCCAAATAAGAAGCGCCGAATCGCGATTTGAAAATGAAGATCGAAGGTCTCGCGCTCGGCGAAGATTAGGGCGCCGTTATTTTGGTAGGCTACGCCTCGCCATAACGCCGCTGCGGGGCTAAATTAGCGGCATGGACGCGCCGGATTCGAAGCTGCCGCGCTTTCAAGCTCCTTACGCTCCGCCGGACGAAGCGCTGGCGGCGGGGCTCCTCGCCGATGCCGGACGCGCGGCCGCCGCCGAAAGCCGCGTCG
>JBAQHW010000471.1:0-5219 GCA_049288525.1 Xanthobacteraceae bacterium
GGGTGGATTTGCCGCAACCGCTCGGACCGACGATGGCAACGAACTCGCCGGCCGCAACCGAAAAGCTCACATCGGTCACTGCCGGCACATTGGATACCTGTCGCGCACCCCGCGGCGGGTAACGCACCGAGGCGTTCCTTACCACCAGGCTGCTGCGGCTCGCATCCACGACCGTTATCGGCATGAGCGGCTAGGTATGGGGCGCGCTCTGCGTGAGGGACTCGTAACTCGGAAAATTGCTGGTCGGAAAGTCACCCGAATTCAACAGCACGTCCTTGCAGGCGTCATAGAGAGCATGCGTAAACCGTGTCTCTTTCCATTCGTCCTTCATGTAGAAATCCAATTCCGACTTCAGGACGTCTTCCGTCGTGCCTTGACCCCAGAATTTCTGCGCCGTCGACGCCGCGTAGCTCGGATCGGCGTACATGCGGGCAACGGCCTGGTTGTAAGCCTGCATGAGCAGCCGAAACGGTTCAGCATCTTTCTTGACTTGATTCGTGCGGACCATGAATACGTTTTGCGCATAACGATAGTCGCGGAAGTCGAATACCATTTGAACTTCGTGCTGGCTGAGGCCCTGATCAAGCGCCGGACTAAACACCGTCCCTGCCGCCACGGCGCCGCGTATGATGCCTTGCAGAATGGTTGGCGGCGATCCAAGCGGCACGAGCCGCACGGCACTGGGATCCATGTGGGCCTTGGTTTTAAGCGCCCACTTCAGCACGACCTCGCTCGCCGCACCGGCGCCGGTAATCGCGACGTTCGTTCCGCGCAGGTCTTCCAAAGCGTGATAAGACGACCCCTGCTTGGCGACCAGCGCATACAGCATGTTCGTCATGTTCGTGCCAATGATGGTCACACCGCCGGGAACGGCGTTGGCTTGCGCCAGGCGCAGCGGCGTATCGGCGCCGACCATGGCAATATCGCCGGTGCCGCCTTCGAACTCCGTGGCCAGTCCGCCACCGCCAGTGACAGTGATGAGCTTTACATTGAGGTTCAGCTTGGGTGCGAAGTCCGCAATGGCGTTGCGCAGCGGCAGATCGAAAAAACCGGGAGTGGATTCCAATACGGTTATTTCATAGGGTTGCGCGGCCTGAGCGGTAATGGCAGCCAGTGCAGTTATGATTCCAGCCGTTAGGCCCGCAATCCGAGGCGTGGCGCGATACCGCATCGGGTACTCCTCCCCTGTGCTTTTTTAGCTGATTTACTATCGCGCACTTCAAAAAGCGTGACAAGCTGGCTTATGCCGCGCGCGGCAAGGCGCGGAATTCTTCCGCGCTCGCAATCTCCCAGGCGGTGGCGTAGCGCCGATCGGCGGTGCCGGCAATAAGTTCGCCCGGCTTGAGCGGCGGATAAAGCTCGGCGAAGCTTTTCACTTCATGCTGCGACACACGCCGCGAAAAATGCGCCAGCGCGAATTGGGTCGGATGATCGAGGCCCGCCGCCGCAACCAGTTCGGCCAGCGCCTCGATGGTCGCACGCTGGAAATTGAAGACGCGGTCGGCCTTGTCCGGCACCACCAGCGCCCGCTGGCGCGCCGGATCCTGGGTCGAGACGCCGGTCGGACAACGGTCGGTGTGGCATGACTGCGACTGGATACAGCCCAGCGCAAACATGAAGCCGCGGGCCGAATTGCACCAGTCGGCGCCGAGCGCCATGACGCGGGCGACGTCGAAGGCAGAGATGATCTTGCCGCTGGCGCCGAGCTTGATGCGGCCGCGCGCATTGATGCCGATGAGCGCGTTGTGCACGAAGTTCAACCCTTCCCGCAGCGGCATGCCGAGATGATCGGTGAACTCCAGCGGCGCGGCGCCGGTGCCGCCTTCCTTGCCGTCGACGACGATGAAGTCGGGATAAATTCCGGTTTCCAGCATCGCCTTGCAGATGGCGAGGAACTCCCACGGGTGGCCGACGCAGAGCTTGAATCCCGCCGGCTTGCCGCCCGACAGCCGCCGCATGGTGGCGATGAACTGCATCATCTCGATAGGGCTCGAAAACGCCGAATGCCGCGACGGCGAAATGCAGTCGACGCCGAGCGGCACGCCGCGCGTCTGCGCGATCTCGGCGCTGACCTTGGCGCCGGGCAGCACGCCGCCATGGCCGGGCTTAGCGCCCTGGCTGAGCTTGAGCTCGACCATCTTGACCTGATCCTGCGCCGCATTGGCGGCGAACTTGTCGGCGCAGAACGTGCCGTCGTCATTGCGGCACGAGAAATAGCCCGAGCCGATTTCCCAGATGATGTCGCCGCCGTGCTGGCGATGATACGGGCTGTAGCCGCCCTCGCCGGTGTCGTGGGCAAAATTGCCTTTCCTGGCGCCGGCGTTGAGCGCCAGAATGGCGTTTTTGCTTAGCGCGCCGAAGCTCATCGCCGAAATGTTGAAGATCGACGCCGAATAGGGCTTCTCGCAATCCGCTCCGCCGATGACGATGCGGAACGGCTCCTTGACCACCGGCCTTGGCGCCATCGAATGGTCGAGCCATTCGAAGCCCGAGGCATAGACATCGTTCTGGGTGCCGAATGGCCTCTTGTCCAAAGCGCGCTTGGCGCGCTGATATACGATCGCCCGCTTATCGCGCGAGAACGGCGTGCCATCCTTTTCGCTTTCCAGGAAATATTGCCGGATTTCCGGACGGATTTCCTCGAGGATGAAACGGATATGCGCCGACAGCGGATAATTGCGCAGCACCGCATGACGCTTCTGAAAAACGTCAACGGTGCCGACCACCGTCAGAGAAATAAACACGACGAGGGGAATGTCGATCAACAGCGACCGGAAGCCGAGGAAGAACTCCAGGCCAAGCGCGACCGCCGCCAGCACGACCAACGTGTAGAGGATAAACCGCGGCTGCAACGGCAACAGTAAAGCCTGCATGGAATGCTCCCGGCAAAGAAGACGCGCGCGAAACCGCTTCGCCACGCAGAACCGCCAATTTAGAAATAATAGTTGTCAGTTTAATTAAGCGCGGGAACTTGCATGCCCGCAGCGCGCGACGCCACTATTGCTGCACCGCACACGCGGTTCCGGCGCAGTCAGTTGGGCCGGGATCCAGGCTAAAACAAAAACCCCGGCGCCGTGGCGCCGGGGCTTTGTACTACGCAACTACGCTACAAAAAGGGTGCGGAACCGACAGATCAGAGCTGACCATATTTGCGTAACACCGCGCGGCACTCGTCGCCGACGCGCCAGCTATGGGCGGCCAGCGTCGCGCCGCAGCGCATAAGATTATTCCAACTCATGCCGCCTTCGCGGTCGCAAAATCTCGCCGCCGCCGGCCTGCATGGCGCCAATTCGGCGAGATCGATGGCATTGGCGGTGGAAGCGGACAGACTCACAAAGCCCAAAACGAACCCGGCGGCTAAAACTAGCTTCATCCCTCGTCCCTCAATTGTCGGCTGCTGCCGAACGAAATAACGGTTTAATGACGAAAAAGCCAGCACTTTGTGCATTGCACAACGGTCCGTAACCGGTTGAAAAATAGACTTAATTTTGAACGTTTGAAACGGCGTCCGGTTCCATGCCTCGCTTGTGCCGCATTTGGCCGCGCGGAGCCCGGAATCCGCAGGCGGCCCCGCATAAAAAGAGGCCCGGCACGGGGCCGGGCCTTCGGATCGGAGGATCGCCTTGAAGGTGGGTTTATGCCGCCGCCGCGGTCAGATTGCCGAAGCGCTTGAGATTGTCCTTCTGCTTGCCGTTGCGCGGCGGCAGCTTGAACAGCCGGGCCGCCGTGCCGCCGAGAATGTTGTGCTTCGCCTTTTCCGACAGGAACGGCAGGTCGTAGATCGTCGCCGGCAGGTCGAAGTCCCAATGCGGATAGTCCGACGAATAAAGGAGCTGCGTCTCCGCATTCATCATGCGGAAGGTGCATTCCAGCGCGCCCATGTCCTGGATCTCCATCGGCTGCGAGGAATAGTACATGTCGCGCATATAGTCGGACGGCTTCTTTTTCAGGAGCGGCGCTTCCGACGGCCGCAGCATGAATTCGTGGTCGAGCTTCTGCATCAGGAACGGCACCCAGGCGATGCCGGATTCGATCCAGATCACCGGCAGCTTCGGGAAGCGCTCGCCCATGCCGTTGACGACCCAATTGGTGCAGTGGAGCACGTTGTACCAGGTGAAGCCGAGTGCGTGCGCCGAGAGGAAGCGGTTGCAGCTCTTGTAGATCGGCTCGCCCCAGTTCGGGCCGGAATGGAACGACAGAACGAGACCGCGCTCTTCCAGCGCCCGGTAGAGCTTCATATAGGCGTTGTCATAGACCGCACAGTCGGAGCGCACAGTGGTGACCATGAAGCCGCCGACATGCTTGCGGTCGCCGAAGGTCTCGACCTGCCGCAGCGCCGCCTCCGGCGAATTGAACGGCAGGCACAGCATCGAGAAGAAGCGGTTGTCCGAGTCGGGCAGAATTTTTTCGGTGAGCCAGCGGTTATAGGCCCAGCACAGCTCGACCTCCATTTCCTTCTGCGGATGCAGCCCGATATTGAGCATGCCGGTCGGGAACAGGCAGGAATAATCGACGCTCATCGCGTCCATCCAGCGGTGGCCGAGCTGGATGTCGCGCTCCGCGCCCTTCAGCCCTTCGGTTTTCTCCGAGCTGCGCATCGGATAGCGGGTGACGCGGCCGCCCATGTCCTGATAGCCGACCTGACTCGCGGTGATGCCGGCGCGGTTGTTCTTGGTACGGCTGGCGAGCGCGAGCTGGCGGAACACGTCGTTTTCCATGAAGGGCAGGAATTCGTCGTAACTCTCGTTCTCGTAGTGATGGGCGTCGACATCGACGATCACCATGTCGTCGAGACTGCGCTGGTGCGCCTGCTTGCGCGCATGCGACAGGAGCCTGGTGGTATTGAGTTCCTCGATCGTTACGCGGCGGCCGCGGTCGGCGATGAGATCCATGACGTTTTCTCCGTTGCCAAAAGTTTCAAGGCGCGGGCTTCAGCGGCCCGTCCAGTTCTGCCACATGCCGAGCTCGAACACGGCGAGGTCGGCCGAACGCAACAATCCGCTTGCCGTGATCATGACGTCGGTGGCGGTGATCGTATTGCGCGCCACCGGCGTAAAAACTTCGCCGGACTGGGCCCGCGCGGTGTAGAGGCGGCAGGCGGCGGCAATCAGCTTTTGCAGCGCCGCTGCCGACACGGTGTCGAGCTTGTCGTCAACGATGCTGCGCTCGAGCGCGGCGGCGAGCCGCTCCGCCTCGGCAGAAGCGCCACTGGCGGGAGC
>JBAQHW010000472.1:0-3724 GCA_049288525.1 Xanthobacteraceae bacterium
TGCGCTTCGTCTGGAGCACCTGCCGGTTGGGCCTCGATCCGCCGGATTTTTATACGAAGGTCGTGCCCGATCTGCCGGCGATCGTCGCCATGTGGCACGGCCAGCATTTCATGATGCCGTTTCTCAAGCGCAAAGAGCATTTGGTCAAGGTTCTCATCTCGCGCCACCGCGACGGCGAGATCAATGCGATCGCCGCCAGCCGCCTCGGCGTCGAGCCGATCCGCGGCTCGGGCACCAGCGGCCGCGATTTTTTGCGCAAGGGGGGTGTCACCGGCTTTCGGCAGATGCTGGAGGCGCTGGCGCAAGGCTACAACGTGGCGCTGACCGCCGACATTCCGAAGATCGCGCGCGTCGCCGGCCGCGGCATCGTCGAGCTTGCGCGCGCGTCGGGCCGACCGATCTATCCGGTCGCGGTGGCGACCAGCCGCTACGTCGAGTTGCGCAGCTGGGACCGCTCCGCTCTCAATTTACCGTTCGGCCGTTTCGTCATTGCCGTCGGCGAGCCGATCCGGGTCGCGGCGGACGCCGATGCTGCGGCGCTCGAAGACGCCCGCCGTGTCGTCGAAAAGCGATTGAACGCCACCACCGATCGCGCTTATGCCATCGCCGAAGGCCGCGCGCAGGATTTTGTCTGGGGTCGCGGTGCGGCCAAAACCGCAAGGCTTGCCTGAATTAACAGAGCCGGCTCACTAAGGAAAACGTGCAGCGGCCGGCCGGCTTCTGCCAGATCCCGGGCGGCTTTATGGAGGAGGATAAAACGCCAATGCGCATCATCACGCTGGAAGAGCACTTCGCGACGCCGGGGTTTCTCGACGGACCGGGCCAGGACTTGAAGCATGCGGCGCTTAAATTCGAGGGCCGCGCCCAGCGCCTGATCGAGGGTCTCACCGATATCGCCGACAAGCGTATGGCGGCGATGGACGCGGCCGGCGTCGACATGCAGGTGCTGTCGCTGACCTCGCCCGGCACCGAGCAATTGGACGTCGCCGACGCGATCGCGCTCACTCGCGACGTCAACGATTTCGCCGCCGCGGGGGTGAAGAAAAATCCCAAGCGCTTCGCCGCCTTCGCGGCGTTGCCGACCATGGCGCCCGACAAGGCGGCGGCGGAACTGGAAACCCGCATGAAATCCGGCGGCTTCGTCGGCGCCGTCATCAACGGCCACATTCGCGGCCGCTATCTCGACGACAAATTCTTCTGGCCGATCCTGGAGGCCGCCGAGCGGCTCAATGCGCCGATCCACATCCATCCGACGCGGCCGCCGCAGGCGGTCATCGACGCCTATTACTCGGGCTTCTCGCCGCTGGTGAACGACATGTTCGCCAATCCCGGCTGGGGTTGGCATATCGAGACCGCCGTTCACGTCATTCGCGTCATCCTCGGCGGCACGTTCGATCGCTTTCCGAAACTGCAGCTCGTCATCGGCCATCTCGGCGAAGGCCTGATGTCGATGTTCCAGCGGCTCGACAATATGACGCCGGCGATGACTAAATTGCAGAAGCCGATCACCTCGTATCTGCGCGAGAACGTGCACTACACGTTCTCCGGCTTCAATTTCCCGGCGACTTTCCTCGATCTGTTGCTCGAAGTCGGCGTCGACCGCATCATGTTCTCGGCCGACCATCCCTATCAGTCGATGGCGCAGTCAGTGGCCTTTCTGCAGCAGGTCCCGGTGTCGGCCGCCGACCGCGAGCGCATCGCCCACGGCAACGCGGAGAAACTGTTCGGGCTGTAACACGATCATCGCGAGTGTCATGCTCCGCGAAGGCGGAGCATCCAGTAGTCGGCGACGATGAGGCGAAAGTCTGAAGCGGTGGCGATTACTGGATCATCCGCCTGCGCGGATGATGACAGATCACATGGCCCTCACCCGTTCACGCTATCGCGGGGCGGGATGCCGCAAGAGCTCTCATGCAAGTTTCAAAAGGAAATTCCATGCGCACCATCACGCTCGAAGAGCATTTCACCACACCGAAATTTCTTGACGGCCCCGGCCGCGCCCGCCATGAGAAGGCGCAGAAAGAGGGCGGCCGTCTGCGCAAGGCATTCGACCAGCTCGCCGACGTCGGCGCCGGCCGCATCGCCGAGATGGATGCCGCCGGCATCGACATGCAGGTGCTGTCGCTGACCTCGCCGGGCGCCGAGCAATTGGACGCCGCCGAAGCGGTCGCGCTCGCCCGCGACGCCAACGATTTCCTCGCCGGCGTGTGCAAGCGGCATCCGGCCCGCTTCGCCGGGCTGGCGGTGTTGCCGACCGCGGCGCCGGACAATGCGGCCGCGGAGCTCGAGACCATGGTGGCCCGGCACAAATTCGTCGGCGCCGTCATTCACGGTCATAATCGCGGCCGCCGCCTCGACGACAAGTTCTTCTGGCCGATCCTGGAATGCGCCGAGAAGCTTAATGTGCCGATCTATCTGCACCCGACGCCGCCGCCGCGGCCGGTGATCGATGCCTGTTATGGCGGCTTCGCGCCGGCGGTGACCGATATGTTCGCCGCCTCCGGTTGGGGCTGGCATATCGAGACCGCGGTCCACATCATCCGCATCATTCTCGGCGGCGCGTTCGATGCGTTCCCGAAATTGCAATTCGTCATCGGCCATCTCGGCGAGGCGCTGCCGTTCATGCTGCCGCGGCTCGACACCATGCCGGTGGCGGTGACCAAATTGAAGCAGCCGGTCAGCGCCTATTTGCGCAGCAACGTCCACTACACCCTGGCCGGCTTCAATTTCCCCGCCGCCTTCCTCAATCTGCTGCTCGAAGTCGGCGTCGACCGCATCATGTTCTCGGCCGATTATCCCTATGCCTCGATGAAGGAGGCGCGGGCGTTTCTGGAGCAGCTTCCGGTCTCCGCCGCCGACCGCGAACGCATCGCCCACGGCAATGCGGAGAAGCTGTTCGGAGTCTGATTATCCGCCCGCGCGAACGCGGGGAGGGGGACCACGCGTAGCGTGGTGGAAGGGCGGGATGCTCCCTGAGACTGGAGGTTGCCGTGAACACATCGAACGACGACGACCCGGTGTTGCTGGAGATCGACGGCCGTGGCGTGGCGCGCGTGACGCTCAATCGGCCTGACCGCAACAACGCCTATGACGGCGGCCTGATCGCGGCGCTGTTGGCGGGCCTCGATAGGCTCGAGACGACGCGCGGGCTGCGCGCCGTCGTCATCGCCGGCCGCGGCAAGCATTTTCAGGCCGGCGCCGATCTGAAATGGATCGATGCCATTCGCACAGCCTCGCCGGCCGACAATATCCGCGCCTCGCGCGATACTGCGTTAGCGGTCTGGCGGCTCAACCGCGTAGCCGTGCCGACGATTGCGCTGGTGCAGGGCGCCTGCTTCGGCGGCGGCACCGGGCTCATCGCCGCCTGCGACGTGGTGATCGCGGCCGCCGACGCCGTGTTCTCCATCGCCGAAGTGCGCTGGGGCCTCACCGCGGCGATCATCATCCCGCAGCTTAACGATGCCATTGGCGTGCGCCAGGTGCGCCGTTATGCGCTGACCGGCGAGCGCTTTTCTGCCGCGGAGGCACGCCGCATCGGCCTCGTCCACGAGACCGTGCCGGCTGACGAGCTCGAAGCCGCCGGCACGCGCATCGTCGCGCAGATTTTGCAGAACGGTCCCGCCGCTATCGCCGAGACCAAGGCGCTGGCGCTCGAAAGCGCCTGGGCGCAACTCGACGACGCGGGCTTTACCCGCCTGGTCGAAAGCCACGCCGCCAAGCGGCA
>JBAQHW010000473.1:0-7710 GCA_049288525.1 Xanthobacteraceae bacterium
AATCTCGCCTTTTCCCCTATGATCGCCGGCCGGTGCCGCGGCAACGGAACAGGCCCCGACAGCGGCTTTGCTTGCGCATCCGCCATCAGCACGGCAAAGCCGGCTACGAGTAAAACGATACGGAATCCCGGCACGGTCCCTCCCGTTGGGTGTGTCGCCGCCTTCCAGAGAATCTCTTCGCCGGGTCGGTTGAAGAAATCCTAAACTTCCTGGTCGGCCGCGACAATTTACAGTTTTGCGGCGAAAGCGGGGCCGAGAGCGGGGCCAAAGGGAGTCCAGTGGCTTAGCCGGGGCGGTGAAAGCGCGACCGCGAAAGGGCTTTCAAGCCCGGCCGCGACCCGATATTGATGCGTAAAGGCTAAGGCCCTGGCTGTCGTCGCCCTATAGGTGGGCGGCTCGCCGAGCCCGCGTCAGATCGTTTCATGGATCGTGTGATGGCTGCCAAGACCCGCTTTCGAGGTTCTTTCACTGCGCTCGTCACCCCGTTCAAGAACGGTTCGGTCGACGAGAGAGCCTTCCGCGACCTGGTCGATTGGCAGATCGCCGAGGGTACCAATGGACTCGTGCCGGTCGGCACCACCGGCGAGAGCCCGACGCTGTCGCACGACGAGCACAAAGCGGTTGTCGAGTGGTGCGTCGATCAGGCGCGCGGCCGCGTGTCCGTGATCGCCGGCGCCGGCTCCAATTCGACCACGGAGGCGATCGATCTCGCCCGTCACGCCGAGAAGGCGGGCGCGGACGCCGTGCTCGTGGTCACGCCTTATTACAACAAGCCGACCCAGGAAGGCCTCTACCAGCACTACAAGGCCATCAACGACGCCATCGGCATACCAATCCTCATCTATAACATTCCGGGCCGCTCGGTGATCGACATGGCGGTCGACACCATGAAGCGGCTGTACGAACTCAAGAACATCGCCGGCGTAAAGGATGCCACCGCCAGCATGACGCGCGTCACCCAACAGCGGGCCGAGATGGGCGAGGACTTCAATCAATTGTCCGGCGAGGATATCACGGCACTCGGATTCATGGCGCATGGCGGCCACGGCTGCATCTCGGTGACGTCGAACGTGGCGCCGCGGCTGTGCGCGGAATTTCAAGCGGCCTGCTTGCGCGGCGATTTTGCCGCGGCGCTGAAATTGCAGGACAAGCTGGCGCCGCTGCACGTCAATCTGTTCGTCGAAACCAGCCCGGCGCCCGCCAAATATGCGTTGTCGCTGATCGGCAAATGCGCCAATACGCTGCGGCTGCCGATGGTGCCGGCGAGCGAAAAGGCGCAGGCCGCGGTGCGCCAGGCCATGGTGCACGCCGGACTGATCAATTAGGGCGGTCATTAATTTCGGTCCCGGCCATGGCCAAGATGCCGGCGGGGCCGAAGGGATTTGAAATCGCAGCACCGGGAGAGGGCGGATGCTTGAAGAATTCAAAAAATTTGCCATGCGCGGCAATGTCGTCGATCTCGCCGTAGCCGTCATTATCGGCGCGGCATTTGGCGCGATCGTCAATTCGCTGGTCGGCGATATCATCATGCCAATCGTCGGCGCCATCACCGGCGGCGTCGATTTCTCCAACTACTTCATTCCGCTGTCGTCGAAGGTGACGGCGGTAACGCTCGCGGAAGCCAAGAAGCAAGGCGCGGTGCTGGCCTGGGGCAATTTCGTCACGCTTACCATCAATTTCCTGATTATCGCCTTCGCCCTGTTCCTCGTGGTCAAGGGCATGACGCGGCTGAAGGCAAAGGAGCCGCCGCCGGCGCCGCCGGCCCCGCCTGCGGAAGTGCAGCTCCTCACCGAGATCCGCGACCTCCTCAAGAGCCGTTGAGGCCGGATCCGCAATCGTGGCCGCAAAGCCCGTCACCAGCGCCGAAAGAAAGCTGAAGGTTGTCGCCGACAATCGCAAGGCGCGATTCAATTACTTCATCGACGAGACGTTCGAGGCCGGCGTCGCGCTGACCGGGACCGAGGTCAAGTCGCTGCGGCTCGGCAAAGCCACCATCGCCGAATCCTATGCCGATGCCCGCGGCGATGAGATCTGGCTGATCAACTCGAATATTCCCGAATACCAGCAGGCGCATCGTTTCAATCATGCGCCGAAGCGGCCGCGCAAGCTGTTGCTGCATCGCCGCCAGATCAACAAGCTCGCCGGCGCAGTCGAGCGCGACGGCATGACGCTCGTGCCGCTCAAGCTTTATTTCAATGAGCGCGGCCGCGCCAAAGTCGAGCTCGCTTTGGCGCGCGGCAAGAAGCTCTACGACAAGCGCGAGACCCAAAAGAAGCGTTCGTGGGAGCGCGAGCGCGGCCGCCTGCTGCGGCAAAAAGGTTGAGACGCGAAAAGACTGAAAGGTGTGTCATGGCCGTCCCGACCAGGCTCGATCATTGTGTCATCCACGTTGCCGATTGGCAGCGCTCGAACGCGTTCTACACCAGCGTGCTGGGCGCCGAGCTTGTCACGCGGCCGGTAGGCTATGCCTATCGTTTTGGCGACAAGCAGCTCAACGTGCACGGGCCCGGTGTAAAGCCGGCAGAGGTTGCCCGGCTTCCGGTCGCGCCCGGCAACAGCGACCTGTGCTTCGAATGGATGGGGCCGATCGGCGAGGCCATCGCCCATCTTGGGCGCTGCGGCGTCGCCATCGAGAGCGGGCCGATGCAGCGGTTCGGCGCCAAGGGGCCCGGCACCAGCGTTTATTTCCGCGATCCCGACGGCTCGCTGATGGAGTTCATGTCATACGGGTGAAAGGCTTGCGGGTGAAGGCTTGCGCGCGACGGCTTACGCGCGAATGCTGGCGCTATCGGACGTTTGCGCCGCTTGACGCGCCAGACCGACCGCGGCGCGGAACATCGGTGGGGTGAGCACGCCAGTGTTGGTATTGTAGCGCGAGCAGTGATAGCTATCGATAAGCGTTAGAGCGCCGAGGGTGTGGCTCTTGCCGTGGCCGAACGGAAACGCGGATCGGCGCGCGCCGCTTGTCACGATGAAAGTCTCATGCGCGACGCGGCCGAGTGCCAGCACCGCCCGAAGCCGCGGCATTTCCGCGATGGTGGCGGCGAGAAAATCGCGGCAGGTGGCGATTTCCTGTGGCGTCGGCTTGTTTTCCGGCGGCACGCACCGCACCGCATTGGTGATGCGGCAATCGACAAGCTCGAGACCGTCGTCCGGGTCGGCGCGATAAGTGCCTCGGGCGAGCCCGAATTCCAACAGCGTGGCATAGAGCAAATCGCCGGCAAAATCGCCGGTGAATGGCCGGCCGGTGCGGTTGGCCCCGCGCAGGCCCGGAGCCAGTCCGACGATCAGCAGGCTCGCCTCACGCGGCCCGAACGAGTCGACCGGCGCATTGAACCAATCCGGCTCGCGATCGCGCCAAGTCTCGCGGAAGGCGGCCAGACGCGGGCAGCGCGGACAATCACGGCCGGGCATTCCGCTCGGGCGCGCCATGGTTCCGCGTGGGCGAGCCATGGTTCCGCGTGGGCGAGCCATGGCTCGATCCCTTTGTCGCTCTGCCGCGCTGACGCCGATTATTCGTCTTCGAACTCGTCTTCTTCGACTTCGACGCGGCTTGCGGTTGGGCTGCGCTGCAGGAATTGCGGGGTATGGCGCGGCTCGCCGCGCGGCTCACGCATGCCCTCGCGCGGTTCGCGGGCCGGCCGTTCGCTGGGATCGCGGCCGACCTTGTTTTGCAGCTCGACGATGTCGACGAATTGATCGGCCTGACGGCGCAATTCATCGGCAACCATCGGCGGCTGAGTCGAGATCGTCGAGATCACGATAACGCGAACGCCGCGGCGCTGCACCGCCTCGACCAGTTTGGTGAAATCGCCGTCGCCCGAGAACAGCACCATCTGATCGATATGCGGCGCGAGTTCCATGGCATCGACCGCGAGTTCGATGTCCATATTGCCTTTGACCTTGCGTCGGCCGGTCTGGTCGACGAATTCCTTGGTCGCCTTGGTGACCACGGTATAGCCGTTGTAGTCGAGCCAATCGATCAAAGGCCGGATCGAAGAATATTCCTGATCTTCGATCACGGCGGTGTAGTAGAAAGCGCGCACCAGATAGCCGCGCGACTGGAACTCACGCAACAGGCGCTTGTAGTCGATGTCGAAGCCAAGCGATTTCGCCGTGGCATAGAGGTTGGCGCCGTCGATAAAGAGCGCGATTTTTTCGTTTTGTGTCGGCATTGTGCTCTCGTCTGGTGATGAAACCGGTTCGCTGCAATCAATGACACGATACCGGCGTTCTTAAATAAGCATCTCGCCATCGGAAACGTTCGACGGTCGAAGTCATAGTCGCCACAAAGGGCTACATCGCCACAAGTACTAGCGGCACACTAGGCCGTGGCAAGCTGTGGCGGCGCGAAATGACTTGCGGCACGCCGTCGCGGCGCTTCCGACGATATGGTTCCGAACCCCCGCGGGCGCGCTTCCGAAAATTTCGGTAACAGAGCGGCGCGATCCCGCCAAGTTAAATATGCCACGTCAAATATTACGCCATAGAGGACGCGGCTGCGCCTGGAAAACCTGCGACCGCCGAAGGGAAGGGAACTTAGGAACCTGCACCGGGGACAGATTATGCATGTCAAAATCGGACTTGCGCTTTATAGCCGGGGAAGATACCTAACCGCCATATTGTGGACAACGTCCCGTTGCGGGACCGCAGGACAGCCTGCCGGACAGACCCACGCCGGATAGACCCACGCCGGATAGACCCTCGCCGGCTAGCGCTCACCGGATAGCACTAGCCCGGCCAGCCCTAAGGAAGACATATGGCCCGCGTCACCGTCGAAGACTGCATCGACAAGGTTGAAAACCGGTTTGATCTTGTGCTGTTGGCCGGCCACCGCGCGCGCATGATTGCGTCGGGCGCGCAGATCGTGGTGGAGCGGGACAATGACAAGAATCCCGTGGTGGCGCTCCGCGAGATTGCGGACGAGGCGGTGTCGCCGGAGGATCTCAAGGAGGAGCTTGTCCATTCTCTGCAGAAATATGTCGAGGTTGACGAGCCCGAGCCGGAATCCGTGCCGCTCATCGGCGCACCGGGCACTGGCGCCGACGCCGACGATACCGACGTCACCACCGACCGCATGTCCGAAGAAGAGCTGCTAAAGGGCCTGGAAGGCCTGACCCCGCCGGCAAGCCAACCCGAGCCCGACGTCGGCGACGAAGACGAATAGGCGGGTCGTTTGGGGCTTTAGGCGTCCGCTTTCCATTTTGACCAAGATCGGCCTTAACCCAGATATGCCCGGGGGGTCATGACCGCCGCCGGCGCGGTTTAATGCGATCCGTTGGGGGCGGCTTGTGGCGCTTGCGCGCCTGCATGATATCTTTGTGATGGAAGTCGACTCTGCGCCGCGGAGCCGGCCGCCCGGCCATTGTCAAAGGCCGGACTGATCCAAGGGCTGTCATGGCGCGCTCGCCGATCGATCTGCCGCGGATGCAGAACCAGCCGAGAACTCGGCTGGCGTCGGCGCGCGCCCCCAATCTGGTCCCGATCGAGGGCACGCCGCCGCCGAAGGCGCCGCGCAAACCGCGCATGATGCGGCAGTACGACCTGATCGAGCGGGTCAAGCAATACAATCCCAAGGCCAACGAAGATCTGCTCAACCGCGCCTATGTTTACGCCATGCGCGCGCATGGCGAGCAGAAACGCGCCTCGGGCGACCCCTATATTTCGCATCCGCTCGAAGTCGCGGCGATTTTGACCGAGCTGAAGCTTGACGATGCCACCATTGCGGCGGCGCTGCTGCACGACACCATCGAGGATACCGACGCCACCCGCGCCGAAATCGACCGCCTGTTCGGCCACGAGATCGGGCTCCTGGTCGAGGGGCTGACCAAGTTGAAGCGGCTTGAGCTTGTCTCCCGCGAGGCCAAGCAAGCCGAGAATCTGCGCAAGCTCCTGTTGGCCATCGCCGACGACGTCCGGGTGCTGCTGATCAAGCTCGCCGACCGGCTGCATAACATGCGCACGCTGGCGCATCGGCCGCCGGAGGCACGCCGCCGCACTGCCGAGGAGACGCTCGACATCTATGCCCCGCTCGCCGGCCGCATGGGCATGCAGAAGATGCGCGAGGAACTCGAGGATTTGGCGTTTGGCGAACTCAATCCGGATGCCTACAAGGTGCTCACCGAGCGGCTGGAATCGCTTGCCGCGCGTTCGAGCGGATGGATTACCGAGATCGAGCAGCAGCTCACCAAGAAACTCGCCGATCGCGGCATTGCCGCCGAGGTCACCGGCCGCCGCAAGCGCGCTTATTCGATCTGGCGCAAGATGGAGCGCAAGGCGGTCGGCTTCGAGCAGTTGTCCGATATTTTCGGCTTCCGTGTCGTCGTCGGCAGCCTTCCCGAGTGTTACCAAGCGGTTGGCATCGTCCATACCACCTGGCCGGTCGTGCCCGGGCGCTTTAAGGATTATGTATCGACGCCGAAGCAGAACGATTACCGATCGATCCACACCACCGTGATCGGCCCGGGCCGGCAGCGGGTCGAACTGCAAATCCGCACCCGCGAGATGCACCTGATCGCGGAATACGGCATCGCCGCGCACCCGCTGTACAAGGACGAGCAAGGTTCGCCGACCGAGCAATTGGTGCGTGAATCGGGTGCCTATGCCTGGCTGCGCCGCACCATCGAGCTTCTGGCCGAAGGCTCCGACCCGGAGGAGTTCCTCGAGCACACCAAGCTCGAATTATTCCACGACCAGGTGTTTTGCTTCACGCCGAAAGGCAAACTGATCGCGCTGCCAAGCGGCGCCACGCCGATCGACTTCGGCTATGCGGTGCATACCGATGTCGGCAATATGGCTATCGGCGCCAAGATCAATGGCAAGATCGGCCCGCTCAGCGCACCGTTGCAGAACGGCGACGAGGTGCAGATCCTGACTTCGAAGGCCCAGACCGTGCCGCCGAGCGCGTGGGAATCGATCGTGGTGACGGGAAAGGCGCGCGATGCCATCCGCCGCGCCACCCGCGATTCGGTGCGCAACCAATATGCCGGGCTCGGCCGTCGCATGGTCGAGCGGCTGTGTCAGCGCGCCAAGATCGAATACACCGACGAAAAGCTGCAAGGCGCCTTACCTCGGCTCGCTCGCGCCTCCCTCGACGACGTGATGTCGGCCGTCGGCCGCGGCGAGATGAAAGCCTCCGATGTCGCCCGCGCGATGTATCCGGACTACAAGGACGAGCGCGTGGCGCCGGTGATGCCGAAGTCCGAAAGCGGCTGGTTCGGGCTTAAATTTGCCCGCGCCCTGAAGTTCAAGGTGCCGACCGCCGGCGAGGAGGGCGCGGCGATCCCGATCCGCGGCATCAACAGCGATCTGCCGGTGCGGTTTGCGCCCAAAGGCGGCGCCGTGCCGGGCGACCGCATCGTCGGCATCATGACCGCGGGGGAGGGGATCACCATCTATCCGATCCAATCCGACGCACTCAAAGCTTTCGAGGACGAACCGGAACGCTGGCTCGACGTGCGCTGGGACGTCGACGACAAGCTGCCGCAACGGTTTCCGGCTCAGCTCGCCGTGCAATCGGTCAATTCGCCCGGCACGCTGGCGCAGATTGCGCAAGTCATCGCTGAGCATGACGGCAATATCGACAACATAAAAATGACGCGGCAGTCGCCGGATTTCACCGAGCTGACCATCGATCTCGAAGTCTATAACCTCAAGCACCTCACCTCGATCATTTCGCAATTGCGGGCGAAGAAAGTGGTTGCCAACGCC
>JBAQHW010000474.1:0-2525 GCA_049288525.1 Xanthobacteraceae bacterium
TCGCTACCCACCCAGCCGCAAACTCGTGAAGCGAATGTCAAATCCAAAAGCTCCACTAGGACTGACATTTGCTAGTGGTCCTTTGATTCTAACATTCGCATAATGGCACGCCGGACAGCGGTGCGAATGTTAGAATCGGACCACTAGTGGCTCACCAGCCCCGCTCGCTTTTTGGTTTTGCCGCTCGGCCGCGGGGGCATCGTGACGAAAGCGAAAAACGTGGCAAAAAACTCGGCGAAAAAATCGACCGAAAAGCGCTGGATTGCCGAGACCCTCTTCGACGATCTCGGCTTCCGCATGACGTTTCGGGCCGACAAGGTGCTCTACGAAATGCAGACCGCCCACCAGCACCTCGTGCTGTTCGAGCAGCCGTTCTTCGGCAAGATGCTAATGCTCGACGGCGCCACTCAGATCTCCAAGAGGGACGAATTCATCTATCAAGAAATGATGTCGCATGTGCCGCTGTTTGCCCACGGTAAAGCGCGCGAGGTTCTCATCGTCGGCGGCGGCGACTGCGGCATCGCCGAAGAGGTGCTCAAACATACGACGGTGCGGCGCCTGACCCAGGTCGAGATCGACCCCAAGGTGATCGAATTCGCCCGCGAGCATTTTCCGGAGTTCACCGGCCCGGTCTTTGCCGACAAGCGCTTCGAATCCGTCATCGACGACGGCGCCAAATATGTCGTCAAGACCGACCGCCGCTTCGACGTCATCATCGTGGACTCCACCGATCCAATCGGGCCGGGAAAAATCCTGTTCGGCAAAAAGTTCTATTCCGACTGCAAGCGCTGCCTGACCAAAGGCGGCGTGCTGGTGACGCAGAACGGCGTGCCGTTCTTCCAGAAGAACGAACTGACCGCGACGATGTCGAAGTTCAGGCGGTTGTTCGCCGACGCGACCTGCTACGTCGCCGCCATCCCGGTCTATGTGGGCGGTCACATGGCCATGGGCTTTGCCACCGACGACAAGCGGCTGCGGCGGCAAGGTGTGGCGACGATCGCCCGGCGCTACCGCAAGGCGGGCTGTTTCTCAACCCAATATTGGAGCCCTGAGCATCATGTCGCTGCCTTCGCCCAGCCGCGCTTTATCGCCGATCTGGTGGCGAAGGCACAGAGACGGCGCTAGATTCTTCGCAAGCTCAGATGCTTATGCCCGGCCAGCGGCGCTAAAACAAACGTGAATGGCGCGTGCCGCCGTCACTTCCTAAGCTGGCGGCAGTCGCACAAACACTAAAGGGGAGGACATCGCCATGAAGCTCTATATGCACCCGGTATCGATGACCAGCCGGCCGGTCCGGCTGTTCATCGCCGAAAGCAAAATCCCGGTCGAGGAGGTCGTCGTCGACCTGTTCACCGGCGAACAATACCAGCCGCCTTATACCGAGCTCAATCCGAACAGCATGGTGCCGATGATCGAAGACGGCGATCTGCGGTTGACCGAGAGCTCCGCGATCCTCAAATATCTCGCCGACAAGACCGGCTCGCCGGCCTACCCGAAAGACTTGAAGCAGCGCGCCAAGGTCAATGAGGTGATGGATTGGCTCAACACCAATTTCTATCGCGAGTGGGCGTATAATCTCTGCTATCCGCAGCTGTTTCCGCATCTCAAGCGCAGAAGCGACGAGGCGCAGGCCGCGACGCTCGAATTCGGCCAGCAGAACGCCAAGCGCTGGCTGCAGGTTCTCAACGACCACTGGATCGGACCGAAGAAACAGTTCCTGTGCGGCGACCAGATCACCATCGCCGATTATTTCGGCGCCGCGCTGGTGACGCTGGGCGAGGTGATCCGCTGCGATTTGTCGGCCTATCCCAATGTCGAGCGCTGGCTGAACAATGTGAAAAAGCTGCCGAGTTGGCCCAAGGTCAATGAGGCCTTCTATGGGCTGATCGATTCGGTGAAAGGCCAGCAATTTCAGACCGTATGAGCGTCCGGCGCCGATGGACGGCGGCGGCAATGCTGCTTATCTGAGCTTTGACATCCGAATTGGAAAACCGGCAAAGCCATGAGCTTCTTCCCAGGAAAAGATCCCGCCCTCGGCGACACGCCTTCGAGCGATGCGATCGAGCATATCGTCGTGCCGCGCACGGTCGACCTCGGCGGCTTCCAGGTGCATCGCGCGTTGCCGTCGACGCGCTCGCGCATGGTCGGGCCGTTCATTTTTTTCGACCATTTCGGTCCGGCGGTCTTCAAGGCCGGCGACGGCGTCGACGTGCGGCCGCATCCGCATATCGGTCTGGCGACGGTGACTTATCTGTTTGACGGCGAGATCGTGCATCGCGACAGCCTCGGCACGGCGCTGCCGATCCGGCCCGGCGCCGTCAACTGGATGACGTCGGGACGCGGCATCGTGCATTCCGAACGCACCGCGCCCGACCGGCGCGACGGCGGGGAGCCGCTGCACGGTTTGCAATTATGGGTGGCATTGCCGGCGACGGACGAGGAGACGGCACCCACGTTCGTCCATACCGCGGCTGCCGATATACCACAGCTGACCGACAACGGCCTGATGCTGCGCGTCATCGCCG
>JBAQHW010000475.1:0-12880 GCA_049288525.1 Xanthobacteraceae bacterium
CGGCGGAGAGCGGCGTGACGCCCTCCTCCAGTCCGAATAACCCGGCAAACAGGCCGTTGAGCCAGGTGCGTTGCTCCGGCGTGAACGGCGCCGATTCGGGAATGAGCGAAGGCATCGGTGGCCGCGGCGCGACGCTCATGCGGCCTCCGCGTCGGTCATGGATTTCAGCGCCGCGATGTCGTGCCGCCGCGTGAAAGCAAGAAAAGTCTCTTCGCGCGACGAGCGATGCGCCAGATAGGCCTTGAGGATGCGCTCTACGGTCCGCGGCGTGGCTTCGGCCGTCACGTCGCGATAGAGTTCGCGTCCAAGCGCGGCATCGGGCCCAAAACCGCCGCCGACGAGGATGTGATAGCCCTCGACGGGATCGGCGTCCTCATCGATCTGGATTTTGCAGGCCAGCAATCCGATCTCCGAGATGAAATGTTGCGCGCACGAGTGATGACAGCCGGTCAAATGGATGTTGACCGGCGTATCGAGCGTTACGCGCGTTTCGCACCAGCGTGCGATGTCCTCGGCGTGGCGCTTGGTGTCGGAAGCGGCGAACTTGCAGCCGGTATTGCCGGTGCAGGCCACCAGCCCGGAGCGGATGGCATTGGCGGTGACGGCAAGCCCAAGCGACTCGATGCGGCCCTGCGCGGCGCTCAATTTTTCCGTCGGCATCCCGGAGACGAGTAGATTTTGCCAGACGGTCAGCCGCAAATCGCCGTCACCGAGCTCGCCGGCGATATCGGCGAGGCCACGCATCTGCGTGACCGTCATCCGGCCGACTGGCAACGCCACGCCGATCCAGTTCAGTCCGTTCTGCTTTTGCGCGTGTATGCCGATATGTGCGGTGCGATCGAACGCCGGGCGCGGCGCCACGGCGCCCGGGACCGCCCGGTCGAACTTGCGGCCGAGCTTGTCTTCGAGGAGTACCACGAATTTCTCGACGCCAATCGCATCGAGCACGTATTTCAGACGCGCCTTGGTGCGGTCGGTGCGGTTGCCCTGCTCGATGAAAATCCGCACCACGGCGTCAGCCACCAGGCAGGCGTCGCGCGGCCGCACGAGAACGCCGGTATCGCGAGCAAAATCATGGTGGCCGGTGATGCCGCCAAGACAGAGCCTAAACCAAATCCCCGACTCGAGGCCGAAGCCGTCATTCACCGCGACGGCCTGAAATCCGATGTCATTGGTCTCTTCAAGAACGGCGATGCTGCCGGCGCCGTCGAAGGCGACATTGAACTTGCGCGGCAGCCCGTAGAGCGAACGATCGTTGAGAATATGAAAATGCCATTCGCGGGCGAACGGCCGCGTGTCGATCAGTTCCTGCGGGTCGATGCCCGCGGTCGGCGTGCCGGTGACGTTGCGGATATTGTCGGCGCCGGAGCCGCGTGAGCAAAGCCCCAGATCCTGCACTGCCTCGATCGTCGCCACCGCATTATGCGCCTCGATTTCGCGGATCTGGAGGTTGGCGCGCGTCGTCACATGGGCGTAGCCGCCGCCGTAGCGCTCGGCGAGGTCGGCGAGGCCCGCGAACTGCGCTCTTTTGACGATGCCGTTCGGAATACGCAGCCGGCACATATACGAGTTCTGATTCGGCGCGACGTAGAACAGGCCGAAGAAGCGCCAGCGGAAATTGTCCGGCGGCTTCGGATATTCGCCCTTGGCGGCATGGTCCTTAAGCCGCTCGTAGGTATCGAATGGGTGCTGGTCGCGTTTGAATTTTTCCGGATCGGAAAGCTTGCCGCCAGACGCAAGCACCCGGTTCTGCGCCTGGAGGCCAGCGGCGTCAGGTCCGCTCGGCTCGGGCGGCGCGGCAAGGGCATTGCCAGGGGCTGCGCCGGCGACGCCTTTCGCCGCTTTGGCGATCTGCACTCCGGCGACAAACCCTTCCAGGTAGCGCTTCTGTTCCGGATTGAAATCCCCGGCTTCGCCGGCAGCCGAGGTTTTGAGCTCGGTCTCTGTCATTCAGCCGGAACTTGCGTGGGCGCGGTCAAAGGCGCCGGAGCCAGGCTACGCGGTCGATGGGTGATGTAAAGCGCAAGCCCGGTGAAGACGAAGCCGCCGACCAGATTGCCGAGAGTCACCGGAATCTGGTTCCACAGCCACCATTCGCCGATCGTGATCTTGGCGCCCATCATCATGCCGGTCGGAATGACGAACATGTTGACGACCGAGTGCTCGAATCCTTGCGCGAAGAAGATGAGGATCGGCATGTAGGCGCAGGCGATCTTGCCGATGGTGGACGAGGTCGTCATGGCCGCGACAAGGCCGAGGCAGACCATCCAGTTGCACAGGATCGCCTTGACGAAGACGGTGATCATTCCGGCCAAGCCGAGCGCCTCATAGCCGGTGGTCTTGGCGAGCGCGATGGCGATGATTTTTGCGGCGACGCCGGTGGGAGCAGCAGTACCGAAATTGGTCAGCGCGATTGCCAACAGGCCGCCATAGGCGACACTGCCGATCAAATTACCGAGAAAGACGTAGCTCCAATTGGCGAGCATGGTCTTGGCGCCGACGTGATTCTCGATCCAGGGCAGCGGCAACAGACCGAAGCTGCCGGTCACGAGGTCGAGGCCGAGCAGCACGATCAGAATGAAGCCGACCGGGAAAATCAGCGCGCCGACCAGCGGCTGATTGGTTTGCACCATGCCGGTGAAGGCGAGGCTCGTCGCGGCGGCGAGAATGGCGCCGGCAAGCCCGCCCCGGATGATGAGATCGAGCGGCGACAATGCGAGCTTGCTCCGCCCGGTACTGAGCATGGTAGCGGCCACGTCGGCCGGTTTGACGTAATCCATTCTGGGCTCCTGCGTTGAGTTGCCCCTGGCGATACGAGAATGCGCGCCAGCGCAGCCATTTTGCTGCAGAGCAGCAAGGCTCATGCCAGAGCGAGGTGATTGATTTTGTGAGGCTTTCAGGCTTGGCCGCGACGCGATGCCAAGTGTTGCGCCAGTGGTCGCTGAAATGTTTGGCAGGCCGGAAATGTCGGATTGGCGGGCGCCCGGCAGGTTTCCGCCGGGCGCCCTTAGTCCGTTGTCAGCCGGCCTGTAAGCCGGGTTTTGGATGGCCTGCGAGAGAGATCCGCAGACGTGGCGGCCATTCCTCTGGGACGCCGGTTACCCGGCGCCTCAAGCAACCTACCCGGACGGCAGGATCCGGACACCGATCCCGAAGCTTTCGCTCCGCGCCGTCCCTATTCGGTCTTGCTCCCGGTGGGGTTTGCCATGCCGCCGACGTTGCCGCCGGCGCGGTGCGCTCTTACCGCACCGTTTCACCCTTGCCGCGACAATACGCTACGCGCCGCGGCGGTCTGTTTTCTGTGGCACTTTCCCTGGGCTCGCACCCGCCGGACGTTATCCGGCACCGCTTGTCCATGGAGCCCGGACTTTCCTCCCCGGCAACCTTTCGGTTTCGCCGGAGCGGCCGCCCGACCGACTGACATGACAGGGATGGGGACGAACGCGCGAGCCGTCAAGAGGCTGAGCCGCGCGCGGTTAAAGAGCGGCCGGCCCCGCGGTATGAGCCTGCCGCAATCGTACGGACGCGACCGCGGCTGGCGAGAAGTTCTTGCAGCGTACTGCGCGTCGAGGCGTCGGCGACACCGTCGACGCGTTCGGGCCGGAAATGGCGCTGCACGGCGAGCACGACCTCGCGGGTCGCGGAATCGTATTCGCCGTTGGCCTCGACGCCGTAGCCATATTCGCCGAGCGACCGCTGCAAGGCAGCGACTGCGTCGCCGCGACTACCGGGCGATAAAGACTGGCCGAAGCTCATGATCGGCGCCGGCTTTGCCCAGTGGCCGACACCGGACTCATACAGCGTCCGCCAGGGAAATTTCTCGCCGGGATCCTGCTTGCGCGAAGGCGCCACGTCGGAATGCGCCAAGACCCGCACGGGCGCAATGGTATTGCGGGTCTGAATACTCCGGCAAAGCGCAGTGACGGCCGCGATCTGCCGCTTGGGGAAATCCGGATAGCCGTGGTCGTGGCCGGGATTGGCGATCTCAATTCCGATCGAGCACGAATTGATGTCGGTCGCGCCGGCCCAAAACGATTTGCCGGCGTGCCAGGCGCGCCGGCTCTCCGGCACCATCTGAATGATGCGCCCGTCCTCGAACACAAAATAGTGGGCCGAAACCTCGCTGCCGCGCGTCCGAAGGCGCTCAAGCGCAGCCTCGGCGTCCGCCATGCCGGTGTAATGAAGAATGATCATATCGGGCCGTTGGCCGCCCTGGCGCTCGTTATGATTGGGCGACGCCACGACTTCGGCCACCACACTGGAATCCGGAGCGAATGCGGGACGCATCATAGGGGACTACTTTCTTCTGCCGAGGCACGATAGCGCACCGCCGGGCATAAATCGCCCCGGCAGGGCGTCCTTCAACCATTCCTTAAGCTTACCGCTGACTAATCGAAATCGAGCGGTTTGCCCCGATCGGCCGGGGCGATTCCGTTGATGCCCATAGTGTCCCATGGCAGCCCAATTTATCCCAGAGACGCTTTCTAAGCTTTGGCCGTGTGGACTGGACCCGGCGGGCGAGGGACGAAATGGACCGCTTCGTGTCCCGTTACCGGCTCCGTCTCGCCCGCGGCGGCTTCGAGGGACCGTATTGTTGACCGGCGCTCGACTCGCTCGGCCCCGGCCACGAATTTCGAATCTGGGAGCCCGGCCGCTTTCGCGCGGAACTCGCGCAGGCCATCGAGAAGGTTCGCGCTTTCAAGCGAGAGCTGGGCGCCCGGATGGCAGCGGCGAAACCGCTCGGAGCACGCGAATGATAATGGGCAGCGACAGCAAAGCTGTCGCCGGCGGAGCGGCTCGTCACGTTCCCGTGCTCGCCGGGCGCGTCGGCGACTGGCTCGCGCTGCGCAGCGGCGGTCTTTACATCGACGCGACATTCGGAGCCGGCGGCTATACACGCGTGATCCTGCAGACCCCGGGTGCGCATGTCATCGGTATCGACCGCGACAGCGCGGCGATCGCGGCGGCGGCCGTCGTCGTCGAAGAAGCCGGTGGCCGGCTCACCCTGATCGAGGATCGGTTCTCCAATCTGGCATCGATTGCCGGCGGCCCGGCCGCCGCCGACGGCGTCGTTTTCGATCTCGGGGTGTCGTCGATGCAGCTCGACCAAGCCGAACGCGGATTTTCGTTCCGGTTCGACGGCCCGCTCGATATGCGCATGGGGCGCGACGGTCCGACCGCAGCCGATATCGTCGCCCGCGCGAGCGAGCGCGACCTTGCCGCGATCGTCGGAACTCTGGGAGAGGACCGTCATGCCCGCAGCATCGCGCGGGCGATCGTCAAAGCCCGCAGCGCGGCGCCCATCGAATCGACACGCGCTTTGGCAGAGATCGTTGCGCGCACCGCGGGCGGCCGCGATGTCGCCATCCATCCGGCGACGCGGACGTTCCAGGCGTTGCGAATTTTCGTCAATGACGAGCTCGGCGAATTGGCGCGCGGCCTTGCCGCCGCCGAGCAGGCCTTGCAACCGTCCGGCCGGCTCGTCGTCGTCGCCTTTCACTCGCTCGAGGATCGGATCGTCAAGATGTTTCTCGCCGAGCGCAGCCATACGCCGGCACCCTCGCGTCACCGTCCCGCTATCGCGGCGCCGCCGCCGACATTTCAGGTGCTGACGCGGCGGCCGGAAACGCCCGAGGAAGCCGAGATTGCCGCCAATCCCCGCGCGCGTTCGGCCAAGTTGCGCGCCGCCGCGCGCACCGAGGCGCCGCCGCGCGCGGCAACCGTGGAGAATCTCCTGCCGCGGCTGCCCTCGCTCGCCGACATCATGCGGGGACGGCCGTGATCCTGCGCATCCTCAATTTCGTCGTCGTCGGCGTGCTGGTGCTCGCAGCAGCCTGGGTCTACCGCATCAAATTCGACGCCACCGTCCAGGCTGAGCACCTTGCCAAACTGCGCGGCGAGGTGCGGCGCGAGCACGACCAGATCGCCATGCTGCGCGCCGAATGGGGCCAGCTCGACGATCCGGCGCGGATTCAGGCACTGGCCAAACGTTTCCTTGCGCTCAAACCCATCGCCGCGACGCAAATCAACACTCTCGACAATCTGCCGGATCGGCCAGCGCCGGATGTGACCGCGTCTAGCGATCCGATCGGCGGGTTGATCGAAAATTTCGAGGAACCCGAGACGTTCGGCGCCACCGGAAGCATTCCAGGCGCGCCGGCGCCGCCGGCGAACGCCGCCGGCCAGCCGCCTCTTCCTCATGCCAGTGAGCCGCCGCCGCAATGAGCGTCACCGCTGACACATTCCACCTGCAGCCGGCCCACCTGCAGCCGGCCGCGCCGCGTCAAACGGAGCTGCCTTGGCGGCAATGGCTTATTCGCAAGGCGCTGTACGGCAAGGACCTCGACCGCAGCGCCAAGGCGCGGACGCGTATCGGACTTGCCATTCTCGCCTTTGCCGTCGTTTACCTCATCATCGCCTCGCGGCTGGTGCTGTTCGCGATCCAGGCCGACGAGCATACCGTACATCGCGTCGTTTCCAGCGATGCCGTGGCCACGGCGCGGCCCGACATTCTCGATCGTAACGGCGAGATCCTGGCGACCGACGTGCGGGTGCCCTCGCTTTACGCCGAACCGCGACGGCTCATTGATGTCGACGAAGCGGTCGAGCAGCTCACGGCCGATCTTCCCGATCTCGACCCCAAGGAGCTGCGCGAGCGGCTGTCATCCAAACGCGGTTTCGTCTGGCTCAAGCGCGACATCACGCCGGAGCAGGAGCGCGAGATTTACCGCCAGGGACTGCCGGGCATCGGCTTTCTCAACGAGAACAAGCGCGACTATCCGAACGGCGACGAGATTTCGCATCTCATCGGCCACGTCAATATCGACAATCAGGGCATCGCGGGGATGGAGAAGTGGCTCGACGGCCAGGGGCTCGCCGCCCTGCATATGGCCGGGCTTGCCACCGACCGGCTGCAAACTCCGGTCCAGCTCGCCGTCGATCTTCGGGTGCAGCACGCGCTGCGCGACGAGCTGGTTGCCGCGCGCGCGAAGTTTAACGCGCTGGCCGCCGCCGGACTCGTCCTCAACGTCCGCACCGGCGAAGTCGTGGCGCTGGTGTCGGAGCCGGATTACGACCCGAACAATCCGCGCGAGGCGCTCGATCCGTCACGCATCAACCGGCTAACCACCGGCGTCTACGAGATGGGGTCGACATTCAAGGCCTTCACCGTGGCGATGGCGCTCGATTCCGGCAAGGTCACGCTGAATTCGAAGTTCGACGCCCGCATGCCGCTGCAGATGGGCCGGTTCACCATTCACGATTTCGACGCGCAGCGTCGTATCCTGTCGGTGCCGGAGATTTTCACCTACTCGTCGAATATCGGCGCGGCCCGCATGGCGCTATCGCTCGGCAGCGACGCGCAACGCGCGTTCTTGAAAAAACTCGGTCAGCTCGACCGCCTGCGCACCGAATTGCCGGAAAGCGCCGATCCGATTTTGCCTAGGCGATGGAGCGATTTGACCACCGCCACCATCGCCTTCGGCCACGGCCTGTCGGTCGCCCCGCTGCAGGCGGCGATGGGCGTCGCCGCGATCATGAACGGCGGCATTATGATTCCGCCGACCTTCCTCAAGCGGTCCGAGGCCGAGGCGGCCAAACTCGGCCGGCGCGTCATCAAACCGGAAACCTCGACGATGATGCGTTACCTGATGCGGCTCAATGTCGAGAAAGGCACCGCCAAGAAGGCCGACGTCCCCGGCTATTACATCGGCGGCAAGACCGGAACGGCGGACAAAGTCGTCAACGGCCGCTATTCCAAGACCAAGGTATTGACCGACTTCATGGCCATCCTGCCCGCCGATAAGCCGCGCTATCTGCTGCTCGTCATGCTCGACGAGCCGCACACGACGCCGGAGACGCACGGTTTCACCACATCGGGCTGGAATGCCGTGCCGACCGGCGGCGCGATCGTCTCCCGTATCGCGCCGCTCCTCGACATTGTACCGCGCATGAACCTGCCGCCGGCGGATCAGCAGATACTGGCCTCGCTGCACGAAAGCAGGTAAGGGCTTTGCCGCGCCGTCGGCCAAGCGACTGGGGCCCCAATAGGGTGGTTGTCCTGGCTGGCTTTCATCCGGTTTCAGCGGACCACGCGATCTTTGGAACTTCAAAGCCACGGACCCCCTCGCCCGGATATGGGACAATCGACCGGACCATGAAGCTTCGCGAGATTTTGCCTCCTGACGCGGAATGCGATCCACGCGACGCCGGCCTCGATATCACCGGCGTGACGGCGGACAGCCGCGCGGTGAAGCGCGGCGATGCGTTTGTCGCCATTGCCGGCGGCAAAGCCGACGGCCTGCAATTCGTGCCCGCGGCCATCGCCGCCGGCGCGGTTGCGATCGTCGCCGAGCGGGTGCCGCCATCGCCGTTGCCCGGCAACGTCGCTTTCATCCGTGCCGACCATGCGCGGCGCGCGCTTTCGCTGATGGCCGCGAAAATCTATCCGCGGCAGCCGTGCATCATCGCCGCCGTCACCGGCACCAGCGGCAAGACCTCGGTCGCCGCGTTCACGCGGCAGATTTGGAGTGCGCTCGGCCACCGCGCCGCCAGCGTCGGCACCATCGGCATCGTGTCGCCGAGCGGTGAAACCTACGGCACGCTGACCACGCCCGATCCGGTGGCGCTGCACCGCGCGCTCGATGCGCTGGCCGGCGACGGCGTCACCCACCTGGCGATCGAGGCTTCCTCGCACGGCCTCGACCAGTACCGGCTCGACGGCTTGAAGATCGCGGCGGGCGGCTTCACCAATATCACGCGCGATCATCTCGATTATCATCCGAGCTTCGAGGCTTATCTCGCCGCCAAGCTGCGGCTATTCGGGATTCTGCTCGACCCGGGCGCCGCGGCGGTGATTGATGTCGACCACGAACACGCCGATGCGGTTGTTGCCGCAGCGGCGGCCCGCGGCCTGTCGATCATGACCGTCGGATCGAAGGGCACCGGCATTCGCCTTGTTCACGCCGTGGCCGATGGCTTCGCGCAGCGGCTGCGGCTGCAATACCGCGACGAGCATTTTGACGTGCGGCTGCCGCTGGTCGGCGCCTTTCAGGTCGAAAACGCGCTGGTCGCGGCCGGCCTTGCGCTTGCGACCGGCGAAACCGCCGGGCCGGTCTTTGCCGCGCTGGAACAGCTTTCGGGCGCCAAGGGCCGGCTGGAGCGCGTCGGCTCGAGCCGCGGCGCGCAAATTTTCGTCGATTACGCCCACAAACCCGACGCGCTGGCCAAGGCGCTGGAGGCGTTGCGGCCCTACGCGCAAGGCCGGCTCGTCGTGGTGTTCGGCGCCGGCGGCGATCGCGATCGCGGCAAACGGCCTTTGATGGGCGCCGTCGCGACGGCCAAGGCCGACCGGGTGATCGTCACCGACGACAATCCGCGCAGCGAAGATGCGGCGGCCATCCGCGCGGCGATCATGACCGCCGCGCACGGCGCCGCAGAAATTGCCGACCGCGGCGAAGCAATCCGCCGTGCCATCCAAGACTTGCAGCCGGGCGACGTTCTGTTGATTGCCGGCAAGGGCCATGAAACCGGCCAAATCATCGGCGACCGGGTCGTACCGTTCAGCGATCATGAGGCGGTCGCCACGGCACTCAAGGAACTGGCCGCATGAGCGCGTCCGAGCTGTGGACCACCGAGGCGATGGCCGGGGCGATGACCGCACAGCGTCAGGGCCCGCTGTCCGAGGGCCTTCCCGGCCTGTCGATCGATACCCGCAGCCTTGCGCCGGGCGATGCGTTCTTCGCCATTGCCGGCGAACATCGCGACGGTCATGAATTCGTCGCCGCCGCGCTCGCCGCCAAAGCCGGCCTGGCGGTCGTCGCCGCCGACCGGCGCAATCAGTTTCCGGGCGACGCGCCGCTCCTCGTCGTGCCGAATGTGCTTGCCGGCTTGCGCGATCTCGCCGCCGCGGCGCGAGCGCGTACCGGCGCCAAGGTGATCGGCGTCACCGGCTCGGTCGGCAAGACCGGGACCAAGGAAGCACTGCGGCTCGCGCTGTCCAAGGACGGCGAGACCCATGCTTCGGTCGCCTCCTACAATAACCAATGGGGCGTGCCGCTGTCGCTCGCCCGTTGCCCGGCCAGCGCGCGTTACGCGGTCCTGGAAATGGGAATGAACCACGAAGGCGAGATCGAGCCGTTGTCCCGGCTGGTTCGTCCGCACGTGGCGATCATCACCACGATCGCGCCGGTGCACCTGGAATTTCTGGGCACGCTGGCGAAGATCGCCGACGCCAAGGCCGAGATTTTTTTCGGCGTCGAGCCGGACGGCGCCGCGGTCATCAATCGCGACATCGCGCAATTCGCCCAGCTCAAGCGCCGCGCCAAGGAGGCCGGCGTGGCGCGCGTCATTTCCTTCGGCGAGCACCAAGACGCCGATGCGCGGCTCATCAAATGCGCGCTGCATCCGCGCTGCTCGACCGTGCAGGCGCGCATCCTCGGCACCGAGTTGACCTACAAGATCGGCGCGCCGGGCCGCCATGTGGTCATCAATTCGCTTGCCGTGCTCGCGGCCGCCGACCTGGCCGGCGCCGACCTCGCGCTGGCGGCGCTGGCACTGACCGACTTCGCGCCGGGTTCCGGCCGCGGCGCGCCGATCGAGATCGGGCTCGGCGGCGGCAATGCGCTCGTTCTCGACGAGAGTTACAACGCCAATCCGGCCTCGATGGCGGCCGCGCTGGCGGTGCTCGGCGGCACGCCGATCGGCCCGCTGGGCCGCCGCATCGCCGTGCTCGGCGACATGCTGGAGCTTGGACCGAAGGGCCGCGCCCACCACCGCGGCCTCGTCGATGCGGTGCTCGCCAACGCGGTCGATCTGGTATTCTGTTGCGGTCCGCTGATGCAGGCTTTGTGGCAAGCTCTTCCCGCGAGTCGGCGCGGCGGCTATGCGGAGAATGCCGCCGCACTCGAAGCGCAGGTGTTGCCGGCGATCCGCGCCGGCGATGCCATCATGGTCAAAGGCTCGCTCGGCTCGCGCATGGCGCCCATCGTCAAGGCGCTGCAACGGGCTTACCCGCGCCATGAAACCGCCGAAGACGCGCTGGAAGGCGCGTCCGTGCAAGGTTGATGCGATGCTGTATTGGCTGGTTGAACTGTCGGACAGGCTCTCCGTCCTCAATGTATTCCGCTACATCACCTTCCGCACCGGCGGCGCCATCATCACCGCCTTGTTGTTTGTGTTCCTGTTCGGTCAAACCATCATCGATCGGCTGCGGTTGCTGCAAGGCAAGGGCCAGCCGATCCGCGCCGACGGACCCAAGTCGCACATCATCTCCAAGGCCGGCACACCGACCATGGGCGGTCTGATGATCCTGTCCGGCATGCTGGTGTCGACGCTGCTCTGGGCCAATCCGGCAAACCCCTATGTCTGGGTGGTGCTGTGGGTGACGCTGGGTTTCGGGCTGGTCGGCTTCTACGACGATTATCTGAAAGTCACCAAGCAGCAGGCCAGCAATGGGTTTGCCGGCCGCACGCGATTGGCCGTCGAAGCGATCATCGCCGGGGCGGCCTGCATCGCGCTGGTCGAACTGGGACAGGGGCCGTTCTCGACCTCGCTGGTGTTTCCGTTCTTCAAGGAGCTGGTGCTCAATCTCGGCTGGTTCTTCGTGCTGTTCGCGATGTTCATCATCGTCGGCGCTGGCAATGCGGTGAATTTGACCGACGGACTCGACGGCCTCGCCATCGTCCCGGTCATGATCGCGGCGGCGAGCTTCGGCATGATCTCTTATCTCTCCGGCAACGCCGTGTTCGCCGATTATCTGCAAATCCACTACGTCGCCGGCACCGGTGAACTGGCGGTGCTATGCGGCGCGGTGCTCGGCGCCGGATTGGGCTTTCTCTGGTTCAACGCGCCGCCGGCCTCCATCTTCATGGGCGACACCGGCTCGCTGGCGCTCGGCGGCATGATCGGCGCCGTGGCGGTGGCGACCAAGCACGAGATCGTGCTCGCCGTTATCGGTGGACTGTTCGTGCTCGAGGCGGTTTCGGTGATCGTGCAGGTCGTTTCCTTCAAGCTGACCGGCAAACGCGTTTTCAAGATGGCGCCGATCCATCACCATTTCGAGCAGCTCGGCTGGACCGAGCCGCAGATCGTCATTCGCTTCTGGATTGTCGCGGTCGTGCTGGCGCTGCTCGGCCTGTCGACTCTGAAACTGAGGTAGCAGCGTCGTGATTGCGGTCACGACCTTTGCCGGCAAGACGGTCGCGGTGTTTGGGCTGGGCGGCTCGGGCCTCGCCAGCGCCAACGCATTATTGGCGGGGGGCGCCGACGTCATCGCCTGGGACGACAATGCGGCAAGCGTGACGAAGGCGCGCGAGGCCGGCATCGCCACGGCCGATCTGCAAACCGTCGATTGGAGCACGGTCGCGGCGCTGGTGCTGGCGCCCGGCGTGCCGCTGACCCATCCGGCGCCGCATTGGACCGTCGCGCTGGCGAAGAAAAATAATGTCGACGTCATCGGCGACATCGAATTGTTCTGCCGCGAGCGGCGGCGTCACGCGCCGGGCGCGCCGTTCGTCGCCATCACCGGCACCAACGGCAAATCGACGACAACCGCGCTCATCGCCCATCTCGCCGCCTCGGCGGGCATGGACGCGCAGCTTGGCGGTAATATCGGCACCGCGATCCTGTCGCTCGCGCCGCCGGCCAATGACGGCACTAAACGCCGCGTGCACGTGATCGAATGCTCGTCCTATCAGATCGATCTCGCACCCTCGCTCGATCCGTCGGTCGGCATTCTTATTAATCTCAGCGAGGATCATCTCGATCGTCACGGCACGATGGAGCACTACGCCGCGGTCAAGGAACGCCTTGTCGCCGGCGTGCCGAAAGATGGCACCGCTATCGTCGGCATCGACGATCCGTGGTGCGAAACGATCGCGGC
>JBAQHW010000476.1:0-25641 GCA_049288525.1 Xanthobacteraceae bacterium
GAATAGGGCCGGTTATCGCCGGCAAGGCGCTCAACCGCATCGCGGCAGCGGCCGATCCGGCCGAGGCGCTGGATGCCGAGAGGCCGCCGGCGGCCGCCGCCGAGCATTGGCCGGACTTTGTCGCCTCCAGCCGCCTGGTGCGTTCCGGCGCCGCCGGCTGGCCGGCCGAGTTCGATCTCGTCCGCCGCTGGTACGAACCGCACCTCGAACGCATTCATGAGGATGCGGCGCTGCGCCAGGCAGACCTCGACCAGCTTCTTCACATCGCGGGGACCTATCCTAGTCGCGAGCGCTTTCTCACCGAGCTGACGCTTGATCCGCCCGATGCGGCGAGCGACCGCGCCGGCGCGCCGCTTCTCGACGAGGACTATCTCATTCTCTCGACCATCCATTCGGCGAAAGGCCAGGAGTGGAAGTCGGTCCATCTATTGAACGCGGTCGACGGCTGTCTGCCGTCTGATCTCGCGACCGGCAAGAGTGCCGAGATCGAAGAAGAGCGGCGACTGCTGTATGTCGCCATGACGCGGGCGCGGGACCATTTGCACGTCATCGTGCCGCAGCGGTTCTTCGTGCGCGGCCAGCGCAGCAACGGCGATCGCCACCTCTACGCCGCGCGCACGCGCTTTATTCCGTCAGCACTGCTCGACCATTTCGAATGCTGCGGCTGGTCTTCCGCTGCGGCCGCGCACACGCCGCCGCGCTCGGCCCGGGCGCCGATCGACGTGTTAAAGCGCGTCCGCAACAGTTGGGGGTGAGCTCGCCTAAAGCGCCACGCGGCGCAGCCGCAGCGCGTTGCTGATTACGCTCACCGAGGAGAGCGCCATTGCCGCAGCCCCGATGATCGGCGACAGCACGATGCCGAACGCCGGATAAAGCACACCGGCGGCGATCGGGATCGCCGCGCCGTTGTAGAGGAACGCCAGCAGCAGATTTTGCCGGATGTTGCGCATGACGCCGCGCGACAGCCGCCGCGCCCGCACGATCCCCGTGAGATCGCCCTTGAGAAGCGTGATGCCGGCGCTTTCGATCGCGACGTCCGTGCCGGTGCCCATGGCAATGCCGACATCGGCGGCGGCCAGCGCCGGCGCGTCGTTGACCCCGTCGCCGGCCATGGCGACGACGCAGCCATCGCGGCGCAACCTGCCGACGATTGCGCCTTTGTCTTCGGGCAGTACTTCGGCTTCGAACGCAGCGATGCCGAGGCGGCGCGCCACCACCGCAGCGGTGACGCGGTTGTCGCCGGTCAGCATGACGACGCGTACCCCTTCGCGGCTGAGCGCCTCAAGCGCCGCCGCCGATGTTGCCTGGACCGGGTCGGCGATGGCAAAAAGGCCGCCCAGTCTGCCGTCAGCGGCGAGGAAAACAACAGTCGCCCCGTCGCTGCGCAGGCGGTCTGCATCCTCGTCGAGTGCGCTCGGATCGATGCCGCGGCTGGACAGAAAACTCGCACTGCCAACCGCAATGGCGCGGCCCTCGACCGTGGCGACGATGCCCTTGCCGGGCGGCGCGTCAAAGTCGCTGTTTTCGGCCAAGGCGATTTTACGTTCGGCGGCAGCGGCAACGATGGCGGCGCCGAGCGGATGCTCGCTGGCGCGTTCGGCCGACGCGGCGAGCCGAAGGACTCCGGCTTCGTCGAATCCGGATGCCGCGACAATGGCGATCAGTTTCGGCTTGCCCTCGGTCAGGGTACCGGTCTTGTCGATCACCAGCGTGTCGACCGCCTCCATTCGCTCCAGCGCCTCGGCGTTTTTGACCAGGACGCCGGCATGCGCGCCGCGCCCGATGCCGACCGTGATCGACATTGGCGTCGCCAGCCCGAGCGCGCAGGGGCAGGCGATGATGAGCACGCTCACCGCCGCGATCAGGGCAAATGCGAAACGCGGCTGCGGCCCGTAGATCGACCACGCGGCGAAGGTGACAAGCGCGATGGCAAAGACCAGCGGCACGAACCACGACGACACCTTGTCGGCGAGCCGCTGAATCGGCGCACGCGAACGCTGTGCCGCGGCCACCATCCGCACGATTTGCGCCAACAGCGTGTCGCGGCCGACCGCCTCGGCCCGCATCACGAAACTGCCGCTCCGGTTAAGCGTGCCGGCAACGACCTTGGCGCCGGCGGCCTTGCTGACCGGCATCGATTCTCCGGTCAGCATGGATTCGTCGATGGTGGAATGGCCGTCGACGATCGCGCCATCGACGGGAATTTTTTCGCCGGGCCGTACCCGCAGGCGATCGCCGGCGACGACGGCGTCGAGCGGAATTTCCGTGTCGGGACCGTCTGACGCGATGCGGCGGGCCTTCTTCGGCGCGAGATCAAGCAGCGCGCGGATGGCGCCCGAGGTTTTCTCGCGCGCGCGCAATTCCAGCATCTGGCCGAGCAGCACCAGCACGGTGATCGCGGCGGCGGGCTCGAAATAGACTGCGACTGCGCCATGAGGTCCGTGAAATGCCGGCGGAAACAGTTGCGGCGCGACCGTGGCGACGACGCTGTAGGCAAAAGCGACGCCGGTGCCGATGGCGATCAGCGAGAACATGTTGAGATTGCGGGCTGCGAACGAACGGAAGCCGCGAACGAAAAACGGCCAGCCGCCCCACAGCACTACCGGGGTAGCAAACGCCAACTGGACGAAATTGTTCGCGCCGGGCGAGAGCCAACGGCCGCCATCGACGAGGTGGCCGCTCATCTCCAGGGCGACGACCGGCAGGGTCAGCGCGAGACCGATCCAGAACCGCCGCGTCATGTCGAAAAGCTCGGGATTGCGCGCGGTCGCGGCGGACACGACTGCGGGCTCCAGCGCCATGCCGCAAATCGAGCAGGCACCCGGCCCGATTTGCCGCACCTGCGGGTGCATTGGGCAGGTGTAGACCGCGTCGTCCGGCGCCGGAACGCTCAAAGGGGCGGGCTTAAGGAACTTTTCAGGGTCGGCTGCAAATTTACTGCGGCACTTCTCGCAGCAAAAATGATAGATGTGATGGCCGTATTCGTAACAGTGCGAGCTTTTCACCGGGTCGACGATCATGCCGCACACCGGATCGGTGGCGGCAGCGGCGCTCGTTGGATCGACCGGATGGTGCATGCAATTCTCTTGAAACGGGTACCGGGTAGGGGTATATAAAGGCTATGCGAGACGTTGCCAAGAGTTCGGTGCTCAAGCGGCTGACGCGCATCGAAGGCCAGGTGCGCGGCTTGGCGCGGATGGTCGACGAGGACCGCTATTGCATCGATGTCGTGACGCAGCTGTCGGCGGTGCGGGCCGCGTTGCGGCGCGCCGAAGAGGAAATCCTCGCCGATCACGCGGCGCATTGCGTCGAGCACGCCATTGCTTCCGGCAACAAGGCCGAACAGCGCCGCAAGGTTGCCGAGTTGATCGAAGTCATCGCGCGCAGCGACCGATGAAGGCGCGGAAAAGCAAAGCGGCGAAGCGCACGGCAAAGCCGCCGGTCAAACGGCGGCAAACCGCCGCCATCGGCATCAAGCGCGCCTATCAGAAGCCGGCAGCTGCCGACGGCATACGAATTCTGATCGACCGGCTATGGCCGCGCGGCGTGTCGAAGCACGAGCTTGCCATCGATCTGTGGCCGCGCGAACTGGCGCCCACCACGGAGTTACGCAAGTGGTACGGCCACGAGCCGGATCGTTTCGCCGAATTCCGCCGCCGCTACCGCCGTGAACTTGCCGGGCACGCCGAACGGCTCGCCGCGCTGCGCGGCTTGATCGTGGGCCGTGCCGCGACGTTGGTCACCGCCACGCGCGAGATCGATCTCAGCCACGCTACGGTTTTTCGGGAAATACTGGCGGCGAAAAATTAGAGCAAGTCCCGCAAAAGTGGAAACCGGTTTTGCGAAAAGGACATGCTGAAACAAACGGCTAAGAGCGAATCCCGATTTCGGGATACGCTCTAAGAGCCGGCTCAGTTGAGAAGGATGATCGAGCCCGCCGGCAGATTGAGCGATTCCGCTTCGCTCGAGGTCGCTCGCCGGATTTCAGAAATCGAATAATTGTAGATTTCCTGGTTGATCAACCGCCGCTGGAGCTCAGTGCGGGCTTCGCGTTCGCTCGGCGCCGCCACGCCGTATTGCAGATGCACGGTCATGCCGTCGCGGTCGGCAAACGAAACGGTGGTGACGAACGGCAACTGCATTGGGCTTTCCTTCTTGACGCTGCTCATATCCAACCGGCCAAACTTTAATAAAATGCTACCAGCCGCTTGACGCGGCGTTTGCATTTGACGATGCGTGGATTGTTTCAGCGCTTGCGGACGATCAGTCGCATCTCTGCCGCGCCAGCGCCGCGCCCCGGGCGAGTGCATCGAGTTTCATTGCGGCGATTTCGCGGCGCATCGGCGCCATGCCGCAATTCGTACAAGCGATGATTTTTTGCGCGGGCACGTATTCTGCCGCTTTCGTTATCACCTCTGCGACTTCGTCCGGCGTCTCGATGCTGTCGGTGGCGACGTCGATGACGCCGAGCAGCACATCTTTGCCGTGAAGCAATTCGAGCACGCTCATCGGCACGTGCGAATTGATGCATTCCAGCGAGACCTGGTCGATACGGCTTTTCGCCAGCGCCGGGAAGAATTTCTCGTATTGGCGCCACTCGGCGCCGAGCGCCGCCTTCCATTCGATATTGGCGGGGATGCCGTAGCCGTAACAGATATGCACGCCGCTCACGCAGGAGACGCCGTCGATGGCGCGGTGTAGGGCCTCGATTCCCCAGCTGGCAGCGGCGTCCATGTAGACATTGAAGGCCGGCTCGTCGAATTGAATTACGTCGACGCCGTCGGCGGCGAGTCCGCGTGCCTCCTCATTGAGCAGCGCGGCAAAGGCGAAAGCCATCTTCACGCGGTCGCCATAGTGCGCGTCGGCGATGGTATCGACGATGGTCATCGGCCCGGGCAAAGTGAATTTAAGTTTGCGCGTGGTGTGAGCGCGGGCAAGGCGGGCTTCGCGGGCGTGCACGCGCGCGCGCAGCCGCAGCGGGCCGACGACGGTCGGACACATCGCTTTGTAGCGGTCGTTGCGGATGCCCATTTCGACACGTTGATCGAAATCGATGCCGTCAACCGCTTCGAGAAAGCCGTGCACGAAGTGCTGGCGCGACTGTTCGCCATCGCCGACGATGTCGATGCCGGCGTCTTCCTGCAGCTTGATCGCCAGCAGCGTGGCATCGTCCTTGGCTTCCGCAAGCGCGTCGCCTTCGGGACGCCACGGCGCCCACAGTTTGTTTGGCGCGGCGAGCCACGCCGGCTTCGGCAGGCTGCCGGCGATGGTGGTCGGGAATAATTTTTCGGCGACCGGCATGGTGAGCCTTGTTCACTTCGACAGCGCCGCGGGCGGCTGCCAATGGTAGAGCCAATCATAATGCCGCAACAGCCGCTCGCCGCCGATTGCGCGCATCGCCGCATTGCGCAGCGCCGCCGGCAGAACGCCGCGGTGATAGCGCTCGCCGTTGCGCGCCGCTTGCCGTTGCACCTTGCGGGTGCGGCCCCGCCGCAGCGACGAATAGGTTTTCAGGGCCGCTGCGGCATCGTCGGACTGGTGGGCCAGGCAGCGCGCCGCCACCACCGCGTCCTCGATTGCCATGGCGGCGCCTTGCGCCAAATAAGGCAGCATCGGGTGGGCGGCATCCCCGATGAGCGCGACGGCGCCTTGCGCATAGGCCGGCAGCGGCCGGCGATCGTAAAGCGCCCACTTCAGCCAGGTTTCGGGCTGCCGCACCAATTCCCGCAATTGCGCGGCCCAGCGCGCGGCCGGCAAGCGCGGCAAGAGATCGACGCGGCCAGCCGGCACGCTCCAACCTGACGCGTTCCAGGTGTCGTTGGTAATGACGACGACGTTGATGACCGCGCCGGCTTTGACCGGATAGTGCACCACATGGGCGTCGCTTCCGAGCCAAAGATGGATCTCGGGCCCGCGAAATTCGGCTGGCGCTTCGGCGGCCGGCACCAGCGCGCGCCAGGCGCTGCGGCGGGCAAACCGGGGCGGCTCCCTAAAGCCGATCCGCGCCGGCGCCAGCGACCACAAGCCGTCGGCTGCGATCAGCGCGTGGCCATTTTCGCTCCACAAGCCGCCGGCGCCGCTCGCCGACACCGTCACCCCATGGGCGTGCGTGGCAAAATCCTCCATACGCGTGCCGAGCTTCAGGACGATGTCGCGCTCCTGACCGACGGCGGCGGCGAGCGCGGTTTGCAGATCGCCGCGATGGATCATCCAATAGGCTGTGCCGTAACGCGCCGGCGCCTCGCCAAGCGGCATGCGAACGATCTCGCGGCCGCTGGCGCCGTCGTGGACACGCAGCGCAACGGGCGCAACGACGTGCGGTCGTAAACGATCGCCGAGATTGAGCTCAAGCAACAGGCGGGTCGCATTCGGCGAGAGCTGAATGCCGGCGCCGACTTCGGCAAGGCGCTCGGCCTGTTCCAGGACGACCACCCGGAAACCGTTGCGCGCCAGCGCCAGCGCGGCGGTGAGCCCGCCAATGCCGGCGCCTGCGACAATGACGCTGCGCGCCCCTGTCACGGCCGAGGATTAGAGCGCGACTTCAGTCAGCGCGCATTCCGCCGGCCGCGCCTCATTGGGCCGAAGCTTCGGATCGTGGCGGTACAGCGTCGAGCAATACGGGCAGACGTAGTCTGCGTCGTCGCCCATGTCGCAATAGACATGCGGATGATCGAATGGCGGGGTGGCGCCGACGCACATGAATTCCCTGGCGCCGATCTCGATGACCGGCGCGCCGATATCGTTGTGGAAATGTGGGACAGTCATGTCCGTCATGGTCGACTCCAAAATCAGCGGGCATCATAGGCGTCCGGCAGCGGCTTTTCCAGCGTCGCCTGCTGTGGTGGTGGCTTGATTCGTACCGTGCGGTCGCAGTGATCGCTACGCCGTCGCGATTTCAAGCGTGCTTCAGGAATCTCAAGTAGAATGCAGCGAACACCAAGACAATTCCTATATTCACAATGAGCCGTTCCCAGAACCGATTTCTAAAGAACAAGAAATCCACGGCAACTATGACGGCTGCCATCAGCACGACGTAAAGCACCACGGTTGCGATTCTTCCCATTTTCAGTCCCCTGGACGACGAAACGCAATCCCGTGCACCGGATCCCGCGGGCCGAATGTCGCTTCGCCTTCCGGTCCGCCGCGATAGCTGCATGCACTGCTTCACCGGCGGTAGGCGCAAGATGTCCGCGGAGCAGCTCATTGCCGAAGGGCGGCATAATGTTACCATTTTGGAAACCGACAGCAAAGTTTCGGCGAAGACATAACCTCCTGCCGCGGGAAGCTTTGTTGTGAAAAAGCCGCAAACCACCGGCATTCCATGGTTTTCCGCGGGCCTCTCTCCGGCGGCGACCTTTTCTAACGACGGGAATTGATCGTGAGCGCGACGCGCATCGGCACCCTGGTACGCCATCCTTGCTTTGCACTCGGCGCAGCGGCGATTTTTGCACTCGCCGCTGCCGTCTTCACCGGCGGCGGCATTGCGGCGCACGACCGGCTGGCAATGGCGGACAATCCGGCCAAGATCAGCGACCGGGCGCTCGATCGCGTCTTCAACGGCGAGGTCGCGCAGCGGGAAATCCGCGCCGCGCTTGCTTCAGGCGACGTCGATCTGGCGCAAAGCTTTGTCGAACTGGCCGCTGAACGCAGCGTCGCTATCGACCCCGCGCTCGTGCAGCAAGTCCGCAATGCGCGCGCCGCTCGCGACACGGTGGCCGGGACTGCCGGCCGGTTCGTCCATGGCTTGTGGACCGGAGAACCCACCGATCTGGCCAGTCTCGCCGGCACCGCGCTCGGCGATCTGTTCGTCTTCGGCGACATCCGCGATGCGGCGCGGGAGGGCACGCATTACCTCACCGGCCAGCATTACGATCCCTGGATTCTCGGCCTTGCCGGCGTCGGCATCGCCATAACCGCTGCGACCTATGCCAGCGCCGGCCTTGCGGCGCCGGAGCGCATCGGTCTGTCGCTGGTCAAGGCGGCACGCCGCGCCGGGCGGCTCAATCCCGTGCTGGCCGTGCGCGCGGCGCGCGAAGCCGTGAAAGTGGAGGAGGCGGGCGGCCTTCTCGAGCTTGCCGAAAACACCGGCCGGGTCGAAGCCAAAGCCGGCACGCAAGCGGCGATGGACGGTCTTGCGGTGGCCGAGGAGCCGCAAGATATGGCGCGGCTGTCACGGCTTGCCGCGGCGAAGGGCGGCAAGACCCGCGCCATCATAAAGCTTCTCGGACGCGCGGCGCTCGTGCTCACCGCCGGAACGTTCGACCTGGCGCTATGGCTCATCTGGGCAGCGTTTGCGGTGTTGGGTTTTTGCGCCTCGTGCAAGACCGCGGTCGAGCGCGTGACGCAACGCCATCTCGATGCGCGGCGGTCGCGGCGGCTGCGCGACGCCGCGCGGCTGGCTCTGGCGTATTCCGTGCCGGTGTGACAATCGTCAGCGCATGCCATCCTTTTCACATAACGGTGTCGAGATCGCCTTTCTCGACGAGGGCGAGGGCGAGCCGATCGTGCTGGTGCACGGCTTCGCCTCGAATAAGGAAATCAACTGGGTCGGGCCAGGGTGGATGTCGACCCTGACGCGGGCCGGACGCCGCGCCATCGCGCTCGACGATCGCGGGCACGGCGCTTCAAGCAAGCTCTACGATCCGGCCGCCTATCACAGTTCGCGCATGGCCGAGGACGTAAGCGCGCTGCTCGATCATCTCGGACTGCCGCGCGCCGACGTCATGGGCTACTCGATGGGAGCGCGGATCGCGGCCTATCTGGCACTGGCGCATCCCGATCGCGTGCGCTCCGTCGTGCTCGGCGGTCTTGGCATCCGGCTGGTCGAAGGGGTGGGGCTGCCGGATACTATCGCGGACGCGCTGGAAGCGCCGTCGCTGTCGGACGTTACCGATCCGACGGCGCGCATGTTTCGCGCCTTTGCCGAGCAGACAAAATCGGACTTGACCGCGCTCGCCGCCTGCCTGCGGGGCTCGCGGCAGACCCTGACTCGCGCCGAAGCCGGGCGGATTGCCGTGCCGGTCCTGGTCGCGGTGGGCAGTGAAGACCCGATTGCCGGTTCGCCGCAGGAACTCGCCGCGCTCATCCCTGGCGCGCGGGCCTTCGTCATTCCCGGCCGCGACCACATGCTGGCGGTTGGCGACAAGGCCTTCAAGTCGGCGGTGCTGGACTTCCTGGCCGCACGCCCGTGACCTCGGCCATTGGCCTTATTTGTTCGGTCATTGGCTGATTTCATTGGGCTTTTGGCCGACTCGCGCCGCCCCTTGGTATTGAGCGCCCGGCCACCCAATATGCTAGAACGTCGTTGTTTGCGGGAGACAGGCCTATGGCGCAATTTCAGGCGAAGCCGGCCCTCGATAAAGTCGATCCGGTCTGGGCGCGTATCCGCCGGGAGGCGGAAGACATCGTGCGGCGCGAGCCCGAGCTCGCCAGCTTCATCTATTCGACGGTGCTGCATCACGACTCGTTCGAAGTCGCCGTGGTCTACCGGCTGGCGGCGCGGCTCGACCACCCGGCGGTGTCGGCCGAATTGATCCGGCAAGCCTATGCCGATGCGATCAAAGAAGTGCCCGAGCTCGGCGATGCGTTCCGCGCCGACATCATGGCGATCGTCGATCGCGATCCGGCGACGCATCGCCTGATCGAGCCCTTGCTCTATTACAAGGGCTTCCACGCCATCCAGACGCAGCGGCTGACACATTGGCTCTGGGAAAAAGGCCGCCGGGATTTTGCGCTGTATCTGCAAAGCCGATGCTCGGCCATATTCCAATGCGATATCCACCCCGCCGCCCAGATCGGCCGCGGCGTTTTTCTCGATCACGCCACAGGCCTTGTGGTCGGCGAAACCGCGGTGATCGAGGATGACGTGTCGATGCTGCATGACGTCACGCTCGGCGGCACCGGCAAAGAGCACGAAGACCGCCATCCGAAAATCCGCTACGGCGTGATGATCGGCGCCGGCGCCAAAATCCTCGGCAATATCGAAGTTGGACATTGCGCGCGGATCGCCGCCGGCTCGGTGGTGGTCAAGCCGGTTCCGAACAATGTGACCGTGGCAGGCGTGCCGGCCAAAGTGATCGGCGTCGCCGGTTGCCCGGAACCCGCCCGTTCCATGGATCAGATATTTCAGGACTAGTGGTCCGATTCTAACATTCGCACCCCTGTCCGGCATGCCATTATGCGAATGTTAGAATCAAAGGACCACTAGCAAATGTCAGTTCTAGTGGAGCTTTTGGATTTGACATTCGCTTCACGAGTTTGCGGCGGGGCGGGTAGCTAATTTCAAATCCGCTCCACTAGACCATGATCCGATCAGGTTGAATCGGATCATGGTCTGGAATTATTCGATGGAGCATGATCTGTCGGAAAACCGCTATCCATCCCCGGCTCAAGTCCGGGGGCAGGCATTTTCCGGATCATGCTCCAGGTTTGAGCCGATCGATTCATTCGTCCGGATTTGGGAGAAGCATAGTGGACGTTATGCAAGTCAAGAAACTCGACGTTTATTTGAAAAAGCTGTTTGGCAACGCGCGCCTGCGCGTGGTGCCGGGCACGCATAAGGAGGGCGTGGCCGAGGTCTATATCGGCGAAGAGCGGCTGGGCGACCTCAACGTCGACGACGAAGATGAGGATCTGTCCTACAATTTTCGGATGGAGATCGATCTCGGCGAGGTCGCCGACGTAGATCGGGTCAAGCGCCTGGACGCCTATCTCAAGCGGAAATTCGACAATTCCGCCATCCGTGTCGTGCCGCGGCCGCGCAAGCAGGATTCGCTGGAAACCTATCTGGGCGAAGAGTTCATCGGCGTCCTGTTCGTCGACGATGAAGGGCGGCGTGGCGGCGCCTACATTCTTGAAATGCCGATCCTGGATATGGATCTGGTCTGAGCTGGCGGCGACTTTTCGTCTGCGTTTTTGCTGCCGTCAATTCTGCTGCGGGTGCAACTGCGCCAATAGCCGGTCGAAGCCGCTGGCGATGCCGTGCCAGTCGCCGAACCAATCGCGCGGAAAGCGGAATGTGATCTCGGCGGCGTCAAGCCTGCGGTCTTGAATGCAGGTCCCCGGCACGGTGCGGCCGGTCCGCGTGCATAGCGCGAAGAACTGCTCGGGATTGGTCCCAACATAGACCAAATCCTCGCCGTCATAGGGCGTGCCGGGGCGAAACGGCAGAACGGCAAGGCCGTCGGGGCCGGCGCTCGCCTGGCTCTCCGCATAACGGGGATAGATCGTCCGCAACCGATTGAGCGGCGGCAGCTCGCTGCCGAGCGCGGCGATGGTGACGAATAAGCGTTCGTTCTCCGGTGCGGCGGCGGCCGCAACCGCGTTGGCGGCGTTCAGCGGCTTATCGCCCGCGATCTTGTCGTCCGGATTCGGCGGTGCGAGCGAGGGCCACAGGAAAGCAAGATCGATCCGGTCCTGCTCGCCGGGATGCCGTTGCACTTTTTCGCGGATTGCCGCCGGCGGTACGTCGAACAAGACCCCGGCCACGGTGATCGGCAGGGCAGGGGCATTCTCCGGCGCCGGCCGGCCCGGCCAGGTCGGCGACAGCACATACCACACGAAGGCCACCGCGGCGCCGGCGCCGACCGCCGCGCCGGCAAAGGGGAGCAGCGTAAATAGCCGGCGCTTTGGGCGCGCGAGCTTTTGCCGTGGAACCGCTTGAGCCGTCATCAAAGTGCATCTGCCGCGAATCAAAAGTCAGTATTGCATAGGCGATCATCGCGGCGACGGCGGGGCCGCTCGGCGGGTCCACTAGCTTTTACCCATCGCCGGCGTCGCGGGAACCGGCGGCTTCGGTCCGGCGGGCTTGATGAGCGATTCGATCTCGGCGGCAAGGGTCGCGGCGATCTTGGCATGTGCCGCCGCATTAAAGTGGATGTGGTCCCATTGGTAAAAATCGGCGGGCACCGGATCTGGGTCGTAGACGATGACCCGGATGCCGCGAGCGCGCACGCGCTTCGCCATCGCGGCGATATTGGCTGTGCGCGCAGCCTTGGTGCCGAAGAACCGCAGATCGTTGCCGCCGGGCTGCAAAATGACAATGCTGGTGCCTTTCGGCACGGCCGAGTCGATCCGGCGCAGCATTCCGGCGGTGACGTCGCCGTTGACGCCGGCGTTGATGACGTTGGCTTGAATGCCCTTTTTGCGCAGCAGCACCTGCAAAATCGCCGGATAGGCATTTTGCTCGCCGATACCGAAGCCGGTGGTGTTGCTGGCACCGATGGCGACGATGGTCAGCGGCCGCGCCTGCAGCGGCCCCGCCGCAACCAATACTGCCGTCATGACGACCAGGAGCGTCACGGCGACAAATGCCAAGGTCCGCGAGACGATTTTCATGGCGCTAGGCTCCGGCGGGCGAACGACAAATTCGGCATTAACCTTTCTTTAATCATTCCGTAGCCGCCCGCCGCGCCCTCTGCAATTGGTTTGTCGGCAGAACGTTTCACTGTCCATGATCGCGTGAATGTCAGATGATGCCGGATATTTCGCCACAGACAATTGCTTCCTTTTTTGCGCTCGCCATCGGTTTCTCGGTGGCCGGCCTTTGCGCCAGCGGCTATCGTCTGTTCGCACGTCACGTGCCGAGCTTCCGGCTTCTGGAAGTCGGGCCGGTGCCGGCGCGCTTTGCCGCCATTCCGCTGCTGATGTTCTCCGCGCCCTATATCATCATGCGCAACACGATCCGCGGCCGCCGGATCGAGGGCCGCCGAGCCGAGATTGTCATGCTGGCGACCATCATCGCGGGCCTCTGGAGCCTGATGTGCGGCACCGTGGTGGTGCTCGCGCTTCAAGCGCTGCTCGCCGTCTGATAATCCTTTCGCTCTGCTAGTTTAGTTTATTCGCGCGCAATCGTGACCGCGGGCGGAGCCGCTTTACGGTGACCGGCGCATCGGGAGTTGCCATGATCTATGAACTCGACGGCCACCGGCCGGACCTGCCGGAACAAGGCCGCTACTGGATTGCACCGACGGCGACGCTGATCGGCAAGGTGCGGCTCAAAAGTGACGCCAGCGTCTGGTTCGGCGCGGTGTTGCGCGGCGACAACGAATGGATCGAGCTCGGCGAGCGCTCGCAGATCCAGGACAATGCCACGCTGCATACCGACCCCGGTTTCCCGATGGTGATCGGGCCGAATTGCGTGATCGGTCACAACGTTATCCTGCACGGCTGCACCATCGGCGCCAATTCGCTGATCGGCATGGGCGCAATCGTGCTCAACGGCGCGCGTATCGGCGACAACTGCCTGGTCGGAGCGGGTGCGCTGATCACCGAGGGCAAGACCTTTCCGGAGAACTCGCTGATCGTCGGCGCGCCGGCGCGCGCCATCCGCACGCTCGACGATGCGGCGATCAAAATGATCGGAGGCGGTGCGGACATTTACGTCAAGCGCTTCAAGCAATATGCGAAGGGGCTAAAACCGCTCGAATGACGCCCGGCCGCCGCATTGCCATCATCGGCGGCGGTCTTGCCGGCTTGGCGACCGCGGCCGCGCTAGCGCGCTTTCGCATCGAGGCGGAGGTCTTCGAGCAGGCGCCAAGGCTTGGCGAAATTGGCGCCGGCATCAATGTCAGTCCGCAAGCCATCAAGGCGCTTTATGAGATCGGTCTAGGCGGGCGGATCGCTGCGGCTGCCAATATTGCGCCAGGCGTGCTTACGCGCGAAATGAATACCGGCGCGCGGCTCGATTACCGCGATCAGAGTTCCGCTGCAGCCCGCTTCGGCGCCGGCATTCATACCTTCCATCGCGCTGATCTTTTGGATGCGCTGGCGAGCGGTCTCGATGCGCGATCGATCCATCTCGATCATCGGCTGGTCGGCATCGAGGAACGGCCACCGATCGTCGGCTTAAGCTTTGCCAACGGCGTAACGCGAGAAACCGACCTCGTCATCGGTGCCGATGGAATTCACTCACTGGTCCGCCTCATTCTGTATGGGCACGACAAGCCGGTCTATACCGGCCAGATGGTCTGGCGCGCGCTACTGCCGGGCAGTGATTGCCCGGCCGAGGTGCTTGAGCCTTCGGGGCATGTTCAATGGCTCGGCCCGGGTCGTCACTTCTTCGTCTATTACCTGCGCGGCCGCGAGGTGGTGAACATTGTCACCCAGGAGGATACCGATTTGTGGGTCGAGGAGGGCTGGTCTATTCCTGGCGATCCCGACGCCATGCGCGCGAGCTTTCCGAATCCGGAACCGATGCTCGCCAATGTGTTGAACGCCATCACGCAGTGCTCGAAATGGGGCCTGTTTACGCGTCCTCTCACCGACAATTGGGGCCGCGGCCGGATTGCACTCATCGGCGATGCGGCGCACGCCATGCTGCCCAATGCCGGCCAGGGCGCCAGTCAGGCCTTCGAAGACGCCTATATTCTAGCCCGCTGGCTTGCCGCCGGTCGGGACGATCCGATCGCGGCGATGCAGAATTTTCGCCGCGTCCGCATTCCGCGCGTGCACGCTGTGCAGCGCTTCTCGGCGGCGATCGTGCGCGCCAAGCACAAATACGATCTGCAATCCGCGCCGGCTGCGCCGGCAACCGTCGACGCGGTCGATCGGATGGCGTGGATCTGGGGCTACGATGTTGCCGCCGAATGGAACCAGCCGCCGGTAGTGCCGGCGTTCGTTTAGGTGCGCCCGGCCAGCCCAGTTGCGGCGCTGCGCTCAAGTGCCGGAACCCACAAAACTCAGGTCCGTCAGCACAAAAATGCCCAGTTTCCGGCTTGGCCTCGTCTCAAACATGCGTTTGAATTTCATCCAGCCGTTTGAATACGGTTAATGATGAGGTGCGACCATGTTGCTATCGCGTGAGACCAGTAATCTCTTCGCCAAGCCGCAGTGGCGGCAGGACCACCCGTGTCCGAATTGCGGACGCACCATGCAGCTCGTACGCAGTGCCGCAGACAGCGGCGGAATTTCCGGAATTTGCAGCTATGGCTGCGCCGAATGTGGGCTTTGGACTTCGGATTTCGGCAACGACCACGACGACATCTAGTAGCGACGACGCGACGCTCGCGTTACTTCGCCAAGGCGGCGACGGGTGCGCCAGGACTGCCGGCGGCGCCGGCAACGCGCACCAGGTCGCCGTTGGCAACTCCGTCGGGCGGACTCTGCACGACGCGATCCTCAGCCGAAAGGCCCGAACCGATTTCGACCTCTTTTCCTAGATCGCGCGCGATTGTGACCTGTTTCAGCGTAATGCGGTTGTCGTCGTCTACTGTGGCAACGTGCAAGCCGCTCTGATCGAAGATCAGCGCGCTGGAGGGCACGTTGATAGCGACTTCCGGATGCGGCATTTCGAAGCTCACATTGGCAAAGCCGCCGGTCATCAGCACGCCGGCGGCGTTGTCGACGACCAAGAGCATCCGCGTCGTGCCGGAGGCGACATCGACGGCCTGCGCCGAGGCTTGCACGGTCGCCGGAAATTGCCGGCCCGGATATTCCGGAACCGAGATCCTGGCCTTGGTGCCGATCCGTATATTCGGCACGTAATTTTGCGGAACGTTGACGTAGACCCGCAACTGGTTGGTCTGGGAAACCACAAACAGCGGCGGCCCGCCGGCACCGGCATTGATCAGTGCGCCAATGTCGGTGTTGCGTGCGGTGACAAGTCCATCGAACGGCGCGGTGATGCGCTTGTATTTTTCCAGCACGCGCAGCCGGTCGAGGTTCGCTTGGGCCGAGCGCACGAGCCCCTGCCGGTTGGCGGCGTCCGCGGCGCGCTGGTCGAGATCCTGCTTTGAGACGGCGCCGGACCCGATCAACTGCTGTCCGCGCTGCAAGGTCGCCTCGGCCAGTGTGGCGTTGGCTTTGGCGCTTGAAAGGTTGGCTTCCGCCTGCATGATCTGCTGGTCGAGGTCCGGCGCGTCGATTTCGGCAAGAAGATCGCCTGCTTTGACCGGCGTCCCGATGTCCGCCTTCCAATCTTTCAGGTAGCCGCTGACGCGCGCGTAAATCTGCGCTTGGTTATAGGCCTCCAGCCGGCCCGGAAGCTCGAAGCTGCTGCTCTTGCCGTGCGTATCGGGGACGGCAACGGCGACCACCGGCAGCGCTTCCTGTTCGGTCCATTCGCGCAATTTGGCGTCGGCGACGCGGCGCGTTGTCAGGCCCATGACGACGATAATGGCCGCGACGGTCGCCGCCAGAATGGCGAAGCCGTAAAGACTGCGTCGCGACACGATGGGCTGCTGCGGGGGATCAGACGCCATGTGGCTCTCCCATCGCCGGTTTGTTTTTGCGGCGGCGCTCGTGAATAAGGCTGAAGACGACGGGAACGAACATCAGCGTCGCCGCTGTAGCACAGATCAGCCCGCCGACGACCGCGCGGCCGAGCGGCGCGTTCTGCTCGCCGCCTTCGCCAAGGCCGAGCGCCATCGGCGCCATGCCGATGATCATGGCCAAAGCCGTCATCAGCACCGGCCGGAAGCGGACAAATCCGGCTTCAAGCGCCGCGGTCACCGGATCGTCCCCCTGCGCCAAGCGTTCGCGGGCGAAGCTGACCACCAGCACGCTGTTTGCGGTGGCCACGCCCATGCACATGATGGCCCCGGTCAAAGCCGGGACCGATAGCGTGGTGCGGGTCGCAAACAGCATCCATACGATCCCGGCCAGAGCCGCGGGCAGGGCGGTGATGATGACGAACGGATCGCCCCAGGATTGGAAGTTTACTACGATCAGAAGGTAGATCAGCACGATGGCGCCCAACAGTCCGAGCAACAGCCCGGAGAAGGCGCTGTTCATGGTCGTCACCTGTCCCAACATGATGGCCTGGACGCCGCGCGGCATCGTCGCGGCGTTGTCGTCCATGACCTTCTGCACGCCGGCGGCGACCGCGCCGAGATCGCGGTCCTGGGTGGTGGCGTAGATCTGGACCATCGGCATGATGTTGTATTGCGAATAGACCGCGGGCTCCGTGGTGCGCTTGATGTCGGCGATCGCTCCAAGAGTTTGCGACTGTGCGCCGGACGCGGTGATCGCCAGGTCCTTCAGAGCGCCGAGCGAATCGACCTGATATTGGGGCGTTTGCATCACGATCGCGTAGTTGACGCCGTTATGGGGATCGAGCCAGTAGGTCGGCGCCACCTGACTGCTGCCGGCCAGGTCGACCACCATGCTGTTGGTCACGTCGCGTTCGGTCACGCCGATATACTCGGCGCGCGTGCGGTCGACGTCGACGTCGAAGGCCGGGCCGTTCAGCGACTGCTGGATGCGCGCGTCGACCAGGCCCGGAACGTGATGCAGCGCTCGCAGCAATTTTTGCGCATAGCCCATATCGGCGTCGAGATTTGGTCCGCGCACCTGCAAGTCGATCGGCGCCGGCGCGCCGAAATTGAGGATCTGGCTGATGATGTCGGCCGGCAGGAATGAGAACGTCACGCCGGGAAAGCGCAGCGGCAGCTCTTCACGCAGGAGCCTCACATAGTCGGCGGTCGGGCGGTGGTCTTCGGTCAGCTTTATCTGAACGTCGCCGTCGGCGCTGCCGATCGTGCCGCTGTTGTTATAGGTCATGTTGATGCCGCTCACCGGGAAACCGACATTGTCCACCATCGTGTCGATCTGGTCGGCGGGAATGATTTGGCGAATGGCCTTTTCGATGTCGCCGAATTGCGCGGCGGTGTCCTCGATGCGGGTGCCGACGCGGGTGCGCGCGTGCATCAAAATCTGGCCGGCGTCGACAGCGGGGAAAAAGTCGCGGCCGAGATAGGGCGTGAGCGCGAACGAGGCGGCGACCGCAATGAGAAAGCCGCCGACGAAGGCGCCACGCCGGTGCAGCGCCATCGACAAAAGCTCGCGATAAACAAGACGAATTCGCTCGAAGCGGCGTTCGAAGGCTCGTTGCAGGCGGATCAGCGGATTGCGCGAGGGCGGCAGCGGCCCGTCCAGGCCGTGTTCGTCGGTGTGGGGCGCGTGCGGGCGCAGCAGATAGTTCGCCATGGTCGGCACCAGCGTGCGCGACAGAATGAACGAGCAGGCCATCGCCGACATCACCGCTTCGGCCATCGGCACGAACAGGAAGCGCGCCACGCCGGGCAAAAAGAACATCGGAACGAACACGATGCAGATGCAAAGCAGCGAGACGAAAGCCGGTGTCACGATTTGCGCGGCGCCGTCCAAGATGGCGGTCTCGACGTCCTTGCCCTGCTCGAGGTGGTAATTGATGTTCTCGATCGTCACCGTGGCGTCGTCGACCAGAATGCCGACCGCCAGCGCCAGGCCGCCCAGCGTCATGATGTTCAGCGTCTCGCCCAGCGCGGCGAGCGTCGCGATCGAGCCGAGCACCGAGAGTGGAATGGACGTGGCGATGATCAGCGTGGAGCGCCAGCTGCCCAAAAAGACCAAGATCATCAGGCTGGTCAGCGCCGCGGCGATGACGCCTTCGCGCACGACGCCGCTGACCGCGGCCTTGATGAAGATCGATTGATCGCCGATCTGCGCGATCTGCAGATTGGGCGGCAGGATATCCTTGATCTCCCGCAATTTCTGCTTGATGCCGTCGACGATCGCCAGCGTGGAGACCGAGCCGTTCTTGAGGACCTGCATCAGCACGGAACGATTACCGTTGACGTGCACGATATTGGTTTGCGGCGGATTGCCGTCGCGCACCTGGGCGACGTCGTGGATGTAGACCATCGCGCCGTCGACGCTCTTGATCGGCAGGTCGCCGAGTTCGACGATCCGGGTCGGCGAGTCGTTGAGATTGATCGTGTATTCGGAAGAGCCGATTTTTTCCGTGCCGACCGGGGTGATCAGGTTCTGTGCGGCGAGCGCGTTGGCCACGTCCTGGCCCGACAGATTGCGTGCCTGCATCGCCGCCGAATCGAGATCGATCTGAACCTCGCGCAGCTTGCCGCCATAGGGCAGGGGAATGGCGGCGCCGGGAACGGTAACCAGCGGCGTGCGCACGGTATTGAGCCCGAGGTCGGCAAGCGTCTGCTCGGACAGGCCTGAGCCCGAGAGCGCGAGTTGGATGATCGGAACGGTCGAGGCGCTGTAATTGAGGATCAGCGGCGCCGTGGCGCCAGGCGGCATCTGCTTGAGCTGCGTCTGCGAGATCGCCGTGATCTGCGCATTGGCGAGGCGGATATTGGCGCCCGGCTGGAAATAGACCTTGATGATGCCGAGGCCGTTATAGGACGACGCTTCGATATGCTCGATGTCGTTGACCGTGGTGGTGAGCGCGCGCTCCGACTGCGTGGTGATGCGTCCCGCCATGTTGACCGGCGCCAAGCCGGTGTATTGCCAGACGATGGCGATCACCGGAATGCGGATGTCCGGGAAGATGTCGACCGGCGTGCGCAAGGCCGCCAGCGGACCGACGATGAGAATGACCAGCGCGAGGACGACGAACGTATACGGCCGCCGCAAGGCAATGCGGACCAAGCCAATCATGCGGCACCGGATTTAGGTATCAAAAGAAGGCTTCCCTCGCGCCCCGAACGCGATCCCAGCCGCAATCTAGCGAAGTCGGCGCGGCAAACAACTCACAAAGCCGCGTGAGATTTCCCCCGGCCTCCCCAATTTTGGGGAGGGGCTCGCGGTTCCGCCGGGAACCGCCAGTTCGCCGCGGCCGTCCGCCTTGCCGCGAAAGGAAAGCCGCCTGAAATACCCGTCTCCGGATCGTCCCGCGATCAGTATACTGATCGCCAACCAGCCTTAAGCTGGAGCAATCGGGAGGGATGAGATGCGTTACAGCAAGGACCGGATACTGACTACCCACGCCGGGAGCCTGTCACGCCCGGCCAATCTCATCGCTATGAGCAGATCGGTCGCGGCGGGGGAACCCAAAGGGGACGACGCCGCATACGCGGAGGCTCTTGCCGGCGCCGTAACCGATGTGGTCAAGAAACAACGCGAACTTGGCGTCGATATTCCCGACGATGGTGAGTTCGGAAAACCGGTGGGAGGATCGTACGACTATGGCGCGTGGTGGAACTACGCCTTCGCGCGCATGTCCGGATTTTCGCCGGCGGGAAGTCCGGCCGCGGCAGCGCACGAAACCCAGCACAAGAAATCGACTGTCGCCGATCTCGCACTGACCTCATTCGCCAATCGTCGCGACTGGCAGAGGTTCAACGACTTCTATCAGGATCCGGAGTCGAGCGGCAGCCTCATGGGCAGCGCGGCGAGGCGCCCGGTCGGGCGGCCTGCCTGCACCGGGCCGATCAAATATACCGGCCATGCCGCGTTGCAAGCCGACATCGCGAACTTGAAAAGAGCTCTGGCCGCGATGGGCGCGGAAGAAGGTTTCATGTGCTCCATCGGACCGGGCAGTTTCGCGCGCGGGGTGGATCTTTTCTACAAGACCGAAGAGGAATTCTTGTTTGCTTCGGCCGATGCCATGCACGAGGAGTACAAGGCGATCGTCGATGCTGGAATCGTATTGCAGATCGACGATCCGAGCCTTCCGGACAACTGGGATATGATCAATCCCGAGCCGCCCCTGCAGGAGTTCAAAAAATTCGAGCAGGTGCGCATGGAGGCGCTCAATCATGCGCTGCGCGGACTTCCAGCCGACCGCATACGCTTCCACATCTGCTGGGGCAGTTGGCACGGCCCGCATACCACCGACATCCCGTTGAAGAACATCGTTGACCTGGTGCTGAGCGTCAATGCCGGTGCTTATTCGGTGGAGGCCGGTAACGCTCGCCACGAACACGAATGGCGCGTGTGGCAGGACGCCAAGCTGCCGGAGGGGAAACTCCTCATTCCCGGCGTCGTCAGCCACGCGACCAATATCGTCGAGCACCCGCAAGTGGTCGCGGACCGGATCGTGCGTTACGCCAAAATCGTCGGCCGGGAGAACGTGATAGCAGGCACCGATTGTGGGCTGGGCGGTCGCATTCATCCGCAAATCGCCTGGGCGAAGCTTCAGGCCCTTGCCGAAGGTGCTGCGCTTGCAACCAAAGAGCTTTGGGCGAGCGGAAAATGAATGCACTGCCCGGATTCTGACGACGCACGTTGGCAGCGTTGCCCGCCCAGACTTGTCGAGCGTCGGCATCTTCCACTCGCGGGCCACGGCGTCTAGACTTGGCACGACGGCGCATCCGTAAAACAAGCCGCACATGGGAGGAAACTTGCTATGGCGACATTGACGTCCCCAGAGATCGTTCAGGCTCGCGGATGGCCGCAGCGTTGGTGGAGGCTCTTCGCCTTCTCGTTCTTTTTCATGATGACGATGCAGATCGACAAACTCAATTTGTCGTTCATGTTCGTCGACCAGGCGTTCATGCAGCACTTCGGTCTGCTCGGGAAACCGGCGTTGATCGGCGGGCTGACCGGCGGCTTTTTGGTGACCTACGGATTCTGCGCGGTCGCGTGGGGGCCGGCGATCCATCGCTGGGGCGGGCGGCGGATGGCGATCGTCGGCATTCTCGCCTGGGCCGCGCTCATGGTTCTGCACGCGTTTGCTGCAAGCTACGGGGAGCTCTTGGCATTGCGCATCGCGCTCGGTTTCGTCGAGGCCTGCGCGATCCCGCTTCTGGCCTGGTTTACCGCACACTGGCTGCCGTTCGATGAGCGGGCCCGCGGCCAGGCGCCATGGACCACCGGAATAGCCATCGGCACGGTCATCACGCCGATCTTCGTCATCTGGCTGCTCACCCGGATGCCGTGGGAAACGACGTTCTACATCTTCGCCGCGCTGCCGCTGATCCCGCTCGTATTGCTGCTGTGGCTGCCCGACGATCCGGCGATGGCGTCCGGCATGCCGGCATTGGAAGTCGAGAAGATCAAGCGCGGAACGCTTTCCAGCGAACTGGACGCGCTCCAGCTTCCCGAGCGGCGTGTGCACACTTTCTTGCAGACGCTCTCAAGCTATCGCGTGTGGTTGATCGGGCTCATGGATCTGGGTTCGACCGCCGGCTTCTATGGGCTCATTACCTTCGGGCCGGTGTACCTCGTGCGCGTACGGCACTTTCCCGCGACCGATATGAGCTACGTCCTCTCGGGCGGCGCGCTTGTCGGCGCGTTGTGCTCAGTCTTGTTTGCCATCGACTCCGACCGCCGCAAGCGGCGCGCCTGGTACGGCTTCGGCCTTTTCGTCGCCGGGGCGATCTTTCTGACGACGGAGCTCTTCCTTTCGAACACCGCGGGCGCCGCGATTGCCTTGGCGCTGGCCAGCGCCAGCGCGACGCCGGCACTGGTCATCATCTGGAGCCTGACGCATTCCGTCGCCGAGCGAACGACGATTGCGTCGACCGTGGGTGCGACGGCGGCGGTTGGCATCGGCCTGGCCGGGGTCATCAATATTGCGATGGGCAGTCTCATCGCCGCTCACGGCAACTACGCGGCCGGATTTCTGTTGGTGATTTTCTTCTATGTCGTCGCGGCGATCTCGGCGCTCGTCCTCGCCTTGCAAGGGTATTAGCAATCGCGCGCCGAAACCGAGATGCGCTGTAGCCGGCGCGTGTTGCCGGCGCTGTTCGGCGGTGCCGCGGCAAGGACACGGTTAGCCGTGGTCTGGCGCGTCGGCCACCCGCCGGGAATCTTGAGTTGCATTTCGGCAACAAGTCGCGGCGATCGGATGAAATTGCGATGGAACTCACTGCACGTGCGGCAAAGCCTATTGCCTTTCCTGTTCGGCCATTTGAGATTGGCTTGAGGGCCGCGTAGCGCCTGAACGGGTGGGGCTGAGGGCAGTGCGTATCGGTCGCGGCAGGTTGAGTGCGTTGCTGGCGTCGAGTTCGGTGGCGGCGCTGCTGGTTGGCGGCGGTGCGCCGGCGGCCTATGCCGCCTGCAACACCAGCTACAACAACGAAACCACGACCGGCTGCACCAATTCCGGGGCGATCACCGGCATCGCCATCAACAATTCCACCATCACCAGCACCATTACGAATTCCGGCACGATCAGCCCGAACGGCATCGTGCTGACCAATGGCAGCACGATCACCGGGTTCTCCGGGATCATCGACACCGGCACGATCAACGGCGGCATTTCGGTCGACGGCACCAGCAAGATCAGCGCAACGAGCGATGCGATCGGAATCTTCGGCCCTACCTTTACCGGCGGCATTACCAACAGCGGTACGCTCCACTCGGACGTCATCGGCATTTCGATCGGGAACAACTCGCCCTTCCCGACCTTCTTGGGCGGCGTTACCAATAGCGGTACGATCGAGGGGTTCTTTTCAGGCATCGAACTGACCAGCGTCGCACAATTTGGCAACACCGCCGGCGGCGGCATCACCAATACCGGCGAAATCCAGGCCGGCACGAAGGCCATTTTCGTCAGGAGCGTCTCCACCTTTTTCGGCGGCATCAGCAACAGCGGCACGATCTCGGTGGGGGGGTTCTACCCCGGCCTTGTCGTCGCCGGCATTGCCGTCGAAGATGTTAGCGCTTTCGTCGGCGGCATCACCAACACCGGCACAATCAGCGGCTACGAAGGTATTTATGTCACGGGTGCCCCCGGGGCCAACGTGTTCGATTCCGGAACCATTGTCGGCACCAGCGGCACGGCTGTCGATATGTCCTTGAACTCGGCCGGCAACACCTTCACCTTGGGGCCGGGCTACGCCATCACCGGCTTGGTCAAGGGCACCGGCTTCGACACTTTTCAGCTCGGCGGCAGCGGCAACGCCGCGTTCAATCTCAGCCTGATCGGCACGCAATATACCGGCTTCACTACTTTCAATGTCGTCGGCGACGCGGTCTGGACCGCGACCGGCACCTACGCGCAGAGCGAACCGTGGACTGTGCAGAGCGGCACGTTCCTGGTCGACGGCGATCTGTCGAATGCCAGCCAGACCACGGTGAACGGCGGCACGCTCGGCGGCTATGGCACGGTCGGCAATAGCCAGATCAATGCCTACGGCACGCTGGCGCCCGGCGCGCAGGGATCGCCTAGCGCGGGCAGCAGCACGCTCACGATCAGCGGCAATCTCGCGTTTCAGAGCGGTGCGTTTTATCTGGTGCAGGTCAATCCCACGCTGGCGACAAACGCCAATGTTTCCGGCACCGCGGCGCTGGCCGGCACCGTCGAGACTGTCTTCTCCCCCGGCAGCTATGTGGTGAAGAGCTACGACATCCTGCATGCGGCCGGCGGGCTTGGCGGCACCACGTTCAGCGGCCTGACCGGTCCGGCGCCGGTAAATTTTACCGACAGTCTGAGCTACACCGCCACCGATGTGTATCTCAATCTCATTGCCACGCTCGGCTCCTCCATCACGCCGCTACCGCCGCTCAACGCCAATCAGCAGAGCGTGGTCAATGCGCTCAATGCCTATTTCGATCGCGGCGGCGCGCTGCCGCCGAATTTCGTGCCGATCTTCGCCTTGACCGGCGCGCCTTTGGCGAATGCGCTCACCCAGCTCGACGGTGAGGCGGCAACCGGCGCCGAGCGCGGCGCCTTCGAGCTGATGACCGACTTCATGGGCCTGATGCTCGATCCGTTTGCCAACGGGCGCGGCGACGCGGGCGGTGCGCCGTCGAGCCCTGTCAGCGGCTTCGCCCCCGACGAACAAGACGCCATTGCGCTGCCCTTCGACATCACCCCCGAGCTCAAGCCGTGGAAGCCGAATTTCGATCAGCGCTGGACCGCGTGGGGGTCGGCCTATGGCGGCAGCAATACGGCGAACGGCGATCCGGTCGTCGGCTCGACTGACGTCACCGCGAGCGCCTATGGCTTCGCCGCCGGCATGGATTACCACTTCACGCCCGATACGCTTTTCGGTTTCGCGCTCGGCGGCGGCGGCACCAATTGGGGTCTTTCGCAAAGTCTCGGCAGCGGCCGCAGCGATGCATTCCAGGCCGGCGTCTACGGCATCACCAAGCAAGGCCCGGCCTATCTCGCCACGGCGCTCGCCTTTTCCGGCTATTCGATGAGCACCGACCGCGTCGCGCTGGGCGATCAGCTTGATGCGAAATTCAACGCCCAAAGCTACGGCGCGCGCATGGAGACCGGCTACCGCATCGCGGCGCTGCCGGCCGTCGGCGTCACGCCCTATGCGGCGGCGCAGGCGCAGGCTTTTTATACGCCAAGCTATAGCGAGACCGATCTTACCGGCGGCGGCTTCGGGCTTACCTACGACACCATGACGGCAACGGATATCCGCACCGAGCTCGGCGCGCGGTTCGACAACCTGCAGATCGTCAACGGCATGCCGGTGGTGCTGCGGGCGCGGCTTGCCTGGGCGCACGACTGGGTGAGCAATCCTTCGATCAACGCCGTCTTCGAAACGTTGCCGGGAGCAAATTTCACCGTCAACGGTGCGCCGATCGCGCAAAACTCCGCGCTCGCCAGTGCCGCCGCCGAATGGCATCTCACCGCCAATTGGACGGCGATGGCAAAGTTCGACAGTGAGATCGCCGCAGGCTCGCAGACCTACGCCGGCACCGGCACGCTGCGCTATAGCTGGTGATCGGCATCCGTTTTCGCCCGGCTCGAGTCCGCTTTCGGGCAAAGCGGAAATAAAATTTGCTGGAACAAAAAGGGGTGCGGCCGGCTCCTGGGGGAGAGCCGGCCGCCACGAACCCGGTCTGGGGACGGGGAGGGGTGGGGACGTGACCGGGGTCGTGTAGCTCCTTGCCTCTGTTGCGCTTAGCGTGAGGACGCGGTCGCGGGCGCCGTTGCGGTGTCGCCGAGCGCGATCCAGGTATTCGGATCGGATTGCGATTGACGCTTGACGAAGCGGTAGCCGGTGTCGGACC
>JBAQHW010000477.1:0-3464 GCA_049288525.1 Xanthobacteraceae bacterium
CAATCCCCTTATGAACGTAACCGAGGCGCTGCTCGAGGCGCGCCACGGTTTCGCCACCCGCAGTGAAGCGGAAATGGCCGGGCTCGATGATGCCGGCGTGGACGGGTCCCACCGGAATCTGATGCAGACTCTCTCCTTCCACGGACAGAAAGGTGTAAGGGGCGGGTGCTGGCGGCGGCGCAGTGCGCGCACCGAGCGGATGCTGAACATCCCAGAAGCCGAGATCGAGCCAGGGCCGCGTATCGGGCGCGCCAACGGGCTCAAGTCCGTACAAACTGGATATCGCGCGTTCAAGGCGGATGGCGGGCGGATGCACGGCGCCGATCGATGGAAAATTGCCGGTTGGACATTCGATGGTTACGACTGTGATTTCTCCAGCCTCGCCACTCATGATCGCCATGTGGACCGTGGGAACGGTTGTGCTGTCGCCCCACAGGCCGAGAAGCGTGGCGTGTCCTTGGGCAAGCTCGCCGGCGATGTCTTGCCAGACTTCGGCAGTCACGATGACGCGCCGCCAAGGGCGATGCGCTTCGACCGGTTTGCCTTTCAGGAGAAGGTTGGCGAGCTGGGGCATTGGCTACCCAAGTAGTCGCGCGACGTGCTCGAACCAGGCGACGAGCGCCGGCGGCATGTAAATGCCGGCAATGAGCACCAGGGCGAGGTGCGAGAACATCGGCACGTAGGAGGCGCGCGTCTTATCGGTGGGCCCGCGCGGCTCGCCGAAGGCGATGCTATTGAGGCGCAGAAAGAGTCCACCGAGGGCGACGAGCAGGCCGAAGACGAGCACGAGCGCAAGCAGCGGCGCGCGCGCGAAGGTCGAACTGACGACCAGAAACTCGCTCATGAAAATGCCGAGCGGCGGCAATCCGGCAATGGCCACCACCCCGAGGATCAGTCCCCAACCGAGCAACGGATGGGTCTCGGTCAGTCCGCCCATATCGGCGATGCGCTGGGTGCCCTTGACTTGAGAGACGTGACCGACGGCGAAGAAAATCGCCGATTTGGTGAGCGAATGCATGGTCATGTGGAGGAGGCCGGCAAAATTGGCCAGTGGCCCGCCCATGCCGAACGCGAAGGTGATGATGCCCATGTGTTCGATGGACGAATAGGCGAACAGCCGCTTGATGTCGCGGCGGCGGTACAGCATGAAGGCGGCGAACACGAGCGACAGCAATCCGAGCGTGACCATCAATGGCCCGGGTGCCAATGCGGCGGCGTTTCCCGCCAGCACCATCTTGAAACGCAACAACGCGTAGAGTGCCACGTTGAGGAGAAGTCCCGATAGCACCGCAGAGATCGGCGTCGGGCCTTCGGCGTGCGCATCGGGAAGCCAAGCGTGCAACGGCGCGAGCCCGACTTTGGTGCCGTAACCGAGCAACAGAAAGATAAATGCAAGATCGAGCAGCGCCGGATCAAAGGCGCCGGCGCGCTTGACCAGCACACTCCACATCATAGCGTCGAGGCCTTCACCGACGACGGGCCGTGCCGCCATGTAGACCAGAATTGTGCCGAACAGCGCCAAGCCGATACCGACACTACCAAGAATGAAATATTTCCAGGCCGCTTCAAGGGCTGCATGCGTGCGATAGATGCCGACCATCATCACCGTCGTCAGCGTGGCAAGCTCGATCGCCACCCACATCAGCCCGATATTGTTGGCGACCAGCGCCAGGTTCATCGCAAACATCAGCAATTGATACATGGCGTGGTAGAAGCGCACGAATGACGGCGTCAGTCGCCCGCTCTCCAGTTCGTGCCCGATGTAACTTGCGCTAAATACACTGGTGGTGAAGCCGACGAAGGTCGTGAGCACCACGAACGTCGCGTTGAGATCGTCGACGATGAGATAGGTGCCGGGCGCCGGCCTGCCGAAGAACAGCGAAAGCGCGCAAAGAAGCGTCAACGCCGTTGCCAGCACATTGATTCGCGCCGTAACGCGATAGCCCGGGAGCACGGCTAGAAGCGCGGCGGCGAGCGCCGGGATCAAAAGTACGCCGATCAGGGCATCGAAGCTCATCGATGTTCTCCACGGAAGGAGTCGATGACTTGCACATCGACCGTGTCGAACCGTTCTCGAATGCGGAACAGGAATATCCCGATCACGATGAAAGCGATCAAGATCGAGAATGCGACGCTGAATTCGACCACGAGCGGCATGCCCCTGGCGCCGGTAGCGGCGAGCACGAGGCCGTTCTCCAATGACATAAAGCCGACGACCTGACCCACGGCGTTCCGCCGGGTGACCATCAAGAGCAGGCCAAGCAGCACCACAGATAACGCAAAGGCGAGGTCCTCTTGCGCCAAGGGCCCGGCTTGTCGCGTGACACGCAACATCACAACCATGGAGAGAGCGACTAAGCCAATGCCGGCCAGCATAGTGCTGCCAATGCCTACCGCTTTCTCGATCTCGCGGTGGATGCCGAGCCGCACCATGATGCGATGCAAGCTAACCGGGATGACGATCGCCTTGAAGACAAGCGCGATCATGGCGGTCACATAAAGATGCGGCGCGTCCTGAATGAAGGCTTGCCAAGCGACCGACGTGGCGAGCACCAACGCATGCGCGGCGTAGACGTTCAGGAGCGCATACAGCCGGTCCTGATAGAGTTCGAGGAAGCTGATCAACACCAGCAAGCCGGCCAGCAAATGGGCGACGTCGAAATAGATCTGGCTCATCAGAAGCTCCCCGAGACGAACAGGAGGAGCGTCGCCAGTAGCCCGAGCATCAGCGCCGCACCGAGGAACTCCGGAACGCGGAATACGCGCATTTTGGCGATCGACGTTTCGAACAGCGCCAGAAGGAAGCCGCCGGCGGCAAGCTTGCCGATATAGGCGGCGATCCCGATTGCCAGCGCCGGTAGGGCCGCATTGCTGGACTCGATGCCCCAGGGCGCGAACAGGCAAGCGATCAGCGACACATAAAGCATGAGCTTGAGCGAGGCGGCCAGCTCGACCAACGCCAGATGCCGTCCCGAATATTCGAGCACCATCGCCTCGTGCACCATGGTCAGTTCGAGGTGCGTTGCCGGATTATCGACCGGGATCCGGCCGCTTTCGGCGATCGCCACCATGATGAGCGCGAAGAGCGCGAGAGCCAGCGAGACACGCAGGCCGACCCCCGAGGAACTCATAAAGGCGGCGATAGTGGAGAGCTGCGTCGATCCGGCGACCAGCGCCAAGGTGAACACCACCATGATCATCGCCGGCTCGGCGAGCGAGGCGATCATCACCTCACGGCTGGAACCGATGCCCCCGAAGCTCGTGCCAACATCAAGCCCGGCGAGCGCGAGAAAAAAGCGTGCGCTGCCGAGCAGAGCGATAATCGCGATGAGGTCGGCCGACCAGGAGAATAGAAGACCAGTGCGAAAGGTCGGCACCAGCGAGGCCGCCACCCAGGTGGCGGCGAAGACAAGATAGGGCACGGCGCGGAACAGCCAGGAGGCGCTGTCGGCCAACACCACGTC
>JBAQHW010000478.1:0-2218 GCA_049288525.1 Xanthobacteraceae bacterium
GTGGTCCTTTGATTCTAACATTCGCATAATGGCATGCCGGACAGGGGTGCGAATGTTAGAATCGGACCACTAGCTCGCATCTCTCATCCGCTTCGCCGCGGCGAGCGCGGCGACGACGATGTTATGATAGCCGGTGCAGCGGCAAAGGTTTCCCGAAATGCCGACGCGGATGTCGTGCTCGGTCGGATCGGCATTGTCGCGAAGAAGCTCGATCAGCGTCGTCAAAATCCCCGGCGTGCAGAAGCCGCATTGCAGGCCGTGATGCTCGTGGAACGCCTGCTGCAAGGGATGCAACGTCTTGCCGCCGTCGGGCGACAGACCCTCGACGGTGACGATGTCGTGGCCGTCGGCCTGCACCGCCAGCATCAGACAGGAACGCGCCGAATGGCCGTCGAACAAAATGGTGCAGGCACCGCAGACGCCGTGCTCGCAGCCGAGATGGGTGCCGGTCAGACGGAGCGTGTGGCGCAGGAAATCGGCGAGCGTCAGCCGTACCGGCACGGTTTTTTCGCAAGCCGTGCCGTTGACGGCGACCGAGATGGTGCGCATCTCGCTCATGCGCGTGCCTTTTCCACGAGCCGCTCATGCGCTTGCAAAAGCGCGCGGCGCGACAGCACCGTGGCAAGCTGCCGGCGATAAGAAGCCGGCGCATGGACATCGTCCATCGCCTCAAGTTGGCGCAGCGGCTCGCAAATCTCGCGCATGCGCTGCTCGCTGATGATTTCACCGATCAGCGCGCGCTCGACCTCGTGCGCGCGCACCGGCGCCAGACCCAGGCCGCCGAGCGTGAGCGCGACGCGCGTCACCTTGCCGGCGCCATCTTCCGCAATCAGGGCTGCCGCCGAGACAATGGCGAAGTCGCCGCGGCGGCGCGAGAATTCGACGAAGGCGTAGCCGTGCGGCTCGCGCCAGCAGGGAAAACGCACGCCGACCAGAAGCTCATCGGGGTCTACTGCCGGCGTCATATAGGCTATCGGAAAATCGGCGAAGGCGATCAAGCGGGCGCCGTCCTTGCCGGCGACCGTGACGGTGGCGTCGAGCGTGGCGGCGACGGCCACTAGCTCCGCCGCCGGATCGAGATGGCACAGCGAGCCGCCGAGCGTGCCGCGGTTGCGCGTCTGCCGGTGGCCGACCTGGGCGATGGCTTCGTGCATCAGCGGACAGCGGGCGAGCACCAGCTCGGAGAATTCGATATCGCGCTGGCGCGTCATTGCACCGATCTCGATCGCGTCTTTGTCCTCGCGGATATAGCTGAGCCCGTCCACGCGATTGAGATCGACAACGTGATCCGGCAGCACGAAGCGCATATTGAGCATCGGCATCAGCGACTGGCCGCCGGCCAACAGCTTGGCGTTGTCGAGGCTTGCAAGCAGGCCCAGCACGTCGGCCGTGGAGCGCGGATCGTGATAGGAAAAGGCGGGAGGCTTCATGCAGTTACGCTTGCGGCACGCGCTTTGACTCGGTGCCAAAAACTGTGCATCAATTTAAAAACATACGCTAATCCCAAAGTTGAAACCAGCGATGATGGTGGCGCGATGAAGCCCGCGGCGTTTCGCTACCACGCGCCGAAGACGCTCGACGAAGCGGTCGCGCTGCTCGCCGAGGTTGCCTCCGACGATGGGCGCGTCCTGGCCGGCGGCCAGTCGCTGGTGCCGACCATGGCGTTCCGGCTGGCGAAGCCTTCGCATCTCGTCGACATCAATGGCGTCGCCGCGCTTAATCGGCTCGCCGTCGAGGACGGCAAGCTCTGTATCGGCGCCTGCGTGCGCCACGCCGCCTTTCACGATCCGGTATGCGAGGGGCCGCTCGGCAAACTGCTGACCGACGTGGTGCGCCACATCGCCCATTATCCGATCCGTAACCGCGGCACGTTTTGCGGCTCGCTGGCGCACGCGGATCCGGCCTCGGAATGGTGCCTGGTTCTGGCGGCGCTCGACGGCGAGGTTTTAGCCAAGAGCGTGCGCGGCGAGCGCGTCATCGCGGCGCGCGACTTCTTCAAAGGCATCATGACCACGGCGCTGGCCGAGGATGAGCTCTTGATCGAGGCGCGGCTGCCGCTATTGCCGGCGGGAACGGCCGCCGGCTTCTATGAGTTCAACCGCCGCGCCGGCGATTTCGCGCTCGCCATGGCGCTCGCGGCTTATACGGTGGAGGACGGCAAGATCGCGGCGCCGCGCGTCGCCATCGGCGGCGCCGAGGTAACACCGCGACGCATCGC
>JBAQHW010000479.1:0-24392 GCA_049288525.1 Xanthobacteraceae bacterium
TGTCCCTTTCTGGTCGCGCCGGGTGGTCCTCGGAGACAAGGCATCCCTAGCCTGTCCAACTCCGGGGCCACACGCGCGGCGGCGTAATGCCGGCCTGGAAACAGACCGGCAAAGCGCGTTTGAAGAACTCGAGATTGAAGAAGATATCGCGGGCCGGTCGCCACCCCGGCTGGCCACTTTGCTTCGCTACCTACGCACCGTGAGGTAGTGGCCGCTGCGCTTCGGATTTCCGCTTTGGGTGCCCCTCACCTCAGAAGCCCCCGGCTCCCGTGCGTTCCGTGCTGCGTGTCTGCATTTCCACGCCGCCGCGATTAAACGAATCAACCAATTACGCGTGGAGAATCGCACATGCTCTCAGCAACGCCAATGCCGGATTTTGCATAACCCAATGTGTCGCAGGCTATCTCGCAGTTGCGTCATGAACAAGAAATGCCACCGGCAGCCGATCAAGAATGGTCGCGAGGTCGACCTTTTCAGCCAACATCAATGGCCGCGGCACCAGTGCATCCATAATAGGTATGCGCAGGCGCTCCGGAATTATCAGGCAAGTACCTTGCCAAAATGAGGCCGGAATGGCGATTGTCGTGTCTTTCAGGGCCGGCGCGATGCCTTTGCAAACGACGGTGATCGTCGTCCCGCTCTCGCCGCTGCGTGCGAAAGCGACAATCCGCTCCGCCTGTGGCCCGGCGGCGGTGAGCGGAATGTAGGCACCGCTCGAAAAGACCGAAGGAATTTTCTTTCGCACTGCAAAAACGTTGGCCATCAGCCGCTGCTTGATGCGTCCGTCGGGCCATGCCGCCATGACCTCATCGAGGCTAGCTGCGTTCAGCGAGCGTTGTCGCAAGGCAAAATCAACCGGCGCGCGATTATCGGGGTCGACCAAACTCAAGTCCCAATAGTCGGTGCCTTGATAAATGTCCGGCACGCCCGGCGCGGTGAGCTTGACGAGCATCTGAGCGAGACCGTTGACGGCGCCCGGCGCCATGATCCGCGCCGCGAAGCTGTGCAGTTCAGTCAACAGCTCGTTCGGCTCGGAGAACAGCCGATTGATAAAATCCGCGAGAGCGCCTTCATACGCATCGTTCGGAGCCGACCAATCGCTCTGCAACTTGGCTTCTCGCACCGCCTTCTGTTGCCACGCCGAAATTCTTTTCGCGAAGACCGAGAGCCCCGCTTGGTCGCCAAGCACAAGAGACATCGGCCAGGCGCCGACAATAGTTTGGAATAGGATTGCGAGATCGCCCGGCATGGGAATGGCCGATCCAGCCTTCGCCGCGCAGCCCCGCAAAGCGGCATCGACCCAGCGCGTGGCGGCCTCTACCCACTCGTCGGCGAATTCGCTTAAGACCGCAAGCCTGCTTCGCACGTCCTCGCCACGCTTGTGATCGTGTGTGGCCGTCGTCAACAGCGAATGTGGATATTGCGCCACGCGTCTTACCATGGCCTTGTGAAATTGCGCAGGCGATGCAGCGAAGCGCCGGACGTCGAAGCCCACATCGTTGCGCGATATCAACCGCCCGTAGCGATAGAAGGCGGTATCCTCGACGGCCTTGGCACAAAGCGACGCGCTCAACTGCTGAAATTTGACCAGCGCCACATTTTGCAAGGGCTCGTTGCCCTGACGGATCGGCTTGCCGCCAAGCCACCCACCGAGAAGATCGATCAGCCAGGTATCGGCGAGCGAACACGTCTGCTTCGCTCGCGTCACGGCGTGGGAAAGGACATCAACGTCGGACGGTAATGACTGATCGATGCGGGAATAGATGCGGTAGACCGGGAAATGCGCCAGGATTTCCGTCAAGCAGCGCCGCAGCGCCGACCAGGAAATATCGCGCAGCAAGAGTTCGCTTTGCAACAGCGCATAGAATGCGCGTGCCGCACTCTCACGTTGCGCCGAAAAGCTTCGGTCGAGCATCTGCCGGCGCGCCAACTCCTCTTCATCATCGAAATTACCGGAGCGGCCGCTGATGCGCTGCCACGCGCGGGTCAATGGTTCCTCGCCTGAGACGTCGTGTTGGAGCGCGTCGATTTCGTCCATGAAATCGTAACCGGTCGTGCCGTCGGTCTGCCACTGCCCGCGCAATTCCTCATTTCGCGCCAGGATTTTTTCGACGACGAAATAAGCCGGGCCTTTCGGTGCACCCGGCGGCCGCTCGGTTTCGAGGCTGTTGAGCCGCGCGCGCAGCTTCCGGCAGTAGGGCCCCGGCTGCGCCAGCCCGTCGACGTGATCGACACGCAGGCCGTCGATCAAGCCCTGCGCATAAAGCCGGAATGCGGTTGCGTGCACGGCATCGAACACCTCGTCGACCTCGACGCGAAGAGCGACCAGATCGTTGACGTCGAAAAAGCGGCGCCAATTGATCTCGTCGTTCGCCAGCCGCCACCAAGCGAGACGATAATATTGATCCTCCAGAATCTCATGCAACCGTTCGCGGCCTTGCCGCGTCGTCGAATCATAGGCATTCGGCGCCCCCTGGCCGGCCGCGTGAGCAATGACGTCGCTCAGAGGGAAAATGTGCTCGAAATAGCGCACCCGCGCTTCGCCGTTTTCCACTTCGATCTTGATCTCGCCTGCGGCAAGCGCTTCGCCATATTGTCGGCCGAGCACCGGCAGCAGCACCTTGCCGCGCAGGTGCAGATCGACCGGCTTCCAGTCAATATCGAAATATTTGGCGTAGCGGCTGGTGCGGCCTCCGGCCAGTACGTCCACCCACCACGGATTACCGGCGCCGGTCGCCATGTGATTGGGTACGATGTCGATGACGATCCCCAGCTCATGGCGCCGCAGTTCGGCAACGAGGCGTCGAAATTCCTCTTCGCCGCCCAGTTCGGGATTGATGCGGGTCGGATCGATCACGTCATAGCCGTGCAGCGAACCCGGCCGTGCCGTCATGATCGGTGAGGCATAAACATGACTAATGCCGAGAGCGGACAAATACGGGACCAGTCCGACGGCATCGGCAAAGGTGAATCCCTTGTGGAATTGCAGCCGCATGGTGGCGCGCGGCGTCATGTGCGGCCCCCGCGCTTCAAAGTTGCGAGCCTGCGACCCACCATTTTCGTCTTTAACAATGTCGCGGCCTCCCCTGGATAACGACGCCGCCAATTTGGATGTTCGTCGATGGTGCCGGGAAGATTAGGCTGCTCGTCGAGGCCGAGGACATCTTCCATCGGCAGCAATGCGAGTTCCGAGGACGCCTTTGCCGCAAAGCGCAGCGCGGCGCGGACAATGGTCGCTGTGTCGTCCCGCGCAGGCTCCTCCCCTGCCGCCGCCTTGGCGCGGAGAAACGCGCGCCAGAGCAGAGCGCGATCGCGCCCGCGGTCCTCGCGCTGCGTTTCGGCATCGGCCAAGCCCAGCGCCGCGCGGGTGTCGATGTCCTTGCCGCGCCACCAGCCGGCGACCGTCGGCAGATCGTGGGTCGAGGTCATTGCCACGGTATCCTTGCGCCAGGATCGCGGCGGGATGAAGCCATCGCGGCTGCGTTCGAACCACAGCACTCGCATGCCGTAAATGCCGGCCGCGGCGAGCGTGTCGCGGAAACCGTCCGGCACGGTGCCCAAATCCTCACCGATGACAATCGCTCGATGGCGATACGATTCCAGCGCGATCAGCCGCAATAGATCGGTGATCGGGTAATGGAGATAGGCGCCGTCGTGCGCATCGGCGCCGCGCGGCACGACCCACAGACGCAACAGTCCCATCGCATGATCGATCCGCAAACCGCCGGCGTGACGCAGGCCGGCCCGCAAAGTGGCGATGAAGGGCGCAAACCCCCCATCGACCAGAGCACGCGGTGAAAAAGTCGTCAGCCCCCAATTCTGCCCCTTGGCGTTGTAAAGATCCGGCGGCGCGCCGATCTCCAGACCAGTCAGAATATCCCTCTGGCTGGCCCACGCGTGACTTCCTGCTCCGCTCATTCCAACGGCAAGATCGCCGATCAAGCCGATTCGCATTCCGGCATGTCTCGCCGTTCGCTGCGCCGAAGCGAACGACCGATCGACCAACCATTGCAGGAAGCAATGAAATGCAATCTCATTCTCATTCTTGTCCGCGAATTCCCGAACCGGTGCGCCGTTCGGATCGCGCCACTCGTGCGGCCAGTCGGTCCAGCTCCAGCGTGAAGGATCGCCTTGGAGCATCCGCGCCTGCAGCGCCTCGAAGCGAGCGTGATTCTCAAGAAGCTTTCCCCCGGACGCACGGAATTGCGCGAAATCGGCGGCCAGTGGCGTCGGGTTGGCGGCGAGATCGGTCGCGGAAAAGTCCTCGAATAGGCCGCGGAAGATTGCAAGCTTAGCGCGCCCGGACTGCGTCCAGTCGATCAGCGCCTCTTGTTCGAGCGCCGCGCATTGCGAAGCAAGCCCGGCTTGCTTCGCGGCCTTTGCCACGCGCGCAGCGCCGATCACGATCGCCGGATCGGCGTAGAGCGGATTGTAGAAAAGGCGGCTCGACGGCGAGTAGGGACTGAAATGGTGCGGGTCGGCGGAGAACATGGCGTGGATCGGACTGAGCGCCAGCGCATCGGCTTTCTCGGCGGCGGCCGCCTCGGCGAGCGCCGCCGCACCCGATGCGTCGCCGATTCCGCAATCGCCGGACCGGCGCAGACCATAAAGCTGCGCGGCAATGCCCCAGGCCCGCTGGCCCGCCGTGAGGTCGGCGACGGTTACGCAACGCCGCGGCGCCACGGCGAGCGTCAGGCGGGTCTCACCGATATCGACCGTGTGATAGCCGGGCACGGCAATACCCGGCAGCGCGATGCCACTTTGCGCCGCGGCCACTTTCACTTCGGCGCAAGTGCCGTCCTCCAGAGTGAGTTTGACGCTGCCGGGCAAAGGATCGGCGACGGGAAGATGGATCGTCTCGCCGACCGTTGCCGTGATCAGCCGAGGCGGCTTGCCCGGCGCCAGTATCGTTTCGCTCTGGGCGATTTCGTCGGGCGTTCGGCACGGCAGGCCGAGCGCCTCGAGAATGCGCGCAAGCGATTGGGCTGTGACCCGATGCGACTTGTTCGCATAGTCCGTCCATTCCGCGTCGAGGCCGGCGCGGCGAGCCAGGGCGTGAATAGCCGCCTCGTTCATGCGGCGAGAACCACGACGGTTGCATAGGGTTCGAGCCGGCCGGAATTGCACGCTTCCGCGGCGGCCGGCGACGAGGCAAAAAGGAGCCGCCCTTGGTGCACCGGCATCGCGACATTTTCGGCGCCGAGATTGGTGCCAATGGTCAAGAGCGCATTGTCGCCCATCCGCCAGTGCGCCACGACCGCGCTGTCGCCGACGGCACGCGCATTGACGGCGCGGGCGCCTTCGAGTCGGGGCACGATTTCGGCGCGCCGGATGCCGATCAGTGTGCGATAGAGCGCCTCGCGCTTTTCTCCGTGAACCGCATCGACCACCGGCTTCGAGCGTTCGAAGGTCGAAACCTCGTTAGGATCGGGGAGCTTTGCCAACAGCGCCGGATCGGAGAACTGGGAAAAGCCGGCAAACTCGCGGCAGCGTCCTTCGCGGACCGCTTCGGCCAGTTCGCGATTGTGATCGGTGAAGAATAAAAACGGCGAGACCGATGCGACCTCCTCGCCCATGAATAAAAGCGGGATTTGCGGGCAGAGTAGCTGCAACGCGATGGCGGCCTCCAATGCCTTTGGATCGGCGAGAACGGTCAGCCGCTCGCCGAACGCTCGATTGCCGACCTGATCGTGATTCTGCAGGAACAAGACGAAAGCTGTCGGCGGCAAGCTACCGCTCGGCGTACCTCGCGCCTTACCGCCACGATGCTTTGACGCCTCGCCCTGATAGACAAATCCGTCCTTGAGACTGCGCGCCAGACGTTGTGCGGGATCGGGCGTATAGTCCTCATAATAACCCTCATGCTCGCCGGTCAGCAGGACGTGCAAGACGTGATGGCCATCGTCATTCCATTGCCCGTCGAACCGGCCGGCGAGAAGCGCCGCATCATTGTTGTCGTTCTCAAGCACCAGATGGACCTGCCGGCCGGGCGCGACGGTCTTGCGCACAGCGGCGGCCAACTCCTCGAGCCAGTCTCTTTCCGTAATGGCGTGAACGGCATCGAAGCGCAGGCCGTCGAAGCGATATTCGTTGAGCCAGTACAGCGCATTGTCGGTGAAGAAGCGGCGAACTTCATTGCGTCGGAAGTCGATTGCGGGGCCCCAGGGCGTCACGTCATCGCGGAAGAACTGTGGCGCATAGAGCGAAAGATAATTCCCGTCAGGGCCAAAGTGGTTATAGACGACATCGAGGAAAATATTGAGCTCGTGATCGTGCGCGGCGTCGACCAGGGCTTTGAGATCGTCGGGCGTGCCGTAACTGCATTCCGGGGCAAACGGCAGCGCACCGTCGTAACCCCAGTTACGCGCGCCCGGAAATTCGGCGATCGGCATCAATTCGACCGCGGTGATACCTAGCGCGGCGAGGCGCGGCAGTTCGCGCGCCACTCCGGCGTAGCCGCCGAGAAGGCCCACATGAAGCTCGTAGATAATTGTTTCGCTCCATGGCCGGCCGCGCCACTCGGAATGACGCCACTGGTAATGATCCGGATCAACGACGACGCTAAAGCCGTGAATATCGCCGTGCTGAGCCCGCGATGCCGGATCGGGCACCGCCGTGCCGTCCTGGAGAACGTAGCGATATCGCGCACCGGCGCCGCAATCCGCTTCCGCCTCGAACCAGCCGTCGGCGCTACGCGTCATCGGCTCGTGCGCCCTGCCCTCAATGGCAACCGCGACTGCATTTTGCGCCGGCGCCCAAAGGCGAAATCGCGTCCGACTCTGGTCGACGAGATTTGCACCGAACGATAGACGCCAGCCGGCCGCCGTCATGGCTGCGGCAAGCCTGCCAGCCGCGAATAGACCAGAGTGGCGCTATGGGCGGCAACCGCGACCGCATTACCGGCGACGTCGCGCTCATCGGCTTCAGGTGCGGCGGTATCGATAAGAATGCGACGGGGAACATCGGGCGGCGACAGGCGAAACTCCCGATCTTCGGGAGTCGGGTTCAATAAAAGGCTCAACAGCGAGATCGAGGAATCGGCGTTGCGAGTGGCGCGCCGCAGGCAGAGCAAACGCTGCTCCGGGTTGCGCCAATCGGCGTCGGGAATTTTCTGCGCCGCTGCATCGAACCACTCGATATCGAAAATCCCGGGCGCCGGCTCCTCCTGGCCGTGAAAGAAATGACTCGCGCGCAGCGCCGGGTGCGCCTTGCGCAACGCAATCAGTTTGGCGACGAAGCCGTGCAGCGGCCGCCCGGGCTCCGAATGCGCCAAGCTCCAATCCCACCAGCTTACGTCGTCGTCCTGACAATAGGGATTGTTATTGCCGCGCTGGGTGCGGCCGAATTCGTCGCCGCCGAGCAGCATCGGAGTGCCGTGGGAAAACATCACTGTCGCAAGCATAGCCCGCTGAATACGCAGCCGCGTCGCCGCAATGGCTTTATCCGCGGTCGCTCCCTCAACGCCCCAATTGGCCGAATAGTTCTCCGCGGCGCCGTCCTTATTATCTTCGCCGTTGGCCTCGTTATGTCGTTTGCTGTAGCTCACGACATCGGCAAGCGTGAAGCCGTCGTGGCAGGCGACATAATTGATGGAGGCCCAGGGCCGCCGCGCGTGCCGGTCGAACAGATCGCTCGACCCGGCCAGCCGCGCGGCAATCTCCGGACGCTCGCCGGCATCGCCGCGCCAGAATCGCCGAGTGCTGTCGCGAAACCGGTCGTTCCATTCCGCAAACCCGGTCGGGTGATGGCCGAGCTGATAGCCGCCCGGACCGAGATCCCAGGGCTCGGAGATCAATTTGACTCCCGCCAAAAGCGGGTCCTGTCGGAGCGCGTCGAAGAAACCTGAGCCCGGGTCGAAGCCGTTGGACTCCCGCCCCAGCGTCACGCCGAGATCGAAGCGAAAGCCGTCGACGTGAAACGAGGCGACCCAGTAACGCATCGAATCCATCACCATCTGCAAGACGCGCGGATGCGACAGATTGAGTGTGTTGCCGGTGCCGGTTTCGTCGATGCAATAACGCTTGTTGTCCGGCACCAACCGGTAATAGCTGGAATTGTCCAGCCCGCGATAGCACAGGGTCGGACCGAGCTCGCTGCCCTCGGCGGTGTGATTGTAGACGACGTCGAGAATCACCTCGATGCCGGCGGCGTGCAGGCGGCGGACGGCCACGCGCATTTCGTTGCGCCCGCTCTCCGAGAGATATTGCGGTTCGACGGCAAAAAACCCGAGCGAATTGTAGCCCCAGTAGTTCTTCAGGCCACGATCGATCAACGATCGCTCGCTGACGAAAGCGTGAATCGGCATAAGCTCGATCGCGGTAATGCCCAGCATCCGCAGATAACCGATGACGCCGGGGTCGGCCAAAGCGGCAAAAGTGCCGCGCTCCTCGGTGCGGATATCCTGCCGAAGCATAGTCATGCCGCGCGGATGGGCCTCGTATATGACAGTGTCCGACCAATGGACGTTCGGCGGCCGATCGTTGCCCCAGTCGAACATGTCGTCGCCGACGACTGCCTTGGGCATAAACGGCGCACTGTCACGCCGATCCACCGACATATCCGCGCGCGACGAATGCATACGATAGCCGAACAAGGGATCGGACCAGCGCAGACTTCCGGCGATCTGCTTGGCGTAAGGATCGAGCAACAGCTTGTGCGGATTGAAGCGATGGCCGTTCTGCGGATCGTAAGGTCCATGGGCGCGGTAGCCGTAGATCAGGCCGATCCGCGCATTGGGCAGATAGCCGTGCCAGACTTCGTCCGTGCATTCGGGCAGATCGAGCCGAGCGATCTCGCGGCGGCCCGCAGAATCGAATAGGCATAACTGGATACGCTCGGCATTGCCGGAAAACACCGCGAAATTCGTGCCGAGCCCGTCCCAGGTGGCGCCGAGCGGATATGGCATGCCGCTATCAAGCTTTGCCGTTAACGACGCCATGATTTAACGGTCGTGCCGCAAAAAAATCGTCGCCAACGGCGGCAATATCAGCTCGACGGACTGCGGTTGTCCGTGCGCACTGATGGCAGCCGCTTCCACGGTCCCGGCGTTACCGACATTTGAACCGCCGTAATAACCGGAATCGCTGTTGAATATCTCCTGCCATGAGCCCGCTTCCGGCACGCCGACGCGGTAATTATAGCGGGGCACCGGCGTCATGTTGCTGACCACCAGAACGGATGGCGCGTCAGGCGCGAGCCGAAGGAAGGCATAGACCGAATTGGCGCGGTCGTCGCCGACCGCCCACATGAAACCGCGGCCGTCGCAGTCGCGCCGGTGCAAGGCCGGCTCGCTGGCATAGACGCGGTTGAGATCGCGGACGGCGCGTTGCACGCCGGCGTGCAGGGGATCATCGAGTGACGGCCAATCGAGATCGCGATCATGATTCCATTCCCGCTCCTGCGCGAATTCACCGCCCATGAAGAGAAGCTTCTTGCCCGGATGCCCCCACATGAAGCCATAGTATGCCCGCAAATTGGCGAAACGCTGCCAGCGGTCGCCGGGCATCTTGCCAATCAGCGACCCTTTGCCGTGCACGACTTCATCGTGCGACAGTGGCAGAATAAAATTCTCGCTGAATGCGTAAAGCAGACCGAACGTCATGTCGTGATGATGATATTGCCGATGAATCGACTCCTTGGACATGTAATTCAAGGTATCGTGCATCCACCCCATGTTCCATTTGTAGGAAAATCCGAGACCGCCGGATGAGATCGGCCGACTGACGCCGCCCCAGGCGGTCGATTCCTCGGCGATCATCATCGCGCTCGGGCAACGCTCCGCCACCACCGCGTTGAGATGGCGGATGAACCCGATCGCTTCGAGATTTTCCCGGCCGCCGTAAATGTTGGGGATCCAGTCGCCCTCGCGGCGGCTGTAATCGCGGTAAAGCATGGACGCCACGGCATCGACCCGGAGCCCGTCGACGTGGAAATGTTCGAGCCAATAAAGCGCGCTGGCGATCAGAAAGCCCTGCACTTCGCGACGGCCGAAATTATAAATGAAAGTATTCCAGTCCTGATGGAAGCCTTCACGAGGATCGAGATGCTCGTACAAGGCCGTGCCATCAAATCGCGCCAAGCCATGCGGATCGGTCGGAAAGTGGGCCGGAACCCAGTCGAGGATGATGCCGATGCCGGCGGCGTGAAGCTCGTCAACGAAGCGGGCCAAGCCCTGCGGCGGCCCGAATCTCCCGCTGGGCGCGAACAGACTGAGCGGCTGATAGCCCCAGGAGCCGCCGAACGGATATTCGGTAATCGGCAAAAGCTCCAAATGGGTGAAGCCCATCTCGCGCACGTAAGGGATCAGCCGCGCCGCGGCGACGTCCCAGAGACTGCCTTCCTGCGCGTGGTCGCTCTCGTTGAGCCAGGAGCCGAGATGCACTTCATAGACGCTGATCGGCGCATCGACCGCCTGACGTGCACCGCGCTCTCTCATCCAGGCGTCGTCGTGCCAACGGTAGGTATCCGGAGACGACACGATCGAAGCGGTTTGCGGCGGCGGCTCGGTCTGCAGGGCCACCGGATCGGCCTTCCAGGGCACCGCGAACCCGCCGGGCCCGCGAATGTCGAATTTGTATGTCGAGCCGGGTGCGACCCTCGGAATGAACAGTTCCCAGATGCCGGCGCGGTGGCGCAGCCGCATCGGATGACGGCGGGAATCCCAGGAATTGAAATCGCCGACCACGGCGACGCGCACTGCGTTCGGCGCCCAGACGGCAAAGCGCACGCCGTTGACGCCGTCGATCGTCACGCTTTGCGCGCCCAAACAGTTTGCGAGCTCGAAATGCCGGCCCTCGTTGAACAGATGCAGATCGAGATCGCCGAGCAGCAAGCCGAACGAATAAGGATCCTCGATTTCCTGTACCGTATTGGGCCAGACGATCCGCAAGCGATACGGCGAACGGTCGCGAAGGAAGTTCTCGAACAGGCCTTCTTCCACACCGGGCACGAGTTGGGCCAACACCGCACCGTCGGACTGACGCAGCACCTCAACCCGCGCCGCGCCCGGCAAGAAGGCGCGCACGATGCGGCCGCCTTCGACATCGTGCGGCCCAAGAACGGCGAATGGATTATCATACGATCCATGCGCCAAAGCTTGCGCCGACTGCGGATCGAGACGCCAGGACGGCTTGAGCCGGGCTTCAGCCATTCTGGCCTCCGGAGCTGTCCTTGTTGATGCGCTCGACCACCGACAACAGACCGGCCAGCGGCACGCCAAGCCAGGCCGGACGATTGGCCGCCTCGTAAGAGATCTCGTAGGCGGCCTTTTCAATGAGGAACAGACTGAGGAGAGCCCGTGACGCCTTATCCCGTTTCAAGCCCGATGTTTCCCAATAGCCGCGCAAAAACGCCTCCGAGGCTTGCCGGCGGAATTCGGCGATCAGCTTGTCCCGCGAGGAGTCATCGATCGGCATGGCGCCGACCCCTTTGCGGTCCGTGAGCGTCGCGCCCGCATAGTGAATGGAGCGTAACAGCCCAGCAACGTCGCGCAACGGACTATCCTTGGCGCGGCGATCCTTAATCGAGGTCGCCGGCTCACCCTCGAAATCGATGATGAAGGCATCGCCACTCACGACCAACACTTGACCGAGATGGAAGTCGCCATGGATGCGGGTTTTCAATGCACCAAGGCCGAATTTTGCCAGATTGCGTACCGAGGCGACGATCGAACTGCGCATGCCGAGCAGCGTCTTGGCACGCTCGCGATCTTGTTCGCGTTCCCAGGTTATATGACCGGCAACCGCATCGATTGCCTTCGCAACCCTGGTTTCGATCTTTTCAGTCCACTGCGTAACATCTGCCGCCGTCGCCGATTCAGGAGCAAAGGCGTCGTCATCGGCCGGACCGGCCAAAATCCGGTGCATTTCGCCAAGCCGCCGCCCGATCGCCGCGACGACGATGTTACAATCCGCCAGCAGCTCGACTTCGTTGCCCTTGGCGGGCTTAGCCTGCATCATTCCGTCAAGCGCGCGCGTCAAATGGTCCAAAGTCCATGACCAAGCGTCGCCCTGATGACGAACAAAACCGAGCGCCACAGCGATGGTCGCTGGTGTGCCGTCTGCCGCGATGCGGATAACGTCGCCGAATAACGGCGGCGAATTGGCAAAACCCTGTTTGGTCAAGAAACGGCTCATCTCGGCCTCGGGATGAATCCCGGGTGATATTCGGCGATAAATCTTCAGCATCAGCACGTCGCCGACCGTCAGCGAACTGTTAGATTGCTCTGCTGCGAGCCAGTTAACCTCGGCGTCTTGCGCCATCCCAAGTTGCGCGCGCCCTGCGTCGGTCGACCGGAACACCAAGCTGCCGTGATCATCTTCGTAGGACCTGCCTTCGATCAGGCAGTCGACAAATCGATGCGCGAACGCCGGCAGGGAAAACGCATCGGTCAGCAACCCCGGGCGCCGGCCACGCCGCACCCGGGCGAGCGCCAGCCGGTTAGGCAGTGCAGCGCCTGCGTCGTCATCCCACAATACTGCCATCGGCAACAGCCATCGGCTCGTCGCGCCGTCGGTTTTTACCTCGACTTCGCTCACCAAGATTTCCAAGTCCCGGTTGCCGATATCGAAAAAGCTGGCAAGCCGCACCGCCTCAATTTTCTGGTCCTTCATGCCGAACCAACGCCGCTTGGGAATATATTGAGGCAGCGTCTCTCTTTCGATGAGCTCTTGCGCATCGACCGCCAAAGCCTGTGCGAGGCTGTTACGAATTACCACTGTGACAAACTCCGGCATGGGTTCGGGCGCAGGTGTATGCCACGCCGGCCAGTCACTCGCCTTGCTCAGGGCGAACCAATAAAAGCCGAACGGCGGCAGCGTCAGCAGGTAAGTGAGCTCGCCAATAGGAGGAAACACCGTGCCGGCATTCAGTTCCACCGGAACGCGGCCGACGAACGCGGACAGATCGAGTTCCACCGCCTGCGGGCTGTGCGCGACGTTGGCGACGCACAGCAGCGTCTCGTCGCCGTATTGACGCAAATAAGCGAGAATTTTGCGGTTCCCCGGATAGAGAAACGTCAGTGTGCCGCGGCCGAGCGACGGATGCCGGCGCCGGACCGCGAGCATCCGCCGCATCCAATTGAGAATAGAGTGAGGGTCGCGGGCCTGCGCCTCGACATTGACGGCGCCATAGCCGTAGAGCGCGTCCATCAAGGGCGGCAACACCAAGGCCGCGGGGTCGGCACGGGAGAAGCCGCCGTTGCGATCCGGCGACCATTGCATCGGCGTGCGCACGCCGTTGCGATCGCCGAGATGAAAGTTATCGCCCATGCCGATTTCATCGCCGTAATAAATCACGGGCGTACCCGGCATGGACAGCAACAGGCTGTTCATCAACTCGATACGACGGCGATCGCGTTCCAGCAGCGGCGCAAGGCGCCGCCGGATGCCGAGATTGATGCGGGCGCGGCGGTCCGCGGCATATGTCTCCCACAGATAGTCGCGCTCGCTGTCGGTCACCATTTCGAGCGTCAGTTCGTCATGGTTGCGCAGGAAGACCGCCCACTGGCAGGTTGGGGGAATTTCCGGCGTCTGGCGCAATATGTCGCTGATCGGGAAGCGGTCTTCGCGGGCGATGGCCATATACATCCGCGGCATCAGCGGGAAATGGAACGCCATATGGCATTCGTCCCCGTCGCCGAAATAATCCTTGCAATCTTCGGGCCATTGATTGACCTCCGCGAGCAACATGCGCCCGGGAAAGGCGGCGTCCACCTCTGCGCGAATCTTTTTCAGGACCGCATGCGTCTCGGGAAGATTCTCATTGTTCGTGCCCTCGCGCTCGACCAGATAAGGCACGGCATCAAGGCGCAGACCATCCACGCCAAGCTGCAACCAGAAACGCATGATGCCGAGCACCGCCTTGAGCACGTGCGGATTGTCGAAATTCAAATCGGGCTGATGGGAGTAGAAACGGTGCCAGTAATAGGCTCCGGCGACCGAATCCCAGGTCCAGTTCGAGCGCTCGCTGTCGATAAAGATGATGCGCGTACCGGCATATTTCTGGTCGGTGTCGGACCACACATAGTAATCGCGCCACGGCGACCCCGGTTTCGCCTTACGGGCGCGTTGAAACCATGGATGCTGATCCGAGGTGTGATTGACGATTAGCTCGGTAATGACGCGGATGTTACGGGCATGCGCCTCGCGAACGAATCGGCGGAAATCTGCGAGTGTCCCGTAATCGGGATGCACAGCGCGGTATTCGCTGATGTCGTAACCGTCATCCAACAAAGGCGACGGATAGAACGGCAGTAGCCAAATCGCGGTGACGCCGAGATCAGCAATGTAATCGAGCTTCGAAATCAGGCCCTGGAAGTCGCCGATGCCGTCGCCGTTGCTGTCGCAAAAGGACTTCACGTGCAGCTGATAGATGATGGCGTCCTTGTACCAGAGCTGCTCGGCTACGACTGGCGCTGGTTTGACACGCGCTTCCACGCTCACACCTCCGGTCGCGGCGCGATGCGCCAAATCGCAAAGGGAAGATCGTTCGGATCGAGCCGGATGCGCTGCAGTTTGCCGTGCCAGACGAAGCTTGTGTCCCGCATCAGATCATGCACGGTCACCGATGCGCTGTCGGAAAGCTGCCACTCCCAAAGCGGCACCTCGATGGTTGCCTCCTGAACGTGAAAGGGATCGAGGCTGACAGCGACAATAATCATGCTGCCGCGTGCCGGCAGCGGCTTGCCATAAAAAATGACCTGATCGTTGTGCGCGGGATAAAAGCGCAGCCCGAGATGGCTTTGCAGCGCCGGATTGCTTTTGCGGATGCGGTTGAGTTTGGAGATTTCGGGAATGATGTTGCCGGGCGCGTCGAACCGGCGAACCCGGATTTCGTATTTTTCGGAGTCGAGATATTCCTCTTTGCCAGGCAAGGGCGCCGCTTCACAAAGCTCGAATCCCGAATAAAGACCCCACAAGCCCGAGAGCGTGGCGGCGAGCGCCGCGCGGATGAGAAAACCCGGACGGCCCGAGGTCTGCAGGAAATAAGGATTGATGTCCGGCGTGTTGACGAAAAGATGCGGGCGGAAAAATTCCTTTACCTCCGTCGTTGTGAGCTCGGTGAAATAGTCCGTCAGTTCCTTCTTGGAATTCCGCCAGGTGAAGTAGGTGTAGGATTGCGAAAAGCCCGCCTTGGCCAGCCGATACATCATCTTGGGACGCGTGAAGGCCTCGGACAAAAAGATCACGTCCGGGTAACGCACCCGCACCTGCGCAATCATCCAATCCCAGAACGGCAGCGGCTTGGTGTGCGGGTTGTCGACGCGAAACATGCGCACGCCCTCATTCGCCCAGAACAGGACGATGTCGCGTAACGCCGTCCACAGGCCTGGAAACGCGCCCTTGGCGTAGAAATCGACATTGACGATGTCTTCGTATTTCTTCGGCGGATTTTCGGCGTAGCGCACGGAGCCGTCGGGACGCCAGTTGAACCACTCGGGATGATCCTTGAGCCACGGATGGTCCGGCGAACACTGGATGGCGAAATCGAGCGCAACTTCGATACCGTGGGCGGCGGCTGCATCGCGCAATCGCCGAAAGTCGTCGATGCCGCCGAGCGCCGGATGGATTGCGTCGTGGCCGCCCTCGCTGCCGCCGATCGCGTAAGGGCTGCCGACGTCACCATCGGCGGCATGCAATGCGTTGTTTTTGCCCTTGCGGTTGGTTTGACCGATGGGATGGATCGGCGGGAGATAGAGGACGTCGAAACCCATGTCGCGGATCGCCGGCAACCGGCCGATGACGTCGGCGAAGGTACCGTGCCGCGTCGGGTGCTTGGAGATCGAGCGCGGAAACAGCTCGTACCAGGCGCCGAAGCCGGCTTGCGGCCTTTCCACGTCCAACACGAAGGCGGGATTGCGCCGGACGCGGAAATCGGGTTCTTCAACTTCACGCATCACCTCGCGCAAGTCCGGCGTGAGCAGGATATCGGCCGCCGCATTGCCGCCGGCTTCATTCAGCCAATCAAGCGCCGAAGCTACGATGTCCTTGGCATCGCCAACCGTTCGCTCGCGGGCATTCGACAGAAGCCGCCGTGCTTCCGCGATCTCGACTGAGATATCGGCGCCGGTGGCGCGTTTGAGCTCGAGGTCGCGACAAAGCGAACCATATCGGTCGATCCAGGACTCGATGGTAAATTCATAGCGGCCAATACGGTCCGGCAGAATCGCGGCTTGCCAGCGATCGTTACCGATGAGCTGCATCGCCTGATGGCGCCATTCGCTTCTGTCGGCGCCACGCCACACGCATTCGACAATGATGACGTCATGGCCGTCGGTGAAGACATCGGCTTCGATCGCCATCGTCTCACCGATAATGCGCTTGGCGGAGAAACGGCCGCCGTCGACGCTTGGCGAGACGTTTTCGATGATGATCCGCAGCGCCGTGCCGGGCGCCGGCGGCCGCGTGTCGGCGCGGCGAGGCTTCACCGTCTCGTTGCGCCGGGCGCGAAGAATCCGGACTTCGCCGGGACAGAGCGCCGAGGCAGCATCGTTATCGGAGGAGATTGCCTCAACCGCCGATAGGCTCGCACCCGCGGTGGACGGCAGAGGGTTCAGCGTGATCGGCATGTCCTGCCCGCGTGCGAAGTCTGGATTGATCATGATCACGATTGGATCGGCTCCCTGCCGACCATCGGAGCGCAGCAGGGTGGTAACGCTCTCATCGGGACTATTCAGAAACCGCAATTCGCCGCCATAGCCGGCGAGCCGATCGCACAGAGCGTTGGCTTCGCGAATCTCGGCGGACAGGTCAAGATTGTTGCCGTTCGGTAAACCCGGCGCCCCATTGCCCGAAGGCGCGTGACTTTCCATGTCTTCAGCTGATGCGTATTCGAATCCCATCGGGACCAACAACCCGTTCCCGATTGCGGCAGCGCGACGAAGGTGATGGCGATAGACAGCCGGCAGGTTGCCGTGTCCTGCCGACTTACGTGCGAGGCGGGGCCCGAACGGCGCTTCGGGACAGGCAATGACGGCGCCAAATCCGCGGAGCAACTCATGCTCTTCGACAAACCAGCTTTCGCGTCCGTCCCACCATGGTAGCGATGAAAATGCCGCCGCGAACCCGGCGTTGCGTAAATGGGCGACGGCGGTCCAATTAACGCCAGGCGTCCATGCCACAAAGCGGCAGTCCGGTGCGCCTTGTTCGACGATGCCGATGATGTTCCGCCAGAGATCAGGCGGGACGAGATGCGGCTCGAGACAACGGAAACCTGCGACGCCCGCGCGGGCCAACCGCAACAGCCGCCCGGCCCACCACTCGGCGAGGGCTTCGGCTGCAACCGGATATTCGAACCGGCAATAAGCGGCGCGCGGTCGATTCAGCGAATAGCGGGGATCGACACGCCCAAGCGCGGCCTCGTCGACATGAAACCAGCTCGGATTCGATCTTGCGAGATGGGCATCCGGATCGATGCGTCCGATAACAATGTCCGCAAGAAGGCCAAGATGACTTTGCCGGCAGAGGCCGGCCAAGTCCGTATAAACGTCATCGGCAAGCGCAGGCGCCCCCGCCTCGAAAAAGGCGGGGTTAATCAAATCGTGGTTGGAAGTTAGAAAAATATTGCCAGTTTCGCTTGGCGCGAAAAGAGGCGCTACCAAAACGTGATCGAATCCGTTCTCCCGGCAGCGGCTAAACTGGGCCGCCCACGACGAAGCCGGCCCCGCCAGCACCGGGTGGAAGTAGTAGATTTTGGGCGCAAACAACTTCTCCGGTTGAGCCGCTTTTGAATACATCGCCCTTCCAGAAAGCCGAACTGGCCAGCTCCCCCTGCCGGTCCCACAATAAAGGAGGTTCCCATTTATATATACCGGCTTGAACTCGCAAAAGTTCCATCGACGGAACGCCGCTGCGGACGAAAATTTGAGAGGCCCCGTTTTGGTTGCGATTCGAGCCTATTGCCGGTTGGGGGTCAGCTTGCCGCGTGCTGGCCCGCGAGGCTTGGTCGGCCGCAGTAAAAACAGCAGCAACGAGCGGCCGGTCACCTCGTAACGATGGCCGCATTTGAACATCGCCGCGCTATCAAATTCCTCGTCCTCCTGCGGTAAATTTGTGTCGACAAGCCGCCGCCAGTCCCTGCCGCCCTGCGCTTTCGGCAAGGTGAAAACGACGACGTCGTGGTGCGCATTGACGATCAAAAGCAACGTCGCCTCGCTGCCGAGTTTGCGGATGCCGCTGGTCTGGGCACGACCGTCGAGCAGAAGGCCGCAACAGCGCGCCGCGCCATCCTGCCATTGTGCGGGCGTCATTTCCTCGCCCGTAGGCGTGAGCCACGTCGAATCCTTAACACTAAGCTCGTCGTTCCACGCCGCCGACAGAAAGCGGATTTGACGCAAAACCGGGTATTGACGACGAAGCGCGGTGAGACGGCCGACGAAGCGGGTCAACAGGGTTGCGTTATCGTCGTGATTCCAATCAACCCAGGAGATCTCATTGTCCTGGCAATACGCATTGTTATTGCCGCGCTGCGTGCGGCCGAATTCGTCGCCGGCCAGAATCATCGGAGTGCCCTGCGAAAGCAGTAAAGTGCTGAGGATATTTCGTTTTTGCCGCTCGCGCAGCTCGGTAATGGCTGGATCGTCCGTAGGCCCTTCCACGCCATAATTGCATGACCGGTTATCGGAGTGGCCGTCGCGATTGTCCTCGCCGTTCGCTTCGTTGTGCTTGGCTTCGTACGAAACGAGATCATTAAGCGTGTAGCCATCGTGCGCCGTAACAAAATTCACGCTCGCCCACGGCTTGCGGCCGCGGTGATTGAACAGATCGGCGGAAGCTGAGATACGGACCGCAAAATCGGCGAGCTTACTGTCTTCGCCTTTCCAGTAGGAACGCATCGTGTCGCGGTAGCGATCGTTCCACTCGGCCCATCCCGGCGGGAAGCGGCCGACCTGGTAGCCGCCAGGACCGCAGTCCCAGGGCTCGGCAATGAGCTTGACCGACGACAGCACGGGGTCTTGCCGGCATGAATCGAGAAAACCGCCGCGCTGATCGAAGCCGTGCGTCTCTCGGGCGAGGATCGTGCCGAGATCGAAGCGAAAGCCGTCGACGTGCATCTCGCCGACCCAGTAACGCAATGAGTCGGTGACCATCTGCAGCACACGCGGGTGCGAAAGATTGAAGGTGTTCCCGGTGCCGGTATCGTTGATGTAGTAGCGTTTTTTGTCCGGCAACAACCGGTAATAGGATGCGTTGTCGATGCCCTTGAACGACAGCGTCGGCCCAAGCTGATTGCCCTCGGCGGTATGGTTATAGACAACGTCGAGAATGACCTCGATGCCGGCATCGTGAAAGCGCGCCACCATTTCCTTGAATTCGGCGAAGGCAAAATCTGGAACGTGAGCGTACCAGCGGGTTGGCGCGAAGAAGGCAATCGTGTTGTAACCCCAGTAGTTGGTCAAACCTTTCTCGCTCAGATAGCTGTCATTGACGAAGGTGTGAATCGGCAGAAGTTCGACCGAGGTGACACCGATATTCTTGAGATGATCGAGAACATCGGGATGACTGAGCCCGCGGTAAGTCCCGCGCAGCTCTTGCGGAACCGAAGGATGCAGCTTGGTGTAACCGCGTACATGCAATTCGTAGACGACCGTGCGCTCCCAGGGAACGCGAGGGGCGTGTTCTTCACCCCAAGTAAAGGCCGGATCGATCACCCGGCAACGCGGCATGAAGGGCGCACTGTCGCGCTCGTCAAACGTCAGGTCGTCCCCGGTCTCCATTTGGTAGCCGAACACGGCCGGATTCCAATCAAGATTACCGACGACCGCCTTGGCGTAAGGATCGAGCAGCAATTTATTCGGATTGAAGCGATGGCCATTGCCCGGCTCGTAAGGTCCATGGACCCGATAGCCGTAAATCGTCCCCGGCCGTGCGTCCGGCAGAAAGCCGTGCCAAACCTCGTCGGTAAACTCTGGAAGTTCGATCCGTTCGACTTCGCGCGCACCCTGCTCGTCGAATAAGCACAGTTCGACCTTGGTCGCATGAGCCGAGAAAAGTGCGAAATTAACGCCCAGTCCCGTCCACCTAGCGCCTAACGGAAATGCAGATCCTTCCCCTATTCGAGCTCTCCGCATGATCTGCGGCGCATTGATACTGGCACTCGCGTCCATCTGGCCCCCTGTGTGCCGCCAAGAGCAGAACAGGGAAACAGCCCATGAGTTCCCTTCCTATGGCCCGGGCAGTCATTGGGACGCGCCAGTTATGTTTTAATCTATGTTTTAGTCGCCACCCGCCAGCGTCGCATCGCTCCTCGTTAGGCGGCGGCGCTCCACAACCGATAAACTTAAATCCTCTGGCCTTTTATTCGTGCCACGGCCGCCGCTGAACACGCGTAGCGCCGATCGTCATTGGTTCTTTTTGGCGGCAGTGGTCAGGACGAGCTTTAGCCGCCACAAGGCACTGCTTCTGGGATCGATAAGCATACAAACTCTCCGGCGTGAATCCCGCGGTCGCAATTGCTTCGCCCGGTTATGCCGGAAAGAACGTCGCCGATGCATCCATCAGACGACCCAAGGCCACAGCGCGCCGGTGGCATGATGCTCACTCAAATGCAGCGACAGGACAGGCGGGCCAACGTCAGCTCGCTGACGCGCCGATCAGTGACCAGCCATGTGGCGGCCGATTTCGGTGAGATCGGCTTGCGCCGCCGGCGTCTCGTAGACTAAAGCGCCGTGGAACATCACCAACACGCGGTCGGCCAATTCCAGCAACTCGTCGAGGTCCTCGCTGACCAGAAGCACCGCGGCACCGCGGTTGCGCGCCGCCATGATCTCGGCGTGGATTTGTGCGACCGCCGCGAAGTCGAGGCCGAAACAGGGATTGGCGGCAATCAGGACGGAGACATCGCCGGCAAGCTCGCGGGCCAGAACAGTACGCTGCACATTGCCGCCGGAAAGATCGCCGATGGCGGTGTCGCCAGAGCGCGTCTTGATCTTATAGCGGATGATCTTGCGTTGGGCGTCTTCGCTGAATTTGGCGCGATTGAGCCACCAGCCGCCCAGCGCATAAGGGACGCGGTCGAATTCGCGCAAAGCAAGATTGTCGGCGACGCTCATCCGCGCGACGCACGCGTTCTTCAGTGGTTCCTCAGGTAGGACCGACAGATTGGCGCGGCGCATTTCTTGCCGCGTCGCATGATACGACTCGCCCTGCAGAAAGATCTGCCCACTTTCGGCGTCGCGCTGACCGGCGAGTACCTCGATAAGTTGGCGCTGGCCGTTGCCCGACACGCCGGCAACGCCGACGATTTCGCCGCCGCGGATCGACAAGGTGACATCGCGTACCGCAGGTTGGCCGGCATCATCGAGCGCGTTCAGACCGTTGATGGCGAGCTTTGGCGCACCGAATTCGCCGGCGCGCGCCGGCTGCAGCGTCAATTCCTCGGCGCCGATCATGGTGCGGGCCATGCTGTCTGGGCTCAAATCCTTGACGTGGCCTTTCCCGGCAAGCTTGCCGCGCCGCAGGATGGTGACTTCGTCGGCGAAAGCCATGACCTCGCGGAACTTGTGCGTGATCATCAGCACCGTCAGATCGCCCTTCTCGACCATGCCGCGCAGCATGCCGAGCACTTCGTCGGCTTCGCCCGGCGTGAGCACCGAGGTCGGCTCGTCGAGAATGAGAAAACGGCGCTTGAGATAAAGCTGCTTGAGGATTTCGCACTTCTGCCGCTCGCCGGCGGAAATCGCCGAGACCTTGGCGTTCAGCGGCACGCGAAACGGCATGGTGGAAAGAAATGCTTCAAGCCGCTTGCGCTCCTTGCTCCAATCGACGATCGGCGGCACGTCGTCGCGCGCCAGCACCAGATTTTCTGCGACCGTCATCGCCGGCACCAGCGTGAAGTGCTGATAGACCATGCCGAGCCCGAGCGCATGCGCCACGCGCGGATTGGCGATGCTGGTCTTTTCATCGGCGACGAGAAGTTCGCCGCCGTCGGGCTGGTAATAGCCCATGATGCATTTGACGAGCGTGCTCTTGCCGGCGCCGTTTTCGCCAAGCAGCGCGTGGAACGTCGCCGGCGCGACTTTCAGCGAGACCTCATCAAGCGCGGCGAATTCGCCGAAGCGCTTGGTCATGCCGTTCGCTTCGACTCCGAACGCCTGGGTATTGATGGGAAAGACTTGGATCACGAGACGGCCTCGACGAATTTTCCGGAATTGGACACCGAGCCGAATACGCCGCCCTGCATCTTGATCATCTTGACGGCGTGATCGTGATTGCTCCTGTCGGTCGCGCCGCAGCAATCCTCCAGTAACAAGCACTCGAAGCCGCGGTCGTTTGCCTCGCGCATCGTGGTGTGCACGCAAACGTCGGTGGTGATGCCGGTCAGGACAATATTGTCGATACCACGCAGCCGCAGCAGTAATTCCAGATCTGTGGCGCAGAACGAGCCCTTGCCCGGCTTGTCGATGATGGGCTCGCCGTCACGCGGCACAAGCTCGGGAATAATGTCCCAGCCCGGTTCGCCGCGCACCAGAATGCGGCCGCAGGGTCCGGGATCGCCGATGCCGGCGCCGATCTGACGCGAGCGCCAGCGCTTGTTGGCCGGCAGATCGGCGAGATCGGGGCGATGACCCTCGCGGGTATGGAAGATAAAGAATCCTCTGTCCCGCATCGTGCCGAGCGTGCGCTTGATCGGCTCGATCGGGGCGCGCGTCAGCGACAGGTCGTAGCCCATCTTGTCAACATAGCCGCCCCTGCCGCAGAAATCGGTCTGCATGTCGATGATGATCAGCGCGGTGTTCTCCGGCCGCAGATCGCCGTTATAAGGCCAACGATAGGGATCGGCGGCGACATAGCGCTCTACCATATTGCCCCCATCTTTTCCCGCGCACTCACTTGGTGATCGACAATTCCGCCGGCGCGCCGATCAGCGTGCGCTTGGGCGAGCAGGTCGCGATCATGATCAGGAGCGTGAGGATATACGGCGCGGCATTGAACAATTGATAGCCCTCGGTCATGCCGACCGATTGCAGCGCCGGGCCGAGCGCCGCGGCGCCGCCGAACAAGAGCGACGCCCCCAGACACAGCATCGGATCCCAGCGCGCGAAGATCACCAGGGCGACCGCGGTGATACCTTGACCGCTGGACAAGCCTTCGTTCCAGTTGCCCGGATAGAATAGCGACAGGAACGAGCCGCCGATGCCTGCCAGAAAGCCGCCAAACATGGTGGCGCCGAGCCGGACGTGATTGACCGAATAGCCCATGGCGCGCGCGGCATCGGCGCTTTCGCCGACGGTACGGACGATCAATCCCCATTTGGTCGTGCGCAAAGCCCAGACCAGGATCGGCGCCAGCGCGACACCGATCAAAAACAGCACGTTGATGTGCAGCGCGGCGCGCACATCGGGGATGCTGCTCCACCAGCCGAAATCGATCGACGGCAGCATCGGCGCCGATGGTTCGATCAAGGGCTTGCCGAGATAGAAGGCGAGCCCGGTGCCGAACAGCATCAGGGCGATGCCGACTGCAATATCGTTCACGCGCGGCAGGCCGCAGATGGAGGCGTGCAATGCGCCCATGGCGGAGCCGGTGATGCCGGCCGCAAGGACGCCGAGCCAAGGCGAGCCGCTGAGATAGGACACGCCAAAACCGCTCATCGCGCCCATCACCAGCGTGCCTTCCAGGCCGAGATTGATGCGTCCCGAGCGCTCGGTGATGCATTCGCCGAGACTGACAAACAAAAACGGCGTGCTTACCCGCATGGCGCCCCCGAACACAGCGAGCGGCACCGTCCATAGTCCAATTCCGGCGGCATCGACCATGTCACGATGCCTTTCGTTTGAATAAATTGAAGCGGCCGTAGAGCGAATCGCTCGCCAGCACGACCAGGAAGATCGTACCCTGCAGCACCAGAACCGAAGCGTCGGGCATATCAAGCCGGCGCTGCAACAGGCCGTCGCTCGCACCGATGCCGCCGAGCAAAACAGCGACCGGGATCACGGCGAGCGGGTTCTGCCGGGCGAGGAAGGCGACCAGGATGCCGGTGAAGCCATAGCCCGCCGCAAGATTGGCATTGGCGGCGCCCTGCACCGCCGCGACTTCCACCATGCCGGCAAGACCGGCGGCGGCGCCGGCTAGAAAGCAGGTAATGAGGATGAGCTTGCCGACGCTCAACCCCACGACCTTGGCGGCGCGTAGATTGCCGCCGGCGACCCGTGCGGCGAAGCCGAACACCGTGTGATAGATCAGAATATAGGACAGCACCGCAGCGATAATGCCGAATACCAAGCCCCAATGGACTTCGGTGCCGGGGATGTTGCCGATCATGTTGGCAGCGCCGATACTGCGTGTCGACGGCTTGTTGAGGCTCGCCGGATCGCGCATCGGGCCCTCAACCAGGAAATTGAGGATTGCCAGCGCGATATAAACGAGCAGCAGACTCGATATCGTTTCGTTGAC
>JBAQHW010000480.1:0-3291 GCA_049288525.1 Xanthobacteraceae bacterium
ACGTCGTTGGCAAGGCAATAGCCGGCGACCACGTCGAGCGCCTTGTCTTTGCTCAGATAGCGCGCCGGCTGACCGATGACGATGCCGAGTTCGATCTCCCAGTCGAGCTTGGAGGAATCCTTCGGGATCATGGTGTCGTCGTTCGGTCCGCAGATGCAGGACGGCGCCTTGTTGAAAATGATCGGCTCTTTCGGGATTTGCATGCCGGCCTCGGCGGCGTGATCGGAATAATTGAGGCCGATGGCGATGAAGTTGCCGACATGACCGACGCACGGCCCGATGCGCGGATTGCCGCGCACCAGCGGCAATTTTTCCGGCTTCAGCTTGCTCAGCTTGTTCAAGCCTTTGGGCGATAGCACGTCGCCGGCAATGTCTGAAACGACCTTTGACAGGTCGCGAATTTTGCCTTGAGCATCGATCATGCCCGGCTTCTCGCGGCCGGCTGCGCCGTAACGAACGAGTTTCATGTCTAAACTCCTTGGGGAACCGTGTTGCTAAATGCGTCAGAATGCGCCGGGAAACGTGCCGCCGTCGATCAGGATATTCTGCCCGGTGATATAGCCCGCCTGCGCCGAACAGAGAAAGGCGCAGGTCGCGCCGAACTCGTCCGGTTGACCGAACCGCTTGGCGGGCACCGTGGCCATGCGCTCGGCGCTGGCAGCTTCGACACTGATGTTCTTTTTCTTCGCCGTCATTTCCATATTGGACCGCAGCCGATCGGTATCGAACATGCCGGGCAGCATAAAATTGATCGTCACATTCGAGGCGGCGACGCTGCGGGCGACGCCGGCCAGAAATGCGGTCAATCCCGCCCGCGCGCCGGAGGACAGGTCGAGCCCGGCGACCGGCATCTTCACCGAGCCGGAGGTGATGTTGACGATGCGGCCGAATTTTCTGGCGATCATTGGATCGATCGCCTGCTTGATGAGCTCGATCGCCACGATCATATTGCCGACCACGCCATCGAGCATTTTCTGCCGGTCGAGCTCGCGGAAATCGCGAAACGGCGGTCCGGCATTGTTGTTGACCAGGATATCCGGCTCCGGACAGGCGGCGAACAGGGCCTTTTGCCCCTCCGGCGAGGCGACGTCGGCGGTAACCGGAATGACTTTGGCACCGCTTTGTTTCAGCTCGGCTGCGACCTTGGCCAGATGCGCCGCGTCGCGTCCGTTGATCACGACCTCGCAGCCGGCCGCAGCCAGCGCCTTGGCGCAGGCAAGGCCAAGCCCGCGGCTCGAGGCGCAAACGATCGCCTTGCGGCCGGCAATTCCAAGGTCCATCGCTACTGTCCCTTTACTGTCTATCTTCCGTCGAACGCCTGTTCTCGTTACTGGACGCGCCTTAGTCAACGGCTGATTCCAGCACCGGTCCTGTCACCCTATGCCCTTTGTTCCGAATGCATCGCCATTCGATCTCATTGTGATCGTGCTGCTCGCGGCCTTCTCGGCCGTGACCGGCGGGGTTGCCGGCTACGGCACCGGCGCTCTGATGCCGCTTATTCTGGTGCCGATGGTGGGCGCCGCGCCGGTGGTGCCGATCATCGCCATTTCCGCGATGTTCACCAATACCGCGCGCGTCACCGCATTCCGCCATCACGTCGATCCGCGCCGCGCATTCATCGCATTTGCCTGCGCGCTGCCGACCTGCGTGCTCGGCGCCTGGCTCTATACGCTGTTGTCCGGCCGCGGCGCGGCGTTGGTGATTGGTACGAGCCTGATCGCGACCGTGCCGCTGCGGCGGCTCCTCAAGCGGCGTGGTCATCGCCTCGGCGAAAAGGGCTATGCCGCGGCGGCAGCCGGCTGGGGCGTCGTCGTTGGCGGCAGCACCGGGGCCGGGGTGATCCTGCTGTCGCTGTTGATGGCGAGCGGGCTGGAGGGCGCCGCTGTCATATCGACCGACGCGGCCATTTCGATCGGTATGGGCGCGATCAAGCTTTCGGTGTTCGGCCTTGCCGGCGTGCTGACCCGGACGGTGATCGCGATCGCGCTATTGATCAGCGCGGTGGCCTTTCCATGCACGTTCCTGGCGAAGCTCATCGTCCGGCGGTTGCCGGTTCACCTGCACACCGTAGTGCTCGATGTCGTCGTTATCGTCGGCGGCCTGGTGATGATCTCCGGCGCGTTCCGCCATTAGAGCATGTCCCGCAAAAGTGGAAACCGGTTTTGCGAAAAGGACATGCTGAAGCAAAAAGCTAAAAGCGTATCCCGATTCTGTTAAATCGGGATACGCTATAGCAGCTTAGGGCCACTTCACCACCGGCGGCATCGAGGACAGAATCGACTCGACGTTGCCGCCGGTGCGCAGCCCGAAAATCGTACCGCGGTCGTAGAGCAGATTGAATTCGACATAGCGGCCGCGGCGGATGAGCTGTTCGTCGCGCTCCGCCTCGCTCCAGGCTTTGGCGAAATTCCGCCGCACCAGTTCCGGGTAAATGCCGAGAAAGGCGCGGCCGACGTCCTGGGTGAAAGCGAAGTCGCTGTCGAAATCGCCGCTGTCGAGCCAGTCATAGAATATGCCGCCGATGCCGCGCGGTTCGCCGCGATGCTTGAGATAAAAATATTCGTCGCACCAGGTCTTGAACTTGTCATAGGGCGCGACGCGACCGTGCGCGTCGCAGGCGGCTTTCATGGCCGCGTGGAAAGCGATCGAGTCGGGATCGCTTTGGGTGCGGCGGCGGTCGAGCACCGGCGTCAAGTCGGCGCCGCCGCCGAACCATGATTTGCTGGTCACGACGTACCGCGTATTCATATGAACGGCCGGCGCATGCGGGTTATGTAAATGTGCGATCAGCGAAATGCCGGTGGCGTAGAACCGCGGATCGTCCGCCGCGCCCGGAATCTCCTTGCGGAATTCCGGGGCGAACTCGCCGAACACCGCCGAGACATGGACGCCGACTTTTTCGAATACGCGGCCTTTCATCATCGCCATGACGCCACCGCCGCCGGGCGAGCCGGTATGGTCGGTCCGGTTCCACGGTGTGCGCTTGAACCGGCCGGGCGGCAGCTCGGCGAGCGGCGCTCCGGGGGGCAAGGTGTCTTCGATGTCCTCGAAGGCCGCTATGATGCGGTCGCGCAAAGTCTCGAACCAGGCCTTGGCCTCGGTCTTGCGACGTTCGATGGTGTCCTTTTCCATGGCCGCTTCTTTTTGCCGCCGCGCGCTTAATAAGTCATGCAACTCGTTTGCCGAAGCGCTTCGCCGGCGGCGATCGCCGCAGCCATCGCGACATTGAGCGAGCGCAGACCTGGCCGCATCGGGATGACAAGCCGGGCATCCGCCGCGGCGTGAACCTCC
>JBAQHW010000481.1:0-3017 GCA_049288525.1 Xanthobacteraceae bacterium
GGCAAAGCCCGAAGCGCCCGCCGCAGCGTCGCCGAAGCCCTTGCCACCGGCTGCGGCGAGCGCGTCATCGCCGGCTCCTCCGGTTGCACCGCTGCCGCCGAGCAACAAACAAACCGCCGCGGCCAATCCGCCGGCGCAAAAATCCACCGCGCCCGGTCCAACACAACCCGTTGTCGCGGGCGGCAAAGAGGCCGACGCTATTGCCGCGGAGCTCAGCGAAGAGGGCGCCGACATCAAATTGTCGTTCCCCTTCGCCGCCGCGACCGGCGCCGCGGTGTTCCAGCGCGCCGACACGCTGTGGATCGTGTTCGATGCCAAGGCCTCGATCGACTTGAGCGCCCTCGACGGCGAGCCGAGCCACATCATCAAGAGCTATCAGTTCAGCCGCAGCGGCGACGCCGACGTGGTACGGCTCAAGCTCGACCGTCCGCATCTCTCCAGCGCCGCCGCCGAGGGACCGGTGTGGACGGTGCATATCAGTGACGCCATTGTCGACCCGGCGCGGCCCCTGACGCTCAACCGCACCCTGATCGGGCCGAGTCAGGTCAGCGTGACCATCCCGTTTGCGGGCGCGCAACAGGTGCATCAGATCGACGATCCGGAAGAGGGCAATGAGCTCTTCGTCGTCACCGGCCAGCCGCCGGCGCGGGGGCTGATCGAGGAGCAGGATTTCGTCGAATTTCACGCCCTGACATCGACCCAAGGCGTCGTTATCGCGCCGCTCGCCGACGATCTGACGGTGAGGCTTGCCGCCGGCCAGATCGTCATCGCTCGGCCGTCCGGGCTCACCTTGTCGGCGCCGATGCAAACGCTGCTGCACGGGGCCGGCTTGGGCGCGGCATTGTTCAATTCGGGAAGCTGGGGCCAAGACCGCGAGGGTTTGTATTTCGACCGACAAGCGCATCTCATTACTGTCGCCGCCGAGGCGCCGGAGCCGCAACGGCTGGTGCCCCGCCTGGAGCTGGCGCGGTTTTACATCGCGCGCGGCATGTATCCCGAGGCCAAGGGCGTGGTCGACGTCGCCATCGCCGCGCAACGCAATTCCGGCGAGACCGGCTCGGCGCTGGTGCTGCGCGCGATCGCCGAAGTGATGATGGGCCGGCCTGACGATGCGCTCAATGATCTCGACCAGCCCGGCGTCGGTGATCAGCACGACGCGCCGCTGTGGCGGGCGCTGGCTTACGCCAAGCAGGGCCGCTGGACCAAAGCCCGCGACACGTTCAAGACCATGGCGACGGCAATGGCGACGCTGCCGGTCGAATTGCAGCGCGTTGCGCTCAAGGAGGACATGCGCTCGGCCATCGAGGTCGGCGATTTCGACGGCGCCTCCAACGACCTCAACGACTTCGAGACCATCGGCATCCCGCACGACATGGAGCCCGCGCTTGCTGTACTGATGGGCCGGCTGGCCGAGGGGCTCGGCCGCAAGCAGGATGCGCTCGCCGCATACCGCACGGCGGCGGATTCCTGGGATCGGCCGGCGGCGGCGCAAGGCCAGTTGCGCGAGACCGTGCTGCGCTATCAGCTTGGCGATCTCAAGCGCGACGACGTCATCTCCCGGCTCGAGACGCTCACCACTATCTGGCGGGGCGATGAGACCGAGATCGAGGCGCTCAAGGTTCTGGCGCATCTCTATACCGGGGAGGGCCGCTATCGCGACGCCTTCTATGCCATGCGCAGTGCCATGGCGGCGCGGCCGGATTCGGCGCTGACGCATCAGATTCAGGACGAAGCGGAGCACACGTTCGACCGGCTGTTCTTGACCGGCATGGGCGATCGCCTGCCGGCGATCGATGCGCTGTCGTTGTTTTACGATTTCCGCGAGCTCGCCCCGATCGGCGCCCGCGGCGACGAAATGATCCGCCGCCTGGCCGACCGCCTGGTGTCGGTCGATCTGCTCGATCAGGCCGCCAATCTTTTGCAATACCAGGTCGATCACCGCCTTGACGGCGCTGCGCGCGCCGAGGTGGCGACGCGGCTCGCCGTGGTTTATCTGATGGACCGCAAGCCGGATCGTGCGCTCGCCGTGCTGCGCTCTAGCCGCACCGCCAATCTGACCAACGACCTGCACGACCAGCGGCTGTTGCTCGAGGCGCGGGCGCTGTCCGACCTCGGCCGCCATGAGGTGGCGCTCGAAGTGATCGCCGCCATCGCCGGCCGGCCGGCGACACGGCTGCGGTCCGATATTTTGTGGACTGCGCACCGCTACGACGAATCCGCCGAACAGATCGAACGCTTGCTCGGCGATCGCTACAAGGATTTCACCCCGCTTGACGCCGACGAGCAGACCGACGTCATGCGCGCCGAAGTCGGCTATGCGCTCGCTCAGGACCAGCTCGGGCTCGGCCGTTTCCGCGACCGCTACGCCGCTGCCATGGCGACGACGCCGGACGCGCACGCCTTCGCCGTCGTCTCGGCGCCGCTCGGCGCCAGCAGCGGCGAATTCGCGTCCATTGCCCGTGCTGCCGCCTCCGCCGACACGCTGGAAACGTTCCTGCGCGAGATGAAGACGCGTTATCCGGACTCGCCGGCGGCCGCGCCACCCGACGCGCCACCCGCGCAGGCGCCGAGCGTATCGTCGTCGCCACTGCCGCCGGACATGCGAACGCCGGCGCCCTTCCTCCCACCACTGACGCCCGCCGGCGCCTCCGGCCGCACCGCGATGCGGTGAGCTGTTCCTACCAACGATTTCAAACAGCGACATGCCGTCCTCGTCACCGCCGGACTTGATCCGGCGGTCCATGCTGAGATGAAGCGATCTCAGCCAAACCGAATTTTGTTTCACGCCCCTTCAAATCGTAGCCCGGATTGAGCGGAGCGAAATCCGGGTACGATCGAGAGGCCTTTATGCCGCTCCCGGGTTTCGTTGCACTCAACCCGGGCTACGAATAAATAAAAAGAAGGAAATGGATCGCCGGCAGACGCGGTATTCCACGAACCTGTACGCAAGCGGCGCACAGGGCGCGCCGCGGATATGGCGGCTTGCGCCGCCCCTCCGCTTCGGGCGCGCTCGCCTG
>JBAQHW010000482.1:0-3495 GCA_049288525.1 Xanthobacteraceae bacterium
AGCGCAACGGCGACGACGCCGATACCGAATTTGCCGAACTCGGTCAGCGTGCCCAGTACACTGGCGATCGCATCCTTAAAGATCACGCCAAGGGCGACGCCGGTGCCCACGAACAGAAGTTTGCCGATACCGTCGAGCAGCGCGAATACCGGGACCGGCATGCGCGTGATGCCGGCCATCGCCACCGAGACCGGCGAAACACCGGGAATGAATTTGGCGAAGACCAGCGTCCAGGGGCCGACTTTGGCGAACACCGTCTCCGTGCGACTGACGCAAAAATCCGGCGAGAACGATACGCGGCACAACAAATTGAGTACGCGCCGTCCGAAGCGGCGGCCGTACCAGTAGGGTACGAGATCGCCGAGCATCGCGCCGGCAAGCCCGGCCGCCACCACCTCGCCGACCGCACGCGGGCCATGCCCCGCCAGCGCCGCGGCAGTCAACAGGCTCGGCAGCACTGGCAAAGGCAGGCCGGCCTGTGTCAGCAGCAGGTTGAGGAAGACGACCCACAGAATGTGGTGCTCGAGAATTGCGATCGCGGGCTGCATTTTTTGAAAATTCAGGTTTTGAATTGAGGCTTTCGGCGTTGGGCGGCCGACAACGCCTTGAGTCACGACATAGGAAGCACGCATAGCCGGAGCGAGCAGCAAGCTCTGCGACCTGGGCAGGTGAGCATTGCCCAGCCGCATGACCGGCCGAGCTCGGTCTCTGCGTGTCCGGGCTGCTGCCTGCGGCCATAAGGCTTCGCTGCGGCCTGGAACCTCACCCGAAGCCGCTTGTTGACCGAAGTGACAGGAATAAACCTCCGCAACCGGCTGGGATCGTGAAAGACCTTTCGCACTCGACTGTTGTCATTACCGGCGCATCCGCCGGCGTCGGCCGCGCGATTGCACTGCGCTTCGCCCGGGCCGGCGCCAATCTGGCGCTGATCGCCCGCGACGCCGAGGCGCTGCAAAACGTCAAGGAAGAGGTCGAGCGGCTCGGCACTTCGGCGAGCGTACATGCGCTCGATGTCGCCGACGCCGATGCGGTGTTCGAAGCCGCCGATGCGATCGCCGCCAAACACGGCGACATCGACGTTTGGATCAACGATGCGATGGTGACGGTGTTCTCGCCGGTCTGGCGGATGACGGCGCAAGAATACAGGCGCGTCACCGAGGTCACCTATCTTGGCTTCGTCCACGGCACCATGGCGGCGCTACGCCACATGCGGCCGCGCAATCGCGGCACCATCGTTCAGATCGGCTCGGCGCTGGCCTATCGCGGCATTCCGCTGCAATCGGCCTATTGCGGCGCCAAATACGCGATCCGCGGCTTCACCGACTCGCTGCGCACCGAACTCATCCACGCCAACAGCGCCATAGAGCTCACCATCGTCGAATTGCCGGCAGTCAACACGCCGCAGTTCGACTGGGCGCGCACACATATGACCAAAGCGCCGCGTCCGGTCGGGCCGGTGGTGCAGCCCGAGGCCATCGCCGAAATCGTATTGCGCGCCGCGCTCGACCCCAAGCGCGAGTTCTGGCTCGGCTTGAGCACGCTCAAGGCCATTCTCGGCGGCATGATCCTGCCGAAATTTCTCGATGGTTATCTGGCGCGCAATGTCTATAGCGGTCAGGAGACCGATGTTCCGGTGTCACCGGAGCGACGCGATAATTTGATGACGCCGGTGCACGACCTGCACCGGGTCCGTGGCAGGTTCGACAGCGAAGCCGCCAACAGCGTGATGGCGGTGCCCGGACCGGTGGCGCGGCTCATTCCGCTCGCGGCGAGCGCGCTGGCCGGTCTGTCGATCGGCATTTTGCTGAGCGTCGTTCCGCGCCGCGCCGCGATGCGCCGCCTGCGACGCTAAGCGTCGGCACGCGCCATCCTCAAGCCAGTGGGGATTTTCTCCGCCTCGGCATCCTCTTTGGCCTCCTCCTCGACGCGGCCAGCCAAATGGCGGCGATGCTTGGCTGGCCAGCACAGCCACTCGACCGAGCCATCGCGTCCGACTAAGGCGGCGGTTTCGCAGTCGCCGATCAGCGCATAGTCTTCGACATTGGCGGCCATGGTTTCGTCCTCAACGAGAACGCCGCACCTGGGGCGACGTTGCCGCGGGCCATGGCCCACAGCGTGCTGTCCGGGAATGCCGCTTTCCTTTGCAGTGCTGCTGCCTTAGCTTCCGCCGAACGGTGGGTACGCGCCACGATAAGAATCTGCGGGGGAAACGATGGCCGGCGAGGCAAAAGTCCAAGGAAATGTCGAGGTTTCGCACTTTCTGGATCAGTACGGGCTCGGCTCGTTTCAGATCAAATTGATCGTCTGGTCGGTTCTGCTTGCCATGATCGACGGCTACGACATCGGCGCGATCGCTTTCGCCGCGCCGCACCTGATCGCCGAATGGCACGTCCCGCCAAAGGCGCTGGGACTCGTGCTGTCCGCCAGCAATATCGGCGTCCTGTTCGGCTCGCAGATTTTCGGCTGGGTCGGCGATCGTTATGGCCGCAAGACCGCGCTGATCTTGTCGAACCTGTTGTTCGGCGTACTGACTTACACGGCAGCCTATTCGACCGATCTGACGCAGCTCAGCTGGCTGCGCTTCTTCGCCGGGCTCGGCATCGGCGGCGTGATTCCGAATCTGGTCGCCATCAATGCCGAATCGGCGCCGCGCAATCTGCGCGCTACGCTGGCGATTATTGCCGCCGGCCTCGTTCCGCTCGGGGGAGCGATGGCCGGCTTCGTCGGCGCGGGTCTCGTGCCGCAGCATGGCTGGCAAATCCTATTCGAGATCGGCGGCATCGTGCCGGTGGTGTTAGCGCTCGCAGCGATCTTTGGCTTGCCGGAATCGATCAAGTTCATGACGCTGCACGACAGGCAGCGGCCGAAAATCGAGGCGCTGATCAAATCGATCCAGCCGGACTTCGTGGTGCCCGCCAACGCGCGCTACGTGATCGAAGACGAGCAGCAACTGCCAAGCCCGAATCCGATTTATCTGTTCGGGCAGGGTCTTGCCCTGATCACGCCGCTGACCTGGCTGATGTTCGCGCTCAACCTGATGGGCTATTTCTTCCTCATCAGTTGGACGCCGACGCTGATGGGCGCGGCCCATGTGCCGCCGGCAACCGCCGCTTTGGCCGGCGCTGCGCTGCAAGTCGGCGGAACTGTCGGCGCGCTGGTACTGTGCTGGTGGCTGCAGCGGCACCGCTTTTTCGCCATCGCCATTTTGTTCGTCATCGCCGTGCCGGTCGTCGCCTCGATCGGCTATGCGGGGTTGAGCTCGACCACCGCACTGTTGGTCGCGACGTTCTTTGCCGGCGCGGTGGTCTTGGGCATCCAATCGGGCATCAATGTCGTGGGCGCGCTGATCTATCCCACCATTCTGCGCGCCAACGGTTCCGGCTGGCAGCTCGGCATCGGCCGGCTCGGCGCCATTGTCGGTCCCTTGGTAGGCGCGCTGTTCGTCGGCTTACCGGTCGAGCACCTTTACGTCTGGTCGGCGCTGCCGTTCGCCGT
>JBAQHW010000483.1:0-1615 GCA_049288525.1 Xanthobacteraceae bacterium
TGACGCAGGCCGCATTTGGCCAACGCCGCAAAATGCTTCGGCAGAGCTTGCGGCCGCTCGCGGTCGATGCACCCGGCTTGATCGCGCAAGCCGGTCTCGACCCTACGGCGCGGGCCGAGGATATTTCCGTTGCCGGTTTTGTGGCGCTGGCGCAGGCACTCGCCGCCGCCCCTTCTGATCGGGCATGATGGGCTCGTTTTTGGAGACACCGACCGCATGACCCAATTCCACCGCCAATCGCTCGTCACCTATGGTCAAGCGCTGTGCGAAACCGTCGCCGAGCTTCCGACGCCGCGCGGCACCGAGGTTCTGGTGCGCGTCGAATGCTGTGGGGTCTGCCATTCCGACCTTCATATCCAGGACGGCTATTTCGCTCTGGGCGGCGACAAGCGGCTCGACATCACCAAAGGCCGCACCTTGCCCTTTACCCTTGGCCACGAAATCGCCGGCGTGGTGGAGGCGGCGGGACCCGCCGTCGAAGGGACGGCGATCGGACATCCCATCGCGGTCTATCCCTGGATCGGTTGCGGCAGTTGCACCGCCTGCCGCGGCGGCGAGGAGAATCTGTGCAGCTCGCACCGCCATCTCGGCATCGCGGTGGACGGCGGCTATGCCACGCACGTCCTGGTGCCGCATCCTCGTTATCTGGTCGATTATACGCCACTGTCGCCGGACTTCGCCGGACCGCTGATGTGCTCCGGCTTGACGGCTTTTTCGGCGCTTCGCCATCTCGGCGATCGGGCCGAGCGCGGGCCGGTGCTGCTCGTCGGCATGGGCGGCGTCGGCATGATGGGCTTGGCAATTGCGCGAACGCTGTTTCGCGAACCGCCGCTCGTCGCCGACATCGACGCCACCAAACGCGACGCAGCGCTCGCCGCCGGCGCGGCCCAGGCGTTCGATCCGTCCGATCCGGAATCGCGCCGCGACATCATGAAAGCGACAGGCGGCGTGATGGCGGCCTGCGACTTCGTCGGGTCGGACAAATCTCTGCAATTTGCCACCGGCGTGCTCGGCCGCGGCGGCAAAGTGGTGGTGACTGGCCTGCTTGGCGGTTCGTTCTCCATCCCCGCCGCCATGATCGCCATCAAAGCCATGACGATTGAGGGCACGCTCACCGGCACGCTTGCCGAGGCGCGCGAACTCGTCGATCTGGCGAAGAGCGGCAAATTGCACACGATCCCGACGCATGAGCGCCCACTCAATGAGGCGCAAAAGGCGCTCGATGATCTGCGCGCCGGGCGCGTCGTCGGCCGAACGGTGCTGACGCCCGCGGTCTAAAGTTTCGCCTGCAGCGCGCGCACGAAGGCGGACAATCCGATCTGCCGTTCGCGCTTGAGCCGTTCCGCCGCCAGGATTGCGCGCACCTCGCCAAAGGCTTCGTTTTTGTCGCGGTTGACGATGACGTAGTCGTATTCCGGCCAATGGCTCATCTCGCCGGCGGCCTTCGCCATGCGCGATCCGATAACGGACTTGCTGTCCTGGGCGCGGCGCTTGAGCCGGCGCGCCAGTTCGCCCACGGTCGGCGGCAGAATGAAGACGCTCACGAGATCGTCGCGCGCTTTTTCATGAAGCTGCTGCGTGCCCTGCCAGTCGATATCGAATAACACGTCGTGGC
>JBAQHW010000484.1:0-5330 GCA_049288525.1 Xanthobacteraceae bacterium
TCGATGCCGCCGATGACCAGGCGCGTGCGATGGCGCGCCAGGCGTTCGCGATCGTCCGCGGTATAGGGATAGGCCGCCGCCTCTTCAGGCGAGGCCAGCGCCAGATATTCGCCCTTCGCGCGACGCACGTATTGCAATTCGGCGCTCGATGCGATGCGCTCGGCCTCCGCATCGCTGTCGGCCGCAATCACCGCGGTGCCGAGAATGGCGTACGGCGCGGCCATCGTCGCCGACGCCTTGAAGTGGTCGCGGTACGTGAGCATGGCGCTTGCCGCGTCGTAATCGGCGAAATGATGCGCAAAAGCGAAACCCATGCCGACGGCGGCGGCAAGCTCGGCGCTGTAGCCGCTCGAGCCCAACAGCCAGATCGGCGGCAGCGCCACGTCGGCGGGAACGGCGTGCACGTTGCGGAACGGATGGCCTTCCGGAAAGCCGCCGCGCTCGAGCAGCAGAAGTTCTTGGAAGCGCTCCAGGAAGTCGTCACCTTGCCGCGGGTCCTGTCGCGCGCGCAGCGCGTAAGACGTGACCTGATCGGTGCCAGGCGCACGGCCGAGCCCGAGATCGATGCGGCCGGGAAAGAGTGCCTCCAGCACCTTGAAGCGTTCCGCGACCATCAGCGGCGCATGGTTCGGCAGCATCACGCCGCCCGAGCCGACCCGCAGATGCGAGGTGATCGCGGCGATCTGCCCGATCATGATTTCGGGCGCGGAACTGGCGATATTCGCGAGATTATGATGCTCGGCGACCCAGTAGCGCTTGTAGCCGAGCCGGTCGGCAAGCCGCGCCAGATCGAGCGAATTGCGCAGCGCCACCGAACCCGGCGTCGCCGTCGTCACAGGCGATAGATCGAGGATGGAGAGAGGGACCACGGCGCGGCTCTTTCGCGACTCTTCGCGACATTCGTATTGGCGCGAACGCTTATGAGCCTGTCGTCGCCGCCGCAGTCAATCCCGGCGCCGGACGATCTAGCGGATCACCTGCGCCGCCGGTAAAGGCGGCGCGCCGGCGGCCTGCGGTAGCGCCGAGTAGCGCTCGCCGGCCGCATTCGGCGGCGACTGCGGCACGTCCGACAGCGTGGTCGGCATGGTCGCCGGCAAGACCACGACGCGGGTGCCGATATTGACCCGGCTGTAGAGGTCTTCAACGTCTTCGTTGGTCAGGTGGATGCAGCCCGAGGAGGTGTATTTGCCGATCGACGTCGGATCGTTGGTGCCGTGGATGCGGTACAGCGTATTGCCGAGATACATGGCGCGGGCGCCGAGCGGGTTGCTCTCGCCGCCGGCCATGAAGCGCGGCAGATAAGGTTGACGGTCGATCATCTCTTTCGGCGGGAACCAGTCCGGCCATTCTTTCATCCGGGTGATGCGCTCGGTGCCCGACCAGGTGAAGCCGTCGCGGCCGACGCCGATGCCGTAGCGCAGCGCCTTACCGTGGCCGAGAATTAGATAGAGGTAGGTGTTCGGCGTATCGACGATGATGGTGCCGGCCGGCTCGGGCGTCGGAAAATTCACGATTTGCCGCTGGAACCGCGACGGCAATTGCGTGTCCGCATTCTGATCCGGCTGCGATTGCCCCGGCAGCGACGCCATCACGGCCGGCGGCGGAGCGGATTGCATCGCCGGTCCCGCCGGAGGTGCGGATGGCGCCGGAGAGTTGATCGAGCCGGTCACATCCGAGGCATCGGCGCCGGAAACCGTGCCTGGAGGGCGGCCGTCAACAGCCGGCAACGGCTGCGGCGCAAAATAGGGCTGGCCGGCGACTGCAGCAGGGGCAGCGTCTTCGTCGGACCCGGGCTGAACGTAGCGCGGATCGATAGGAGCACCATCCGCGTCGCGATAGGCGGCCGGAGCGGAATAGGGCGCCGGTGCAGGTTGCGGGGGAAAATTTTGTGCGTGCGCACTGCCGAGCGGCCCGGCCAAGCACGCCGCAACCGCACATGCCACCATGACAGAACTAAAACGACGCAAAACCGACCCCCTACGACCCCAAACTTCAGAGGCATTTTTGACGGCAACATTTGGCGGGAACAAGGCACGAAACCGCGCTTTCTGCCGATATTTGGGCGCCCAGGCCGCAGTTCCCTCGAGCATGGTGAAAATTTGGTAACGGCGGCGCCCGGAGCGGTTGTGTGACCTTGGTAATAGCGGCCACCGACGGCTTTGAATTAGGGCTCATTCCCTGGGACCTTGACCAACGCCGGGCCTTTCATTGGGGGATGAGATCATGGCGCGCGTTATTTCGCATTCGGCTATTTCGCATTCATGGCTCGGGGGCGTCGCAGGGGGGATATTGCTATCCACTCAATTCGCCAGCCTGCTCTACGCACAAAATGCCTCTGTCGACGATCTCAAGGGCAAAATATTCAATGCGCAAGCCGTGCAGCACATCTTCGCCAAGACGCTGACCCATTGCGTGGAGTTGAACGGCGCAAATTTCTATTTTCAGCAGCGCGATCGCGTTCTTGATCTGGCGGATTATCACCGTTCGCTGGACAGCCTGGCGCTGCAGCGCTCCTTCAATCCGGCGACTCGCCGGCCTTGGAGCCGGCAAGACGCCGATGCGCGTTGGACAGAGGTGCAAAAAGAGGCAGCGCAAGATCAGGCCAATTGCGCGCTGGTGGCGACCCTGCCCGCCATGCAGAAGAAACTGCAAGCCCTGCAGCTGGCCGCCTCATCGCCGGACACCTCGACCGCCGCCAACAAATAGTCTGCGTTCAACGCAAGCCGAGCCACCCCCTGGCCCAGCTTCCGCGCGCCGTCGCGGCGCGCGAGGCAACGCGCCTGCCTCATGCTAGACTGCGGCAGTCGCCGGCAGCACGGCGGATAACAGATCAGAGGCACCAGCATGGATTGGACTGACCGGCGCGAACGGCTGCGCGCCATCATCGCAGGACCGCGTTGCATTTACCCGGGATCGGTCTACGACGCGATCTCGGCGCGCATCGCCGAAGATCTCGGCTTCGAGGCCGGCATGCTCGCCGGCTCGATTGCGTCATTCGCGGTGCTCGGCGCGCCGGACATCATCGTATTGACGCTGACGGAATTCGCGCAACAGGCGTACCGCATCAACCGCGCCGGCAAGCTGCCGCTTCTGGTCGACGCCGACCACGGCTATGGCAACGCGCTCAACGTCAAGCGCACGGTCGAAGAGCTGGAGACCGCCGGCGTCGCGGCGCTGACCATCGAGGATACCGCGCTGCCGACGAACTACGGCGCGAGCGGAGCGAGCTTGATCCCTATCGCCGAGGGCGTCGGCAAGATGAAAGCGGCGCTGGCCGGCCGGCAGGACAAACGGCTAGTCATCGTCGGCCGCACCAGCGCCGTGGCAATGACCGGCGTCGAGGACACGATCGCGCGACTCAAGGCCTATGAAGAGGCCGGCGTCGATATGCTGTTCATGGTGGGCGTAAAGACGCGCAGCCAGCTCGACGCCGTCGCCGCCGCGGTCAAGCTGCCGTTGTTCCTCGGCGGCGCCGGCCCCGAACTCTACGATCTCGATTATCTGTCTGCGCGCAATGTCCGCGTCTGTCTGCAAGGCCACATGCCGTTCATGGCGGCGGTCAATGCGGTGCACGAGACGCTCAAGGCGCTGCGCGCCGGCACCGCGCCGGCCGAGCTTAAAGGCGTAGCCTCGCCCGACTTGATGAAACGGGTAAGCCGGCAGGCCGACTATGCCAAATGGTCGAAGGACTTCCTCAACGCCGGACTGTCGGGCAACTAGCAGCGGGGCCTGCCGGCGGGCTTGATCCGGGGCGGCCGCATTGACAAGTATCTGAAGGTGGCGGCGATGGATAACCCTGCTCGCCGGCATTTCTCCGGCGCGTCAACTCGGCTAGTAGTCTCAACCCGGCTAGTAGAGTAAGTCGCGAAATCGGCTGCCGCGAGCGAAGGAAAGATCGATGCCATCCGTGAGCAACTGGAAAGTGCCGTCTTCGGCGCAACCCAAAGCAGCCGACTACAGCTACGACCTCGAGCATGCGCTCGCCAGCGTGGTCGGGCTGCGCAGCATCGTTCCCGCCGACGCCTTCACCGCCGACACGTTGGGCACCGAGCGCGCGGGAAACGGGGTGTTCATCCGCGGCAACGGCCTGGTGTTGACCATCGGCTATCTGATAACCGAAGCGGACACGCTCTGGATCACACTCAACGACGGCCGTTCGGTGCAAGGCCATGTGCTCGGCTACGACCAGGAGACCGGTTTCGGCCTGGTGCAGGCGCTGGCGAAGCTCGACGTGCCGGGGCTGGCGATCGGCGATTCCACCGCGGCATCGGTCGGCGAGCGGGTCGTGGTCGGTGGCTTCGGCGGGCGGCAGCGCTCGGTCGCCGCGCGCATCGTCGCCAAGCAGGAATTCGCCGGTTATTGGGAATACGTGCTCGACGAAGCGATCTTCACCGCGCCGGCGCATCCGAACTGGGGCGGCACCGCCTTGATCGGGCCCGCCGGCGACCTCATCGGCATCGGCTCGCTGCAGCTTCAGCACGCCGTCGAGAAGGGTCAAACGCAAAACATCAACATGATGGTGCCGATCGATTTGCTGAAGCCTATCGTCGACGACCTGATGAAATTCGGCCGCAGAAACGCGCCGCCGCGGCCGTGGCTCGGCCTTTACGCGACCGAAGTCGAGGATCGGCTGGTCGTCGTCGGCTTGGCCGACCGCGGGCCGGCCAAGAAAGCGGACCTGCGCACCGGCGACATCATCCTCTCGGTTGCCGGCAAGGACGTGAGCGATCTCGCCGGTTTCTTCCGCCATATCTGGGCGCAGGGTCCGGCCGGTGTCGATGTGCCGCTGTCGGTTTATCGAGACGGCGAGACGATGGAGTTCAAGGTCAAATCGAGCGAGCGCAACCGCTTCCTCAAGGGGCCGAGCCTGCATTGATCGTTTCTGCAAGCAACGCCCTCAGTCCTTCCCGATAAGTCGGATAACGCAAGATCACGCCAAGCTCGCGCTTGAGCTTGTCGTTTCGCACGCGACGGCATTCTTGCCAGAAGCTCAAGGCCAGCGGCGACATTGTCGGCGCCGCCCGTTCGAACGGCACTTCCGGCGGCGGCGGAACGCCGAGAAGCTGTGCCGCAAACGCCAGCGGCTCGGCGGGTGGCGACGGCTCGTCGTCGGCGACATTGACAATGCCCGATGCTCCGCCGGCCAATGCTGCATCGATGGCCTGGGCGATGTCGTCGACGTGGATGCGGTTGAACACCTGTCCGGGCTTGACGATGCGGCGTGCGCCACCACGGACAATTTGCGTCAGTGCATTGCGGCCAGGGCCGTAAATGCCGGCAAGCCGCAACACCGCAACCGGAATGCCGCGCCGCGCGCCGAGGTCCTGCCA
>JBAQHW010000485.1:0-37885 GCA_049288525.1 Xanthobacteraceae bacterium
CGGCCCCCACGGTCTTCGTGAAGGGCTCGCGCTACGACAAGATGATCGAGGCCTTCGGCGGCGTCGGCGTCAACGCCACGTCGCCCGACGAGCTCAAACGCGCGGTGAATGCCGCCATGGACTCGCGTAAGCCGACGCTGGTCAATGCGGTGATCGATCCGGCGGCCGGGAGCGAGAGCGGCAGAATCGGCAACCTCAATCCGAAAAGCGCGCTGCGCAAGAAATAACGAATTAGGGAGAAAACACATGGCTGCGAAAAAGAAAGCCAAGGTTAAATCCAAGGCTGCCAAATCCAAGGCCGCCAAATCGAAAGCCGGGGCAAGGACATCCGCCAAGAAGGTCGTCACGCTGAAGGTGAAAAAGTCGTCGGGAAAATCCAACGGCGCAAAATCGAATGGCCACGGCCTGCCGCGGCCTTCGGCCAAGCCATGGGGCCAGGCGGGCAGGGCGCTCGAAGGCGTGAAAATCCTCGACTTCACCCATGTGCAGTCAGGTCCTACATGCACCCAGCTTCTGGCTTACATGGGCGCCGACGTCATGAAGGTGGAACGTCCCGGCGTCGGCGACATCACCCGCACACAGTTGCGCGACGTGAAGGGTCAGGACAGCCTGTACTTCACCATGCTCAACGCCTCGAAACGGTCGATCACCATCGATTCCAAGCATCCCGCCGGCAAAGCGATTCTCGATCGGCTGGTGAAAGAGTGCGACGTGCTGGTTGAGAACTTCGCGCCCGGCGCGCTCGATCGCATGGGCCTCACCTGGGAGCACATTCATAAGCTCAATCCGCGCATGATCGTCGCCTCGGTGAAAGGCTTTGGGCCGGGCCCGTACGAAGAGTGCAAGGTTTACGAGAACGTCGCGCAATGCGCCGGCGGCTCGGCATCGACGACGGGCTTCCGCGACGGGCCGCCGCTGGTGACCGGCGCGCAGATTGGCGATTCGGGCACCGGACTGCATCTCGCGCTTGGCATCGTCACCGCACTGTTCCAACGCGTCCGCACCGGTCGCGGACAAAAAGTGCTGTGTGCCATGCAGGACGGCGTTCTCAATCTGGCGCGCGTCAAACTGCGCGATCAGCAGCGGCTGAAACACGGTCCGCTTACTGAATATAGCCAGTACGGTGAGAACGTGCCGTTCGGCGATGCGACGCCGCGCGCCGGCAACGATTCCGGCGGCGGTCAGCCGGGCTGGATTCTCAAGTGCAAGGGCTGGGAGAAAGACCCCAACGCTTACGTGTATTTCATTACCCAGGCGCCGGTATGGGGAGCGATCTGCGATCTGATCGGTAAGCCGGAATGGAAGACGGAAGCGGATTATGCGACGCCGCCGGCGCGCTTGCCGCGGCTGCGGCAGATCTTCGACACCATCGAAGAGTGGACCAAGACCATGACCAAATTCGAGGTCATGGAAAGGTGCAATGCGCACGACATCCCGGTCGGGCCGATTCTGTCGATGAAGGAACTCGCCCACGAGGAGTCGTTGCGTGCAACCGGCACGGTGGTCGAAGTCGATCATCCGGGCCGCGGCAAATATCTTACCGTCGGCAACCCGGTCAAATTGTCGGACTCGCCGGCCGACGTGCGGCGCTCGCCGCTGCTCGGCGAACATACCGACGAGATATTGCGCAACGTACTCGGCTATTCCGCGAAGGAAGTCGGCGAGATCAAAGCGTCGGGCGCGATCACCGCTCCCGAGAAGCCGGCCAAGGCGGAGGCTGCATAGGTGAGCGAATGCTGAGTGCATTTAGCGCTCAATAAGCGCGCGGCGGTAGTGTTTGATATCCGCCACTCGCTATTCGCGGCCGCGGTCTGCGCGACAAAGTATGGAGAAGAACTGAATGCGAATCGTTGTTCACGGGCAGCAGGCGTTCGGCAAGGCCGTGCTGGAAGCGCTGCTTAAGCGCGGCGACGAGGTTGTCGCCGTCTATGTCGCGCCGGAAAAGCCGGGCGCGAAAGCCGACCCGCTGAAGGAAGCGGCGCTTGCCGCCAAGCTTCCGGTGCATCAGCCCGATTCCTACAAGAGGCCCGAAGTTTGGGAGGAATTCAAAGCTCTCAAACCCGACCTGCAGGTGATGGCCTTTGTCACGCTGTTCGTTCCTGAGGAATTCCTCAACATCCCGACCCACGGCTCCATCCAATATCACCCTTCGCTGTTGCCGGCCTATCGTGGCGCCAGCGCCATCAACTGGCCGATCATCAAAGGCGAGACGGAAACGGGGCTGTCGATCTTCTGGCCGGACAATGGGCTCGATACCGGCGCGGTGCTGCTGCAGAAGAAAACGCCGATCGGTCCGGCCGACACGCTCGGTACGGTCTATTTCGACCGGCTGTTTCCGATGGGGGTCGAGGCGATGCTCGAATCCGTCGATCTCGTCAAAGCCGGCAAGGCGCCGCGGATCAAGCAGGACGAAGCGAAGGCGACCTACGAAGGCCGCTGCACCGCCGATAACGCCAAGATCGATTGGGGCAAGCCCTGGGCGCAGATCGATCGCCTCATCCGTGGCTGTAATCCGGCGCCCGGCGCCTGGACGACGCTCGACGGCAAGCAGCTCAAGATTTTCGACGCCAAGCCGTTGCCCGCTAAGGACCCCAAGGGCATCGGCGGCAAGCTTGGCGAGATCGCCGCGGTCGAAGCGGACGGCTTCACCGTGGTCTGCGCCGACGGGCGCTTCAAGGTTACTCGCGTGCAGCCCGCCGACGGCAAGAAGGTCGAAGCCGGCGAGTGGGCGAAATCCGCAAGCCTCCAGCCGAAGGCTCGTTTCACATGACCAACTGCGTCATGGCCAGGCCCGTCCCGGCCATCCAGGTCTTTCGCGAATGAAAACGTGGATGCCCGGCACAAGGCCGGGCATGACGAACTCCGAACCCTGCCGGGTCCCCTTTCAATCGATGGATATTTGACATGCCCGCCTCACAACATCAGTCGCCGAAATCGGATATTGAAATCTCGCAGGCCGCCAAGAAGCGGCCGATCGTTGACGTCGCTCGCGAAAAACTCGGCATCGCGCCGGAGAATCTCGAACCCTATGGCCACTACAAGGCCAAAGTGTCGATGGACTTCGTCAAATCGCTACAGAGCAAGCCCAACGGCAAGCTGATCCTGGTCACCGCCGTCAACCCGACCCCGGCGGGCGAAGGCAAGACCACGACGACCGTGGGCTTGACCGATGCGCTCAATCACATCGGCAAAAAAGCGATGCTGTGCATCCGCGAGCCGTCGCTCGGCCCGTCGTTCGGCGTCAAAGGCGGCGCCGCCGGCGGCGGTTATGCGCAGGTCGTGCCGATGGAGGACATCAACCTGCACTTCACCGGCGATTTCCATGCCATTACGTCGGCAAACAACCTGCTCGCCGCACTGCTCGACAATCATATTTATTGGGGCAACTCGCTCGGCATCGATCCGCGCCGCGTGGCCTGGCGCCGGGTGCTCGACATGAACGACCGCGCGCTGCGCTCGATCGTCAATTCGCTCGGCGGCGTTGCCAACGGATTTCCGCGCGAGGACGGTTTCGACATTACCGTCGCTTCGGAAGTGATGGCGATATTCTGCCTGGCGCGCGATCTCGACGATCTCAAGAAGCGGCTCGGCAGTATCGTGGTCGGCTATACCCGCGACCGCAAGCCAATCCGCGCCGGCGACCTCAAAGCACACGGCGCCATGACCGTGCTGCTCAAGGAGGCTTTGGCGCCGAACCTGGTGCAGACCCTCGAAGGCACGCCGGCGTTCATCCACGGCGGGCCGTTCGCCAATATCGCGCACGGCTGCAACTCGGTGCTGGCAACGACGACCGCGCTGAAACTTGCCGACTACGTCGTCACCGAGGCGGGCTTCGGTGCCGATCTCGGCGCCGAGAAATTCATGGACATCAAATGCCGCAAAGCCGGCATTGCGCCCGATTGCGTCGTGCTGGTCGCCACCATCCGCGCGCTCAAGATGCACGGCGGCGTCAAGAAAGAGGATCTCAAAGCCGAGAACCTCAAGGCGCTCGAAGCCGGCATGGCGAACCTGCAGCGCCATATCGAGAACGTGCGCAAGTTCGGCGTCGTACCGCTGGTCTCGATCAACCGCTTCTCCGCCGATACCGACGCTGAGATCAAGCTGGTCGAGGACAAATGCAAGGCGCTTGGCGTGGAAGCGCTGATGGCCGATCACTGGGCGATGGGCGGCGAGGGCGCGGCGAACGTCGCGCGCGCCGTCGTCAAGGTGGCCGAAAGCGGCCAGAGCAAGCTCAAATTCCTCTATCCCGACGATATGCCGCTGTTCGAGAAAATCCGCACCATCGCCAGGGAAATCTACCGGGCCAAGGACGTCACCGCGGACAAATCGGTGCGCGATCAATTGGCGAATTTCGAGTCGATGGGCTACGGCAAATTCCCGATTTGCGTCGCCAAGACGCAATATAGCTTCTCGACCAACCCGGACGCCAAAGGCGCGCCGAGCGATCACGTCATCAACGTGCGTGAAGTACGGCTGTCGGCCGGCGCTGAGTTCGTCGTTGCGATCTGCGGCGAGGTCATGACCATGCCGGGATTGCCGAGAGTGCCCGCCGCCGACGTGATCGACATCGGGCCCGACGGCAAGATTGTCGGACTGTTTTAACTGTCATTGCGAGGAGCGAAGCGACGAAGCAATTCAGCTCTCCGAACCTACTGCATTGCTTCGCTGCGCTCGCAATGACGCCAACAAAAGGAAAGACCAATGCTGAAGTTCTACTATAGCGGTGCGCCGAACCCGACCAAGGTCGCGCTATTTCTCGAAGAAACCGGCTTGCCCTACGAGGGCATTCCGGTCGACACCCGCAAGGGCGAGCAGCACAAGCCGGAGTTTCTGGCGATCAATCCGAACGCCAAATTGCCGGCGATCGTCGACGGCGACGCCACGGTGTTCGATTCAAGCGCGATTCTGCTTTACCTCGCCGAGAAGACCGGCAAGTTCCTGCCGGCGAAGACCGACAAGGCGCGCGGCGAACTGTTGTCCTGGATGTTCTTCGTGTCGTCGGGCGTCGGACCCTATTTCGGTCAGGCGGTTCACTTCCGCGTCTATGCGCCGGAGAAACTGCCTTACGCGATCAATCGCTATGTCTTCGAGGGCCAGCGCCATGCCGGCATTCTCGATGAGCGGCTCGGCAAGCACAAATACATGCTGGGCGACAGCTACACCATCGTCGACATGAACGTGTGGGGCTGGGCGCGGATGCTGCCGAATGTGGTCGGCGAGGGCGCTTGGGATAAGTTCAAGAATTTGAAGCGGCTGGTCGATGAAATCAACGCGCGCCCCGCCGCGCAAAAAGCCGCCACGCTGAAGGACCGCCACAAATTCAAGACCGAGATGGACCAGGAGGCGCTTCACGCCATGTTCCCGCACTTGAAGGAAAAGGTCGCGTAGTTTCCGGCCATATCTGGCAAGATAAAAGACGGCGCGGCTTTTAAGGCGGCGCCGTTTTGCTTTTCAGACGGCTATCTGGGACGCGGCGGATATTGCGCTTGGGAAGCCATAGTCAGGCAGCTGAAGACTATCGGCGATGTCGGCGCCGATTAAGAATTTCGCCACACCGGGGATGCGAAACGATTTGATCGCATATTGGCGCACAACAAGCCCGAGCCGGGTCCTCGGAGCAAAAAACCCGGCAAAGCGTTCGGCGCCACGCTGCTTTGCCGTAATGTAGCTCCGCAGCAGGGCTTCGTAATTGGCGAAGGCGGCGTCGTGGAAGCCGCGCGCCTTGGCGAGCTCGCCGGCCAGCACATAAGCCGACGTCACCGCCAGCGCCGCGCCCTGTCCGCCCAGAAGTGAGATGCAGAACGCCGCATCGCCGATCAGCGCGATTCGGTCCCGCGACCACCGATCCATGATGATCTGACTGACACTGTCGAAATACAGCTCCTCGACGCCGTCGAGTTCATCGAGAATGCGCGCGGATTCCCATCCGTCAGCGGCGAATTGCCTTTGCAAAATTGCCTTTTGCGCGTCCAGGCTCAACCCCTCAACGGGCATGCCGGGCTGCGCAGCAAAGATAAATAGAAAAAGCGTCCGGTCATCATGCAAAGCGAAGCGGGCAAGCTGGCGGCCGGGCTCGCCGTGGACGACGTAGACCTCCTCGTCACGCGGCCGATATCCTTTGACCTCGAAGGCGGCGACACTATAGCCGAGATTTTTCTCGAAGCGGTCTTGCGGTCCGAACCCGAGCCGCCGCACCGCCGAGTGCAATCCGTCGGCGCCGACAACCAGGTCAAAGCTGCGGCGGGCACCGCTTTTGAATTCGACATCCACGCACGCCGCCTGATTGTGCAGTCCGACGATTTCGTCGCCGAACAGAACCTCTGACGATGTTTTTACACTGTCGAATATCAGCTGCGACAAGTCACTGCGGCCGAGCGTGATGTAGCGGCCGCCAGTGAGATCGTTGAATACGCCCGTGCCGAACCCCGCGAGGTAGTTGCCGGTGCCGTCGACCATGCGCAACTCGCGCATGTGATAGCCGACCCGGTTAATGTCATCGAGCAATCCCATCCGCGCGGCGAGATCGTAGCCAAGGCCCCAGAAATCGATGACATAGCCGCCGGTGCGCAGCGCCGGCGCGCGCTCGACAAGCGTCGGCTTGAAACCCGCCGCCTGCAGCCAGAATGCCAGCGCCGGGCCGCCGACGCCAATTCCGGAGATTAAAACAGTTTTGTTTGGCATCGCTTGGGGCATCGGCCGCCTCTGGCGCCGAACATAAGACGCGGCGATGCGAATGCCAGTGCCGGATGGGACCTGCTTGATGTAAAGGTGGTGCGGGCTTTGAGGCGACGCTGGCTAAGGGGGAGACCCGTGCCCGTCACTCATCTCCGATGCCGCCGGGCGCGATCCTGCTAATCTTCATTGCGAAAGATCGCCTTGTACAGGTCCTCGCCGTAACTCCTTTGCAGGGGCTCGGCCTCAATCAATTTAAATGGCCGCGAGCCATCCGGTCGCCGCTCGGCCCGCAGAAATATTGCGCGATCAGATTTGCGCTGAAAGGCCGCGCGCGCGAAATGATATAAATGCGTGACATAAAGAACTTTCACGCGTCGTTCCAATAGAGCGCTGACGATCTGGGTGGCAATTTCGGAGCCTTCCCGCTCGTTTGTCGACGCGAAGGATTCGTTGAAAAGCATCAGCGAGTCGGAATTGAGCCTGTCGACGATATTGCTCATGCGAGCGAGCTCTTCGTCCCATTTGCCGCTGTCCATCGTCTTATCTTCTTCGCGCCTGTAATGCGTCACGACACCATTGCAGACCTCAGACGAAAACTGCTCCGCTGGTACGAACATGCCGGCCTGCATCATGACGTGAGCGATACCGACGCTCCGCAAAAAGGTGGATTTACCACCCGTATTCGCACCGGTGACGATAATGACATCGCGCTGATCGGCCTTAAGGTCGTTGCCGACAACGTGCTCATTCTTGGCTAAAGCCAAGGCCGCGTCGTACAAGCCGGAAAATGACAATTGACGCTCGCCGGCTGGCGCTGGCGTGGGAAGGCATACGGGCTCGTTCAATTGAGAGAGCCGCTCGTGCAGATTGAGACAGCCAATATAAAAGGCCAATTCCGTGCGCAACATGCAGAAGAAGCTGAGAATGTGATCCGTAGACTGTGCCAGCGCATTGGCGACGAGGTTGACGCCCTGGTCGTTGAGTTCCGAAAGCGCCCGCGCGCCGCCCTCGTCGCGCGGGTGAAGCTTATAGGTGTGGCTCGCCGGCCTTTCCGAGAGGAAGCGGGTTAGCCAATTCCGCCGGTCGTCGAACGGCTTGCGCAGGACATATCCAGTGCCCTTGTTGCCTTTACCCAGTTGTGCGCTGACCAGTGCGCCGCGATTAAATTTTAGCCGATATAAGTGTTCCTCAACCATGTCGAAATATTCGTCGCTCAATTCCGTCTTCAACATAGCAAAGAGGGTCGAGTAGCCCCGCGATGCAAATTGCTTCCCATAGCGATCCGCGAGGCTGCGCAACTGCCTCAGGGCAGCCACGAATATTTGCAGCACGTCGACTCCGCGATGAAGAGTTGCCGACGGATAGCGGGAGAAAGAGCCCCAATAGTTCTTTCTCTCGCCTTCGATCGCGGCCACGGTGATTTGATAGATGCGCCGCACGATAGGCGCGTTTTTCAAGCTGTCAGCGAGAACATCCTGTCGGTATCGGATTGCTGGGAGGTCGATCAAACTCGATAGCACCGCCACCCGTGCAACATCGACTAGAAACCTATCGCCTGCAGCCATTGCCCGAAACAGCACGTCCAATCCCAGGTCTTGACGCAGCGCCGCCTCGTTCCAGGGCAACATCCCGTGCAAACTCGGTTCCTGTTCGGCACCTCGATTGTGGCGCTGTTCCCGTTCCCTTCGAATAAGCAACTGCTGCGGATCAAAATCGCGCTCACCAAACATCAGGTGCGCTTTCATGACCTGATGCGTTCCTTGATCGCGCCATAGGTCAGCCGGTATTTCTGCGCGATTACCACTGCATAGGCGAGGCCGTCCGCGGGCTTCCTTATGATCTTGAATGTCCGCATCGCGGGACTACCCGGGACAGTGGTGCTGACCATCGACACAACCTGCGGAGCAAACGAGGCCAATTCGTCGACGAAGGTCACCCACGCACACAATGCGCCGAGCGCCAGTATTTTCTCCATTATTTTGCCACCGAGGAACGTCTCGTCATGGACTGTCGTGGATGTGAAGATTTCATTCAAAACGATAAGCGACCGAGAAGTGCTTTCATTGAGAATGTCATGAACTCTCTCTAAATCGTCCTCCAGCTTGCCCCGGAGATTCTCGACTTTCTCTTCCTTTTCGAAGTGCGTGAATATGCGGTCGAAAAGGAAAAGTTCCGCCTGTAAGCCCGGAACCGGACAGCCGATACTCGCCAGGTAGTGCAATTGTCCGAAGGTCCGGGCAAAGGTGGTCTTGCCGCCCTGATTGGGGCCGGATACGACGATTATTCGTTCGATGCCGGAGAGGTGAAAATCATTGCGAACGACGATCGAGCCTTCGGTGACGAGCTTGTGCGCGAGCGCCATGTCGAACGATTCGTCGCTATAAATATTTCCCGCCTGCTCCGAAATTCGCGGAAAACAGAACGGCAGTCCTGCATGGCGTAGAGGCACGATGTATTCCAAATACGCGAGATAGAACTGAATTTCGCGATCGAAAGTAGCGATCGAGGGGTCGATAAAATCAGCCTGTCTGACAAAGAAATCACCCATGGCGGCGAAAGTCTTCAAGTTCAATTTGGCGACAAACTCTAGAATCTTCGCCTCGATGTGGTTCATGTCCTCGGTCGCTTTGAATTGGACCGTGTAATCCCTTGTTGCGCCTTGTTTAAATTTTCGGAACGTCGCCTCGACATCGGCGCTGTAATCCGCTTCGTCTTGAAAAGTGCGAACGGTAAATCCGTCGCCTTTGATATGGACGCAATATTTGATGGCCGCCAAATCTGCTCTTAGCCGTCCGGCATCCAAAACGAGAGACCTAAATTGCGAAGAAACGATGTATTCCGTCAAATGCTCTTTGAATTCACAAAATCCGCGCGACTTCGGTTGCAGGCCCTGCAGATCATGCGCGAGTGTGGCGATGCCGCGGCAATAGGTTTCGACTGCGTCCAAAAACCACGCTTGCTGTTGCTCCCGGTAATGTGCCTTTCGGGCATGGAGAAGATAATCACGAATTTCGCGCATCGCCTGAGTGAATGCATTGACGCATTGCCGAAGTGCGTCGTCTTCCAGATCGCGCATGACCTCTTGGCGGTAGTTGATCGCTCCGACGCGGTGAAGAGGGGTATTAAAGAATGGCTTCAGATCGTATTCGTCCTTACCGGTCGTAATGGAGGCGACGATTTGGTCGCAGTTCAAATCGTTGAAAAACGACTGCGCTTGAAACGAATCGTCACCGATGTGATCTTCGGGCGCCTGATATAGGATGCTGTAAAAGCTCATGGGACGCCACTTTCCGCGCGGCCCTGTCGACCGGAGTCGATAATTACACTGCGCGCTGCCGCCAGTGCTTGCTTCGATTGGCTAAGTTGATCACGCGCGGGTCCAATCAAAAAGGCCTGGTCGCTGCGCTGCGCCAAGGCATCCTCCATGACGCCCTTGGTTGTGGCGATCGCATCGACAAATCGTTCGTCCAATTGCCCCGACGCGGCACGAAATGTTTCGTCAAGACCCCGCATGACAGCCCAGCGCAGACTTTCTGCGTTTCGAACGATCAACTCGTTCGCCTCGACAACGATGCGGGAGCGGCGGCGGTTGCGCCGCAGCGCCCTGGGCAGTAAGCGATCGATTGCCCGGCTGAAGTCGGGAATGAGCGTCGCCGCGATGCGTTCAGTGACCCAGTAAGGTTCGTGAGCCAAACGAAATGCTTCGGGCTCGGTCTGGGCCGCGAACTGGACATTGAACATCTTAGCGGCTGTTTGGCGCACCTCGTCGGTGAGGGCATCCAGCCGATGCCAGTGATTGAAAAGAGAATCGCTGACGCGATGGGAGAATGCGTCGACGAATTTCTCCTGGGCGGCGCCAAACACGGTTTGGATCGTGGTCGACACGCTCGATTTTATTTCTTCCTCCCACGCGCCGTCGTCTTCCAACCGGTCAAGGTTGTCAATCGCGCTCGTCAAATGCCCTAGCGTATCCCGGCGGAGCTTCTGAACCTGCGTTTCCAGTTCGCCGGTTAACCGTCGCCTCTCGCCGGATAGAAAGTCGCCGATGGTCACGCGCTGCGACTCAATGGATACCAGGACGCTCGCAAATTCCGACAATTTGCGCTGTAATTGCTCGACCGGTATTTCGAGGACTCTTTTTCGCAAATCGACCTCACTGTCGGCCTGGGCGACTATGTCAAGCGCCTTCCGCGCGATAGCTTCGCGCAGCGACTGAGTTTTTTTAGTCGCGAGGTAATGCGAGAATTTACGTTCGATCTCCGCCATCCCGCTTTCCGTCCACGCGTGAGCATTCTCGGCCTGCCGGGCCGCCAAACCCAGTCGTGCCGATACCCCGAATATCGGCGCGCCGGGCTCGATTAGCGCGTCATCTGCCAAGGTCTTGTACATAAAACCGCTCACGGCGCGCTGCTCGTCCGCCGTGACGTAATCGATCTTGTTGATGACGAAGAACGTATGGCCGATCTTGGGCTTTAGCCGGCGCAAATAACTCAATTCGACTTCGGTGATAGGCGGATCCGCCGAAACTATAAAAAGCGATGCGTCGCATTCGGGAAGAATCTGCAATGCCGCTTCGGTATTATGCGTCAAGGTTGAACCGATACCGGGGGTGTCGATGAGGACGTTGCCGCCAGCCAAAATTGCAGAAGGGTAAAAGAGCTCGACCCGTTCAACGCCGAGGCGGTTTTTCGGGTTCGCCTCCTCGGTCACGAAACGGAACAATGTTGCACGGATTTCGTCTGCGCCTTTGGCATTGAGTTGTTCGGATTGTCTGCCATCGGCATATCGAACCAGGACCGATGGCTCTTCGTGCCAGGAAATGAACGTGGGGATCGCGGTGAGCGGCAACGCGCCTGTCGGTAAGACTGCGGCGCCGAGCAAAGCGTTGACGAATGTGCTCTTGCCGCGCTTGAACTGTCCAAGTACGGCAATCTGTAAGCGCTGCTGTTGCAGGCGGTCCGCCAGGGCGGCGAGCCGGGCGGCCAACGGCGCGTCGGGTTCGATTGAGGACGCAACAATGGCGGCTGCTTGCTTTATTCCGCTAAGCAGGGTGTCGGAATCCAAGGTTCTTCTTTTCTTCAGTCGAATTCCCACATCCGGGCGTTGGCCGCGGGCCGTCGCCGCGCCCGCTTCCGCCTCCGAGCTAGTCATCGTCGACCTCGGCGAGATATTCGATGTTCCCGGATGCTCGTGTCGCCACCGTCCCTAGGGTTCGGGAGACGACAAGTTGGCGGTCGAGCAAGGCGTCCTGGGCACGGAACCAATTCAGGATGTCGCTCCGTTGGCCCTCGATAGGCTTGGCCCAACGCGATGATTTGACAGCCCGGCTTTCCTTGCCGACCCACCAATATTCCTTGACGACCATAATACTCCAACCACGCTTTCCCGGTTTGACGAGCGTCACGATCTCTATGGTCAGGCCGTGTTTCGACCCGCTAAAGCTATGGCGCTCCCGATCCCAAGCTACGCCCTCATGCGTCCAGGACGAGAGCTTCAGCCCAGGATTGGTGGTGCCCTGCAGCAGATCAAAGACGCGAAAGAAAGAAGGCTGGATTAGGTTCTTCATGGCCCGTTCTCAATCCCTAGGCCACGCCGCGACACGGCCCATTCTGCGATTCCTGCCAGGAGACCGAGCATCAAGAGCGGAAGTATCCACCCGATATCTCCGCCTAGCAGATAGGCGAGAATGGCTGCCGCCCAGCTCACGCCGGCGATCCACAGAACCATCATCAAAGGATGAGGAGTCTTCATCTGCGCCCTTTCCGGGCGCTCACAGGAAGGAAACGGCTCCTACCGGCGCGACACGCCCGATAGGAGTCATCAGCCTTGCGGCACTGCCTTGGGAGACTCCATTCCCAAACCATAAAATAAGCGATCCTGCTGGATCTAGCAAGCAATGCGCCAGTCGGAGATGCTGGATGTAAAAGCGGCGCGGCTTTTAAGGCCGCGCCGCTTGTCCTTTTGAGGAATTGCAAGGCAACTAGAACAGCGCCGCCCCCTTCTCCAGCGCGATCCACAGTCCAATGAAGAATGGGATACCGACCGCGAGCCAAGCAATGACCGCGCCCGCACCGAAGGTACCGCGAGCAGCAGTCTCGACGTTGCCTGATATGCGATCTTCGCGCTGTAATGCCCGTTCCTGCGTCAACTCTTCATCAGTCATGTGGTGCTTGGGATCGACCGGCTTCACGAAGAAGTTACAAACAAGGCCGGCAAACAACAGGCCTGCCATGATGTAGAGCGTCAGGTCATAGACGAGATTATGCGGCACGCCGTGATCGAGTTCGAACTGCCGCAATCCGGCGATGATCATCGGGCCGACAACGCCGGCAACCGACCACGCGGTGATGAGCCGGCCATGGATCGCGCCTACCATCTGCGTCCCGAAAATGTCGGCGAGATAGGCGGGAACCGTAGCGAAGCCGCCGCCATACATCGTCAAGATGATGCAGATCGAAAGCACGAACAGCAGCGGCAGGCCGAGGTGCCCCCAGGTCGGCAACAGGCAGTACAGAATGATGCCGAGGACGAAGAACGTATAGTAAGTGTTCTTGCGTCCCATCTTGTCCGACAAGGAAGCCCAGAATAGCCGGCCGACACTGTTGAAGAGACTGATCAAGCCGACCAGTCCGGCGGCGGCCGCGACGATCGCGCCCTTTTGCGCAGTGGTGAGCGCCGCGGTCGAATTGATGCCGAGCAGCTTGGCGCCGAACACATCCTGCAGCATCGGACTTGCCATCGCGATAACGGCAATTCCTGCTGTGACGTTGAGGCACAGTACGCCCCAAATCAGCCAGAACTGAGGAATGCCCCAGACCCGGTTGAGATGCACATGGCGCTGCGTAATCATCGCATTGGTCTGATCGGATGGCGCGACCCAGCCTTGCGGCTTCCATCCCGTGGGAGCGACTCGGAAGCCGAACGCTCCGATGGTCATTGCGATTAGGTAGATTACGCCAAGCCCGATCAACGCCGTAGCAACGCCGGACATGCTGGCGCTGCCGAAACGTGCCATGAACCAGACGGCAAGTGGCGCGCCGATCATGGCACCGCCGCCGTAGCCCATAATGGCAAAACCGGTTGCCATGCCGCGGCGATCGGGGAACCATTTGATGAGGGTGGAGACCGGAGTGATGTAACCGAGGCCCTGACCTATGCCGCAGAGAATCGAAATCAGGTAAACCAGCCAAAGCTGATGAAGCGGAAGCGACAGGCCCAACAGAATCAAACCGCCGCCCCAGCACAGTGCGGCAATGAAGCCTGCCTTGCGCGGGCCCGCATGCTCAAGCCAGCCGCCCCAAATCGCCGCGGCGATGCCAAGAACGGCGATAAATATTTCGAAGATGTGGGTGACGCTCGGGACTGTCCAATTGCACGTCGTCGTGAACAGCTCATCACCGAAAGACATGCCCGCACAGGTCGCTGGCGCGTTTCCGATAAGCCGGGTCATGGGCAGCCAGAACACGCTCATGCCATAGGCCATGCCTATGCACAGATGGATCGCCAAAGCAGCGGGCGGCACCAGCCAACGCGTAAAGCGGGGGCCCGCAACTATTCGGTCGCGGTCGAGAATGCCTGGAGCTGAACCAACAACGCCCCCAGCCTGTTCAAATGTCGTCATCGGCGTGTCCTCCTTGGTTTCCCCATTAGTCCGCAGCCTGTTTTTACGCGTGGCTGGCGGCCTCTCCCCTGCGTCGTCGAGATTCGGCGCACACGGCGAGTTCCGAAAAATCTCCTATAGCGTGAGACGAATAGCAAGTTCGACCATTGTCGGTGGTGAGTAAGCCGTGCGAGCTTTTGTCGGGTAGGTGACCGAAAGAGCGGGAGAACGCCGTGCCACGGTCGCAGCAAAGCAACGAAAGTTATGCTCTTTGGCGTTTGCATTGGCCCGTAAAAATCACTATTTATCAATGCCTTGATCGTGACTGCCGACCCTTTGCGAAGAGCTGCCAAACCTGCCGATCCCGGCGCGGCCTGGCCTGAGGCCAAGTGTCGCGGCCAAGTCGAAATTCGGCGACCCGCCGAGGCATGGACCGCTGTTCCAATCGAGCCTTTCGCGTCCTAGAAAGAGAATAATGATGACACTGATCACGCCGCCGACATTGCTGCCCCGGACGGGTTCGGAGCGCGGCCAAACCGGCCGCCGCCGGCCGTCGCGTACGCCCAAAGGACGTCAGGTCGACCCCCAGGCGCTGGCGGAAGTGCGGGATCTATTGATCGACCGGCCGCGCCGTCGTGATCTGCTCATCGAGCATCTCCACCTGATCCAGGATCATTATGGGCATCTCTCCGCCGCCCATCTCGCGGCACTGGCGCAGGAGATGAAGCTCGCTTTGACCGAGGTTTACGAGGTTGCGACCTTCTACGCGCATTTCGACGTGGTGAAGGAGGGTGAGACGCCGCCGCCCGTGGTGACGGTCCGGGTCTGCGATTCGCTGTCTTGTGCGCTCCTCGGCGCCGAACGCCTCCTCGTCGATCTCACGGCGAAGCTCGGCCCAGATGTGCGCGTCGTGCGTGCGCCGTGCATGGGCGCTTGCGATCGGGCGCCGGTTTGCGCCGTCGGTCATGTCCAGGTGATGCACGCGGATGCGGCCAAGGTTGCGGCGGCTGCGGCTAGGCCCGCGCATGCCGAATGCTATCCGACGCCGACCGGTTTTGATGCCTATGTGGAGAGCGGCGGCTATCAATTGCTCACGGCATGCCTCGGCGGCAAGCGGACGCGCGACGAGCTCATCAAGATCGTCGGCGATGCCGGTCTGCGCGGTCTCGGCGGCGCCGGGTTCCCCACGGGGCGGAAATGGTCGCTGGTGCGTGCCGAGCCGGCGCCGCGTCTGTTCGCAGTGAATTGCGACGAAGGCGAGCCCGGCACGTTCAAGGATCGCTACTATCTCGAACGCGATCCGCACCGCTTCATCGAAGGCATGCTGATCGCGGCCTGGGTGGTCGAGGCGCCGGAAACCTACATTTATGTCCGCGACGAATACCCGGAAGTGATCCTGTTGCTTGAGCAGGAAATCGCCAAGGTCGAGGAGGCCGGGCTTTCCAAACATACCAAGATTCATATGCGCCGCGGCGCCGGCGCTTATATCTGCGGCGAAGAATCGGCGATGATCGAATCGATCGAGGGCAAGCGCGGCTTGCCTCGCCACCGTCCGCCTTATGTCGCACAGGTCGGCCTGTTCGGCCGTCCGACGCTCGAACAGAACGTCGAGACCCTGTTCTGGGTGCGCGACATTGTCGAAAAGGGCGTCACCTGGTTCACGTCGCAAGGCCGCCACGAGCGAAAGGGCTTCCGCAGCTTTTCGGTGTCCGGCCGGGTCAAGAATCCGGGCGTGAAACTCGCCCCCGCCGGCGTTACCGCGCGCGAGCTGATCGAGGAATTTTGCGGCGGCATGGCCGACGGCCACGTCTTCAAGGGCTATCTGCCGGGCGGCGCCTCCGGCGGAATCCTGCCGGCAGCCATGGCCGATATCCCCCTCGACTTCGGCACGCTCGAAAAATACGGCTGCTTCGTAGGCTCCCACGCGGTTGTGATCTTGTCCGACAAGGACGATATGAAGGCTGTGGCGCTGAACCTCATCAAGTTCTTTGAGGATGAGAGTTGCGGCCAGTGCACGCCGTGCCGGGTCGGCACCGAAAAGGCGACGCAGCTGATGGCCAATGGGCCGTGGGACCCCACCCTGCTCGACGAGCTATCGGCGCTGATGCGGGACGCCTCGATCTGCGGGCTCGGCCAGGCGGCACCCAATCCGCTTTTGTGTGTGCTAAAATACTTCCCGGACGAACTGAAGAAGCCGCTGGGGCATTGGTGATCCAAAGGTCCGCGCCATGAACGATCGCAAGGAACAGAAACCAGTCGGCTACGGCCACGACAAGAAGGGCGCCGCTGGCGGCGCCGACTATGGCGACGGCAAGCCCGCCGTGGCGCATACCGCCCCGGCCGATAAGGTCGCCGGCAAGGGCGGCGCGCCTACAGCCAAGACGTTCACCATCGACGATCGCGAGATCGACATCCGCGACGGCGAGACGATCTTCAGCGCGGCGGGCCGGCTCGGCATCGAGCTGCCGCATTTGTGCTATTCGCCGCAACCCGGATACCGGCCGGACGGCAACTGCCGGGTCTGCATGGTCGAAATCGAAGGCGAGCGCGTCTTGGCGGCGAGCTGCATCCGCACGCCCTCGCCGGGCATGAAGGTCAAGACCCAGACCGACCGGGCCAAGACGGCGCGTAAGATGGTCGCCGAGCTCTTGCTCACCGACCAGCCCGAAATCAAGGTGGCCCACGATCCGGATTCCGAACTCTGGAAAACGGTTACGCAGCTCAAGGTCGAAGCCGGCCGCTTCCCGAAGCGCAAATCCGCTGAAGTGCCGCCGCCGGATCGCAGCCACGTGGCGATGGCGGTCAATCTCGACGCCTGCATTCATTGCAATCTATGCGTCCGCGCCTGCCGCGAAGTGCAAGTGAATGACGTCATCGGCATGGCCGGGCGCGGCCACGGCGAGAAAATCGTATTCGACTTCGACGATCCGATGGGAGCTTCGACCTGCGTCGCCTGCGGCGAATGCGTACAGGCTTGCCCGACCGGCGCGCTTATGCCGGCAACCCTCGTCGATGAGCAGAACGTCTTCACCGGCAAGCCGGATCGCTCGGTCGACAGCGTCTGTCCCTATTGCGGCGTCGGTTGTCAGCTCACCTATCACATCAAAAACGACAAGCTCCTTTACGTCACCGGCAAGAACGGTCCGGCGAACGAGAACCGCCTGTGCGTCAAGGGCCGTTTCGGCTTTGACTATGTGCATAATCCGCAGCGGCTCACAAAGCCGATGATCCGCAAGGACGGCGTAGCGAAAGTCCCGCACGAATATATCGATCCGTCGAATCCCTGGACGCACTTCCGCGAAGCGACCTGGGAGGAAGCCCTCGATCGCGCCGCCGGGGGCTTGAAGAAAATTCGCGACCGCGACGGGCCGCAGGCATTGGCCGGATTTGGCTCGGCCAAGGGCTCGAACGAGGAAGCCTATCTTTTTCAGAAGCTGGTACGCACCGGATTCGGCACTAATAACGTGGATCACTGCACGCGGCTGTGTCACGCCTCGTCGGTTGCGGCCCTGATGGAAGGCGTCGGCTCCGGCGCGGTGTCGGCCACCTTCAACGAATGCAAGAACTCGGAAGTGATCTTCGTGATCGGCGCCAATCCGACCGAGAACCACCCGGTCGCCGCGACGTTCTTCAAGCAGGCCAAAAAGCGCGGCGCCACTCTTATCGTGGCCGATCCGCGCGGCCAGGCGCTTAAGCGCCACGCCACCCACATGCTGCAGTTCAAGAACGGCACCGACGTGGCGATGCTCAACGGCATGCTCAACACCATCGTCGCCGAAAGGCTCTACGACGAGCAGTACATTCAGACCTATGTCGAGGGATTTAAGCAGTTCGCCGACAGCATCAAGGATTACACGCCCGAGGAAATGGCGCCGATCTGCGGCGTCGAAGCAGACGTCATTCGCGCCGTGGCGCGCAAATTCGCCCGCGCCAAGTCGGCGATCATCTTCTGGGGCATGGGCATATCCCAGCACACCCACGGCACCGACAATGCACGATGCCTGATCGCGCTGTCGCTGATCACCGGCCAGATCGGCCGGCCGGGTACCGGACTGCATCCCTTGCGGGGTCAGAATAACGTGCAGGGCGCTTCCGACGCTGGCCTCGTGCCGATGTTCTTCCCGGACTACAAATCGGTGGATGACCCGCAAATCCGCGCGCGCTACGAGGATGCTTGGGGCGCCAAGCTCGATCCGAAAAAGGGCCTCACCGTCGTCGAGATCATGGACGCGGTCCATGCCGACGTGATCAAGGGTATGTACATCATGGGTGAGAATCCGGCGATGTCGGATCCCGACCTCAATCATGCCCGCCAGGCGCTAGCGCATCTCGAGCATCTCGTAGTCCAGGACCTTTTTCTAACCGAGACTGCGGTCTATGCCGATGTCGTGCTGCCGGCGTCGGCGTGGCCGGAGAAAGCCGGCACAGTGACCAATACCAATCGCCAAGTGCAGATGGGCCGTCAAGCGCTGCCGCTGCCGGGCGACACGCGGCATGATTGGTGGCTCATTCAGGAACTTGGCCGCCGCATCGGCCTGAACTGGAATTACCGGGGTCCGGATGAAATCTACACCGAGATGGCGTCGCTGATGCCGTCGCTCGACAACATTTCCTGGGAACGCGTGCAGCGTGAAAGCGCGGTGACCTACCCGGCTGATGCTCCAGACAAGCCCGGCCGCGACGTGGTGTTCGACAAGGGCTTTCCGCGTCCGGGCGGCTTCGGCAAGTTGGTCGCGGCAAAGCTTAAGCCACCGGACGAGACGCCGGATGCCGAATACCCATTCATCCTCACCACCGGCCGCGAGCTTGAGCATTGGCATACCGGCGCGATGACGCGCCGCGCGACAGTGCTCGACGCGCTTGAGCCGGGGGCGGTGGCTTCGGTGTCGCGCGGCACGATTGCCAAGCTCGGCATCAACCCGGGCGACATGCTGCGCGTCACCACCCGCCGCGGCACCGTCGAACTGACGGCGCGCCAGGACGATGCCATTCCGGATGGGGTGGTTTTCATCCCCTTCGCCTTCGTCGAGGCGGCGGCCAACCTTCTCACCAATCCGAAGCTCGATCCGTTCGGCAAGATTCCCGAGTTCAAATATTGCGCGGCCAGGGTCGAGGCGATCGATCCGGCGACGCTGGTGGCGGCGGAGTAGCGCACACCGAGCGGCGGAAAGCGCGATGGACGACCGCGACCCGCACGACGAGATCGTGCGCCTCGAAGCGCGGATCGAACAATTGGCCGATAGGCTTGAGAACTGCCGGAAATTCGTCCTGGCGGGGCGGGTGGCCGCGGCGGCGGGATTAATCGCTCTGATCGCGCTCTTATTTGGCGCGATCCGCTTCGATCCGGCGGTGATGGCCTGCGCCGCCGCAGCGCTGCTCGGCGGTTTTGTCACCTGGGGCTCGAACAGCTCAACCGCAAATGAAGCGACAGGCGAGATCGCCGCGGCGGAAGCGCAGCGTGCAGCGCTGATCGGCGAGATCGAGCTTCGCGTGATCGACGGCGGACGCACGCTGCACTGAACGGCTCCCGGATGTGCCGGCGCCACCGAAGCCCGGTCACGGCCCGTCAACGCCATCCTTCGCTTCGCGGAAATAGGCTTCCACGTTGCCGGTGAGCTTGATGGTCAGCGGATTGCCGTAGCGATCCTTGGTCTTGCCCGCCTCGACGCGAATCCAGCCCTCGCTGATGCAATATTCGGCAACGTTGGTTTTCTCCACGCCCTTGAAGCGTATGCCGACGTCGCGTGCGAGCACGGCTTCGTCGTAATACGGGCTTCTCGGATCGGTCGACAGGCGGTCGGGCAGGGTGTCGGACATAGATTTTCTGTGCCTATCAAACGGACTTTCCGCAAGGGGGGGCAGGCGTTACACTGGCATAATGTCCCTTGCCACCGATACTTCATCGCAATTCCCAACCTCCGCACTGCCGCGTTACGATTGGACACGCGAGGAGGTGCGTGCGCTGTTCGAACTACCGTTTCCGGACCTGATGTTCCGTGCGCAAAGCGTGCACCGGCAGAATTTCGATCCCGCGGAAGTGCAGATTTCGACCCTGTTGTCGATCAAAACCGGCGGCTGTCCCGAGGATTGCGCTTATTGTCCGCAAAGCGCGCGCTACGATACCGGCGTGCATGCCGAAAAGCTGATGGCGCTCGATGCCGTACTGGCGCAGGCGCGCGCGGCCAAAGCCGCCGGCGCCAGCCGCTTTTGCATGGGCGCCGCATGGCGTGAACCGAAGGATCGCGATCTCGAGACCGTGTGCACCATGGTTGAGGGCGTCAAATCGTTGGGACTGGAAACCTGCGTCACGCTCGGCATGCTCACTGCCCCGCAGGCTCGCCGGCTGAAGGAGGCGGGCCTCGATTTCTACAACCACAACCTCGACACCTCGCCGGAATTCTATGGCGAGATCATCACCACGCGCACCTATCAGGACCGCCTGGATACGCTCGATCATGTCCGCGACGCCGGCGTGCATGTCTGCTGCGGCGGCATCATCGGAATGGGCGAGAGCCGAGAGGACCGCGTCGGCATGATCGCGACCCTGGCGAGCCTGCCGGTGCATCCGGAATCGGTGCCGATCAATATGCTGGTTCGCGTGGCAGGCACGCCGCTCGCCGGGCAAATTGCGCTCGACGGCATCGAATTCGTACGGACCGTTGCCGCGGCCCGCATCACCATGCCGCGCTCGATGGTGCGCTTGTCCGCCGGCCGCGAAGATATGAGCGAGGAGACTCAGGCCTTGTGTTTCCTGGCCGGCGCCAATTCGATCTTCTATGGACCGAAGCTTCTCACCACGCCCAATCCGGGCCGCGATCGCGATCGTGAGCTGATGGACAAGCTCGGTCTGAGCCCGATGGAGTGATCTCCGCTCCGTGGCATCAATTCCTGTCCCGCCGTGGTGCCGAGGCGAGGGCATCCATGCGTCAGCACCAACAAACAGCGAGGGCGACAAAATATGAGTACAGAGCAAGCAGCCGCGAGCCGCAAGCGGGCCTCTTGGCTCGCCTGTATTTGCGTCATTGTGGTTGTCTTCGGTTCGCTTTCAGCGCTTGCCCTGGCGGAACAACCGAACGACACCCTCAGCAGAGACAGCGTGCTGCGCGATCCCGAAATCCCGTCCTTGGGAAACCCGAATGGTGACCTGACGGTCGTCGAATATTTCGACTATCAGTGCCCCTATTGCAAAAAGATGGCGCCCGAGCTCACGCAGCTGCTGCGGGAAGACGGCCATATCAGGCTGGTGTTGAAAGATTGGCCGGTCTTCGGTCCGATTTCGACCGCCGCGGCGGAAATAGTGCTGGCGGCGAAATATCAAGACAAATACGCCGAAGGCCATGACGCTCTGATCGATGCCGACGCCAAGCTCACAAAGTCCAGCATCACCGACCTGCTGGTTAAGGGCGGTGTCGACGTCGACTTGGCGATCAAAGACCTCCAAGCGCATCAAAAGACCATCGACGATCTCTTGGCGCGCAATGAAGCCCAAGCCCAGGCCTTCGGCTTTGACGGCACGCCTGGGTTCATCGTCGGCATGTTCCGGGTGCCGGGCGTGGTGGAAATGAAAGTGTTCAAGCAGATCGTCGCCGATGCCCGCGCCCGCGCCAAGAAGCGGAAATCTTAAACTTGTACTGTCCAGCGTGCGCTGCCAACGCCTAATTCAGGTTCGAATCTTCGACCCGAATTCGCAGCAATTTTAGATATCATGTCGAAAAAAAGTTCACTTTTCGGCGTTAGGCTTGCCTGGTCCCGAGTGGTGGTCGATGCGTCAGTCCCAGTCAACGATCGAATATTTTCTCCGCGAGGCCAAGCAGCAGGCCTCGCAGCGCGACGTCAACGACAGCCTGATCCGGGCTATCAATGAGCTTATTCGCGAAGTGAAGCGCATCGATGATGCAGTTCAGCGAGCGCGGCGCGATATTCGCGTCGGTCGCCGGTTCTGAAGCCTTTCGCGCTAGACGCCCGCCGCGCCAGGCGTCGGCGCGTGGATCGTGGCCGCCTTCCAAGATGCCGTTCGGATGCGAGCCGCACGAAGTTCGGATCGTGGACTATCACTGAGGAGCGAACGATGGCGAAGAACGAATTCGCGCTGGTCACGCCTGGCGAAATGCTGAAAGAAGAATTTCTCGCCGAATATGGCCTTTCGCAGAACCGGCTTGCGAAAGCGATCGGGATTTCACCAAACCGCCTCACCGATATTATCAACAATCGGCGACGCATTACGGCGGATACCGCGCTTCGGCTCAGTCTGTATTTTGGCAATAGTGCGGAATTTTGGATGAATCTTCAGAGCCATTACGATCTGAAATTAGCGCGGCGGAATCTCAAACCCGACGATGCCAAGCGGATCAAGGGCGTTCGCGCGGCATGACAGCCGGGGCACATGCCGGCAAGCTCAAGGCGGATCACTGTCCAATCCGGGTTAGGCTTGCTAAGCGGTCCTTTCGTTATGGAGACGCTTTAGAAGTTCAGATTGCCGCTCCTCGGGCGGTAGGAAAGGCGTCTTGGCTAACCCACTCCATCTTCTACACGCCCGCGGCCCCGCCGTCCGCGCGCGGATCGTGCGCAGCTTCCAATGCGCCGTTCGGGTGCAGCACCGCCGCGCCGGCATGGCCCATGACGTCGGAATAGGCCTCGGGCAGAACGTCGACGTCGTGGCCCGCCGACATCAGTGCGTCGATCAGGGCTTCGTCGAAACGCGGCTCGAGCCGCAGCGCCGTGCGCGGCGCGCCCCAGGTGCGGCCGAGCACCCAGCGCGGCCGTTCGAGCGCTTCCAGGAGCGGCTCCTGAAAATCGACGTGGCGGGTAAACAGTGCGGCTTGCGTCTGCGGCTGGCCGTCACCGCCCATGCAGCCATAGGCCATGATCCGGCCGTCCTTGAGGACGGCGAGCGCTGGATTGAGCGTGTGGAACGGTACGCGGCCTGGCGCGAGGTAATTGAGTGCGCCGGCTTCGAGCGAAAAGCTCGCGCCACGGTTCTGCATCAGGAGGCCGGTTGCCGGCAGGACGCAGCCGGAACCGAATTCCCAATACAGCGACTGGATATAGGAAACGACGAGACCGCCGGCGTCGGCTGCGCCCATCCAGACCGTGTCGCCGGCGCCGGCGGCAAGCGGCCAGCGCGCGGCTTTCTGGCGATCGATCTTCAGCGCTTCGCCGGCGACAAAGCGATCGTCGAGCACGCGATCAAGCGAATGCGGAAGAAATTGCGGGTCGGTGACGGTGCGGTCGCGCATCCGAAGCGCGCGCTTGGTCGCCTCGACCAAGCCGTGAATGTGGTCGAAGCTTTCCGCCTGGGTTACGTTCAGCCGGGCAAACAGCGAAAGAATCATCAGCGATACGACGCCCTGGGTCGGCGCGTCCGTGTTGTAGGCCGTGCCCGACGGCAGGGCGACGCGCAACGGCTCGGCGAGCGTGGCGCGATAGTGCTCCAGATCGAGCCGCGCGACCGGGCTTTGGATGCGATCGAGATCTGCGGCGATCTCACGCCCCACGTCACCGCGATAAAAATCGTCGAGCCCGGCATGCGCCAGCTGCGACAACGTGGCGGCGAGCGCGGTCTGCTTGAGGACGTCGCCGGCGGCCGGCGGCTTACCCTGTGGCAGGAAAGTCGCGGCAAAGCCGGGCACTTCCTTCAACTCGGCAACATGGTTTTGCGTCAACCGCGCTTGGCTGCGTGTGACGGCATAGCCGTCGCGGGCCTGCGCCATGGCTGGCGCCAGCAAGACATCAAGCGGCAGCGTTCCGCCGTGGGCCTGCGCGGCCTCCAGCGCCAGCGCCCAGCCGGAGACTGCGCCGGGTACGGTGAGCGCCGCGAGTGGCCCGCGGGGCGGTATCGTTCCATAATCGCGGTAGAGTTCGGGCTTCGCCAGCGCCGCCGCCGGGCCCGCCGCCATGATGGCGCGCACACGGCCAGAGCGCTCGCGGATGAGCCAAAATCCATCACCGCCGAGATGGTTCATATGCGGGTAAACCGCGGCGATGGACGCGGCCATGGCGACCATGGCTTCGAGCGCATTGCCGCCTTCGGCCAGGATGGTCCGGCCGGCCTCGACTGCGGCGAAGTGCGGCGCGCAGACAACGCCGCGGCGGTGACCGGCGCTGTGCAACTCCGTCATGCTCGATGGGCCGCTGCCGTCGCGAAGCCGCGTTTTCGCAACAGCGCCTCGGCGCTCGGCAGCCGGCCGCGAAACGCTTTATAGGCGTCGGCCGGCTCATGCGAGCCGCCGGCGCCATAGATGCATTCGCGCAGGCGCTTTGCCGTGGCCGGATGGAAAATATCGCCGGTCTCCTCGAACGCTTCGAAGGCATCGGCATCGAGCACTTCCGACCACATGTAGCTGTAATAAGCCGCGGCATAGCCGCCGCCGGAGAAGATATGGGCGAAGTGTGGCGGCCGGTGCCGCATGGCGATCTCGTGCGGCATGCCGATGCCTGACAGCGCCTTGGCTTCGAAAGCGGTCGTTTCGATCTGCCGCGGCTCTGTCAGCGAATGGAAGTCGAGATCGACCACGGCGCAGGCGATGTATTCCACTGTGGCAAAGCCCTTGTTGAAATTGCGCGCGGCGAGTAGCCGCTGCAAGAGCTCGTCCGGCATCGGTGCGCCGGTCTGATAGTGGCGGGCGAAGCGGCGCAGCACTTCCGGCTGCTCCAGCCAATGCTCGTAAAGCTGGGACGGCAGTTCGACGAAGTCGGTGGCGACGTTGGTGCCGGCGATGGTGGGATAGGTGACGGAGGACAACAGCCCGTGCAAAGCGTGACCGAATTCGTGAAACAGCGTTCGCGCGTCCTCGAACGACAGTAGTGTCGGTTCGCCGTCGGCCGCCTTGGCGAAGTTGCAGACATTGACGATCAGCGGCCGAACCTCGCCGGAAAGCCGTTCTTGGTCGCGCAATGAGGTCATCCAGGCGCCGCTGCGCTTGGACGAGCGCGCGAAATAATCGCCGAAGAACAGCCCGACTTGCTTGCCGTCGGCGCCGCGCACCTCAAAGGCGCGTACGTCGGGATGCCAGGTCGGCACATGACTGCGCTTGAAAGTAAGGCCGAACAGGCGCTCTGCCGTGTAGAACGCCGCCTCGATCATGCGATCGAGATTGAGATATGGCTTGATCGCCGATTCGTCGAATTCGCACTGGCGATGCCGCAGCTTTTCCGCGTAGTAGCGCCAGTCCCATGGCTCAAGCTTGAAATTGCCGCCTTCTTCCTGGATCAGCGCCTGCATGGCGTCGCGATCCGCGAGCGCGCGTGAGCGGGCCGGCGTCCATACCGCGCCGAGGAGTTCCCGCGCGGCCTGTGGCGTCTTCGCCATCGCGTCATCGAGCCGGTAATGCGCGAAGTCGTCGTAGCCGAGGAGCCGTGCGCGCTCGGTGCGCAATTGCACCGTTTCCGCGATGATCGCCTTGTTGTCGGTTGGGCCACCGTTGTCGCCGCGCATGCTAAAGCCGCGGAATATTTTTTCCCGCAAGTCGCGGCGGTCGGCGAATTGCAGGAAAGGCTCGACGCTGGAGCGCGACAGAGTCACAGCATGGCCGGCAAGACCGCGATCGCGCGCTTCTGCGCCCATCGCATCGCGCATGAAATCGGGCAAACCGGCCAATTCCGCTTCATCCGTTAGCTCAAGAACGAACGCCTGCTCGTCGGCGAGCACATTCTGGCTGAAGGACGTGCCGAGCTCGGCGAGCCGCCCGATGATCTCGCCGAGGCGCTTTTTCGCTGCCTCGTCCAAAGCCGCGCCGGCCCGGCGGAAGCTGGTGTGATAGCGTTCGGTGACCCGCTTTTGCTCGCTGTCGAGCCCAAGCCTGCCGACTTCGCGCATCACGATATCGATGCGCCGGTACAGCGCCGCATTGGTGTGGATCTTGTTCCAGTGCAGGGCAATCTGGGGTGATATCTCGCGCTCAAGTTCGAGCAGCGCATTGTTGGTATGCGCGCCGGCGAGCAGCCAGAACACATTGCCGACCCGCTCCAGCGCCCGGCCGCTCAATTCAAGGGCGGCGATGGTGTTGTCGAAAGTCGGCGCCGCGGCGGCGCTGGCGATGGCCGCGATCTCGGCGTCGTGCTCGGCAAGCGCGCGCGCATAGGCGCCGCGGAAATGCTCCGGCGCAATGCGGTCGAAAGGGGGAACACCGTCGGGTGTGTCCCAGGCCTCGAAAAACGGATTGGCGGTGGCGGAACTGGGGAGCGCTTCGAGCATCGGAGGTCTTACCAACAGCGGGCACAGGCGTGATATATGTCTTCCGCGAGTGCCGCCAAAGCGTCAAGGAGAGCGAAAAATGGCCCGTCATGCCCATTATCTGCCGCACGGCGTCATCCCGGCAGTCATTCTGCCGTTCACCGACGATTTGGCGATCGACAAGGCCGGCTTTCGCAAGCACCTGCGCGATGTCGCGGTTGTCGAGGGGCTCTCCGCCGTCACCATTAACGCTCACTCGACCGAGGTGGCTTCGTGCAGCTTCGATGAGCAGCGCCGGGTCCTGGACATTACCCAAGACGAGATCGGCGACCGCTTGCCCATCGTCAACGGGATATGGGCGGACGGCAGTCTCGAAGCCGCGCGGATCGCGCGCATGGCCGAGGCGGGCGGCGCCTCCGCGCTCCTGGTTTTCCCGCCGGCGCCGTTCACGCTTGGGCAGTCGCCTGCCATGGCAATCGAGCATTTCAAGCGCATCGCCGATGGCACTAGCCTGCCGCTGATCACCTTCCAGTACCCGCTCCCCACCGGTCAGGGCTATCCGCGCGACACCCTCCTGCGGATGGTCGATGAGGTGCCGACGATCCGCGCCATCAAGGACTGGTGCGGCAATGTTCCGCAGCACGAAATGCACGTGCGCGAGCTGCAAAGCCTTAAGCGTCCGGTCAACGTGCTGTCCACCCACAGCGCCTGGCTGTTGAGCTCGCTGGTCCTCGGTTGTAACGGGCTCCTTTCCGGCTCGGGCAGCGTCATCGCCGACCTGCAGGCGGCTCTGTTCCGGGCCGTCAAGGCCAATGACCTCGCCGAGGCCCGCCGGCTCAACGACCGCATTTATCCGCTGGCCAAGGTGTTCTATTCCGAGCCGTGGGCGGATATGCATAACCGGATGAAGGAGGCTTTGGTCCTGCTGGGACGGCTGCCTCGGGCGGTGGTGCGACCGCCGCTGGTCAAGATCACCCGCGGCGAGATCGAGCGTATCCGCCTGGCGCTGATGGAGGCCGGCCTGTTATCCGCCAAAGCCGCGCGGGACGCGGCGTAACTGTCGAGAATCGAAGCCATGGACAACACCACGCCCAACACCACGCGGCAGCGGCGCAGCCGGCGCATCCTCTGGCCGAACGTGCTGACCGTGATCAGCGCGGCGATCCTGATCAGCGCCGAAGTGTTCGGCGCGGCCTTTGCCGGCAGTTGGGCGATCGCCAACCTGTTCGCGCTCGGCACGCTCGGCGCCCATGTGCTCGACGGGCTCTTCATGTTGTGCGGCGTCGCCGTGATGGTGCAGTTCGTTCGCGCGGCGCATCACGTCGAGCCGTTCGTCACCGACTGACACCGCTGCGCTCCGTCGCCGCGACCGGTTTTTACTTTTCCTTAAAACTAAAACGCTTGCACGCTTAGGCCAAATCGCTTATTGCGGATTTGCCCAATTTCGCACGTGCCTGTGGCCGTGTGTCGGTCGGTGGGCATCCGGACAAGAGGCCGGACAGCCGCCTAAGGAAGAGACGCTACTTCCTTGCACCCGCGACCGGCAGCCGGAGGCGAAACCGGCAATGCCAGCTCTCCACTGGCGACGCGGCTTAAAGCAACGACGGAAGGGCTTTTTTGGTTACTGCCGGCGTGAATGCCGGGGACACCGAAGAGGCTTGTCCTTCTTTGCCAGCAGTGCGGAACGGGATCTCCCTCATCCGGACCAAGGCAGACATCACGGTGACGCAAACGGCTCCGCAATCGTGCGGAATCGGGTGCGTTACAGGAGGTTAACCTAGGCGGCTACGCCGCCTGACGGATCAGGGGAACTGGGTGGCATGACCACACGCATCCGCGAATTTCTCAAGCATCGTACCGATAATGGACCCTGCCTCGTCGTCGATCTCGACGTCGTGCGGGAGAACTATCAGAACTTCGCCAAGGTTCTGCCGGATACCAAGGTGTTCTACGCGGTGAAGGCGAATCCGGCGCCGGAAATCCTCAAGCTGTTGGCCGAGAACGGCTGCTGCTTCGACGTCGCGTCCTTGCCCGAGACCCAGCAAGTGCTGGCCGCAGGCGTGACGCCGGACCGCATCTCCTACGGTAACACCATCAAGAAAGAGAGCGAGATCGCCGAAGCCTTCCGGCTCGGGGTGACGCTGTTCGCCGTCGACTGCGAGGCCGAGGTCGAGAAGGTCGCCCGCGCCGCGCCGGGGAGCCGGGTGATCTGCCGCATCCACTGCGACGGCTCAGGCGCCGAATGGCCGCTGTCGCGCAAGTTCGGCTGCGAGCCCGCTTATGCCGCCGACATTCTCGAATTGGCCCATCGCAGCGGGCTGACCGCGCACGGCATCTCGTTCCATGTCGGCTCGCAGCAGCACAATGTCGAAGCCTGGGACCGGGCGCTGGCCTCCGCCGCCGGGATTTTCCGCACTTGCGCCGAGCGCGGCATTGCGCTGTCGATCGTCAATCTGGGTGGCGGGTTCCCCGCCCGCTACGTGCGCAAGACCCCCAAACTCGAGTCCTACGGCAAGGCCATCTTCAAGGCGCTGCGCAAGCACTTCGGCAATAACCTGCCGAATACCATCGTCGAGCCTGGCCGGGGCCTGGTCGGCAACGCCGGCGTCATCGAAGCCGAGGTGGTGCTGATCGCCAAGCGCTCGCCGGAAGACGAGGTCCGCTGGGTCTATCTCGACATCGGCAAATTCCATGGGCTGGCGGAGACCATAGGCGAGTCGATCCGCTATCCGATCCGCACCACGCACGATCGCGACGAGACCGCGCCCTGCATCATCGCCGGGCCGACCTGCGATTCGGTCGATGTGCTGTATGAGAAGACGCCCTATCCGCTGCCGGTGTCGCTCGCCATTGGCGACAAGGTTTTGATCGAAGCGGCCGGCGCCTATACCGCGACCTATTCGTCGGTCGGCTTCAACGGCTACCCGCCGCTGCGGCAATACGTGATCTAAGACGGATTATTTCGGCTGAATGTTGGGATTGCCGCCCGGGCTTCCGGGCGGTGGGATCACCGGCATTTTGCCGGTATTGGGCGTCGGGGCCTTCATGGCGGGATCGATATTATGGGGCGGGCAGATCACGCCGCCGGATTGGGCGAGCTTGTCGCTAAGGTTATTATCCCCGGAATTGCCCGCATTATTGGCGCACGCTTTCTGATCGGTCGGTTGCGCCTGTGCGAAGGCGACCGAGCGTATCCCGTGGGTGATCAGGATGGCAGTGAATAAGAGTTTAACGATTGTATTCACCCCACGGTAACGATCGGAAAAAGCTCAAGTTCCGAAATTCTATGTCAAATCGACGATGCCCGCCTCGCCATTGTCCGTCCCCCAGGCAAGGAACAGTCCGTCCGCGCTCCACGCCAGCGCGGTGACCGGCGCGTCGCCCGGCTTTTTGGCCAAGATCTCGGCGCCGTCGTCAATCCGCACCAAGAGGACGATGCCATCGCCGTAGCCGGCGGCGACGATTGCCTGTCTCGGATGGCAGGCGACCACCTCGATGCGGTGTTCGGATGGCGCCAGCAAGCGGGGCTGCTTGCCCATCGGACCGTCCTTGCTCTGGAACGGCCATAGGATCAGTTGCGTCGCTCCCGACGTCGCCAGCCACTCGCCGCCGGCGGTCCAGCCGAAAGACGTGACGCGGGCGGCGTAGCCGGACATGCGCATGTGCTGGCGGTCGACCAGGCGCCAGCCGTGCAGTATCGGCTCTTGCATGGTGGTGACGAGGAAGCGGCCGTCGGGGCTCACCGTGGCACCGAGATGCGAGCCTTTCCACTCCAGCCGTTCCGGCGTGGCGCCGGCGGCGTTCGGGAACCACAAAGTGGCGCCGTTGTAATGCGCGATCGCCAGCCGAAAGCCCTTTGGCAAAAACGCCAGGCCGCCGACGGTGGATGGCGCTTCGAACTCCCGCAACTCTCTTGCCTGGACGAAGGCGGTCTTGCCGGCGGACCAGGCCACGGCGCCGTCGGGGCCGAGCGCGACGTGATCGATCCAGCGATGCTTGGGATCGGTGACGCGAGTCTCGAATGCCCCGCTAACATCCGTGGCGACCAGCTTTCCATCGTCGCCACCGGTGACCAGAATCTCGCCGTCAGTCGTGCTGGTGAGGATGGCGCCGCCGTGCACAGTGACGCGGCGCGGCTCGCCCTTCGGGGTTGCCAATACGATGGCTTCCTCGCCGAGAACGAAAGCTACGGTTCGGCCGAGATAATGCGCGGCAATCACGGCCCCGCCCGCGCTCAGGGTGCGCGTACGTTCGACGACCGAGACGGTATCGTTGCGCGTGTCGCTCATATCGGGCGACCTAGGCGACGCAAGCCTCGAATCCTTCGGTGATCTTCTTGCCTGGCAGGTTGCGGCCGATAAAGACGATACGGCTTTCGCGCTTCTCGTCCTCGTTCCACGGCCGTTGATGATCGCCGTCAAGGATCATGTGCACGCCTTGAAAGACAAAGCGCTTGTCATCGTTCTTGAACGACAGGATGCCCTTGCAGCGCAGAATGCTGGGACCTTCCTTCTGCACGAGATCTTGCACCCAGGGAAAGAACTTGTCCGGATCGAGCGGCTTGTCGTTTTTTAGCGCAATCGATTGCATGTCCTCGTCGTGATAATGCTTGAGGCCGCCGTGCGAGTGCGCGGGCTTATGGCCGTGCTCGTGATCATGGTCATGACCGTGATCATGCGCAGGGTCATGATCGTGTTCGCCGCTTTCGAGGAAGTCAGGCTCGAGATTGAGAATGCGGTCGAGGTCGAAGGCGTTGCGGCCGAGCACTGCATCAAGCGGGACCTGCGAACGCTGGGTTTTGTGCAGCTTGGCGTAGGGATTGATGCTGCGGATGCGCGCCTCAACCTCGTCGAGCTCCTCGGGCGAAACGAGATCGGTCTTGTTGAGCAGGATGACGTCGGCGAAGGCGATCTGATTCTTGGCCTCCGGCGCGTCCTTGAGCCGCTCGTTGAGCCATTTTGCGTCGGCAACCGTCACCACGGCGTCGAGCCTGGTCTTGCGCCCGACATTCTCGTCGATGAAAAAGGTTTGCGCCACCGGTGCCGGATCGGCCAGGCCGGTGGTTTCGACGATGATGGCGTCGAACTTGCCCTTGCGCCGCATCAGACCGTCGAGAATGCGCACAAGGTCGCCGCGCACGGTGCAGCAGATGCAGCCGTTGTTCATCTCGAACACTTCCTCGTCGGCGCCGACGACGAGGTCGTTGTCGATGCCGATCTCGCCGAATTCATTGACGATGACGGCGTATTTCTTGCCGTGCGGCTCGGACAGAATGCGGTTGAGCAAGGTGGTCTTGCCGGCGCCCAAATAACCTGTCAGCACCGTTACAGGCACCTTTTCTTGCACCGTTTCTTGCGTCGTTTCTTGAACTTCGCTAGCCATTTCGTCCCTCCGTTGGCCTCTCCTATATAGGTATCCGGCCGGTCTTGCATCAGCACGCTGCACGCCCACCTTGGCTGCCGTCCGCAGCCGCCGTTTGATCGCTAGAACAAGCCCATGCGCTCGCTTGCCATATAGCCGGTGAGCAGAAGTAGGCCGAAGGCAAACACGAGGCCGGCGGTGCCGAACTCGAGTCCGCGCATCACTAGGCCCCCGCGCCCGAGGGGCTTTTGCGTTATGCGCTTAGCCAGCTCCTTGGCGCCGATCGCGAGGCTGGCGGCACCACCGACCGTGATTGCGGTGCCAAGACCCATGACGAAGGTCGAGGCGACGCCGGCCCAGAACAAGCCCTGCGCCAACGCGAATACCAGCACGATAATCGCACCGGAGCACGGCCGCAGACCCACGGCTACGACTGCCGGCAGCCCATGCCGCCAGCCTTGCGGCCCGGCCAATTCCCGTGGCTCCGGGCCATGGGCGTGACCCCATGGCAAGACGTCGAGCTCGGCGTGACGATGATGATCGCCGTGACATTGGTAGACGGCCGGTTGAACCATAGTGGTTGCACCGCGGCCATCGATAGCGATGAAGCCGAGGCTATGGTCGTAACCGCAGTCGGCATCGTGAATGTGACTGCCGCGCTCGACATCGGGGGTATTGCGGTTGCGCTCGGCTTTCAGGTCCTGCAAGGCGCCTAGGAAGCCGCGGCCCTTCACCCACATCAGGCGGGCACCGAGAAGAACGATCAGGACATAACCAACGGTTTCGATCAGATTGACGGTGTCGCTCATCAGCTTCGCGGTAGCACCTAGCAGCACGGCGGCGACGCCGACGATGACGATCGCGGTTGTCGATTGGATGACTGCTGCGGCAAACGACAGCGTAATGCCACGAAGCCAGGTTTCCTCATTGGCGACCAGATAAGACGAAATCACCGCCTTGCCGTGGCCGGGGCCGGCGGCGTGGAATATGCCGTAGATAAACGAAACTCCCATCAAGCTCCACAAAGCGGTTCCGTTGCTCTTGGCCGAGCGGATCATCCCGGCGAGGGTCTGATAGAACATCGCCTGCTTGGCGAGTATCCAACCGCCGATGCCGCTAATGGCGACCGGCTGCGGTCCCCCTAACGGTCCGAACTGGGCGAAGGCCGCCTTGGCCTGAACGATGACCGCCAAGCCCGCGACCGCCATCGCCAAAATCATCAGAATAATGCGCCGCGTCTTGTGATCGCTCTTCATGGGCACTGCACCAGGATATTGTTCGCGAATTGCGCACCCATTCCGACGAAGGCTTCGGAGGCGACAAATGACTTGTTCAGACTCTGCGTCGACAAAAAGTGCGGATCGTCGGGCTTTTCGGTCCAGGCGGCGCACAGCGCCGGCGCGCCTACAAGCGTTACCGGATTTTTCTTGGTGAAAGCGAAATCGATGAAAAACTCCGGGTCGTAAATCTGTATTTTGAGCACCTTCGCTTTGACCGGTTTCTTGAACGGCAACGTAAAGTGCAGCGTGAGCACAGCGGCCTTCGGATCATATTCGAGCCAGTAGTCGACGGCGTCGTTGAATGGATTCTTGTCCTTAACACCATCGACCGTGGCGTAGGTGAAATAGGCAAAGCCCTTGAGCGAATCGACGTTGACCTTGGCCAGTGGTTGCAATTCGTCGCGGCTGAATTGGCCCTTGATCTTGGCTTTGATTCCCAGCGTCGCAAAAGCCGAGAACATATCGTCGAAGGTCCAGGCGTGACGCACCGCCGTGACCGAACCATCCGGGGCGTAAATGATCTCGCTCTTGATCGTCGCCCAAACATGTGGATGAGCTTGCGCTTTGCATGTCGAAACGGCCGCAAAGGCGGTGATGAGGAAGGCAACGCGGATCCATGCGGGCACCGCGAACCACGCAGGCGTCATTGGTGATCCCCCACTGAAGGTGGATTGCTTGCCGATCGTGGCGGCTCAAGAGGGCTTTGCCGCTCACGGCCATGCGGATAGGGCAACCGGCTAATGAAACCGTTCTAGGCGGCGGGCGGCGCACGAGCTTGGAAGGGAAGGGCAAATCTCAGGGAAATGCCGGATGCCGGTGACTGCAGGGCCCAAAGCGGGCGGACGCGTGGCGGCACAGGCAGAACCGGCGGAGTTGACGGCAATGCCGTCGCGGCCAGCGCCATGCTGGCGCAAATAGGACAATAGCCCTCCGGTGCAGCTGGGGCACGGTCGCGGACAGGCGGCGCAAGCACGGCCGGAAATGCGTTCAGTGCGAGATGGGTCCGGCCGATGCGATCGAGCGGTGACAGCCCAAGCTCATCCGCGTCCATGTGGCCAAACGAAACGGCCATTTGGAACGCCAGCGCAAACATCGCTAGCCGCGCGACTGGTCGAATTCTCGATCGGGACCGCATCATTGCCGAGCGCCGCCTTACCAGCGATCGGCTGGTGGTGCTGTAATCGAGGTCAATTACGCCGCTTTTTCGGCTCCCATTTGCCTGACCGCCGAATCCGCAGACGCGTAGGCTGCGATGGGGTGGCCCGCGACCAGGGTTACGTTATAATATTACACGCCAGGACGTTCGCCGAAATCGGAATCCTCATTGAAAAACAATAAGATGCCTATCCGGCAGGCGGCTGCAGGGAGACCCCTTTTATGAAGATTGCCGTCGGGGTCCTCATCGCGCTCTTTGTCGCATGGGCGGGGAATCCCTTTGCGCGGGCCGCGGCAGGCAAGATCCCTGTCGTTGCGGCCGAGAACTTTTATGGCGATCTGGCGCGCCAGATCGGCGGTGACCGGGTTTCGGTCACCAGCATTATGAACAATCCCGACCAGGACCCGCATTTGTTCGAGGTCTCGCCCGATGTCGTTCGCCAAATCGCCGCAGCGCAAGTCGTCGTCTATAGCGGCGCTGACTACGACCCGTGGATGGCAAAGCTGCTCAATGTGACGCCGATGCCCGGACGCGCGGTCATCGTCGCCGCCGACCTCGTGCATAAGACGGCCGGCGACAATCCGCACCTTTGGTACGATCCGCCAACCATGCCGGCCGTCGCCAGCGCGCTCGCCGCCGCGTTCACCGCGGCCGATCCCAGCCACAAGGACGATTACGCGGCGCGGCTGAAAACCTTCATCGCCTCGCTCGAACCGCTGAACAAGAAAATCTCGGCAATCCGCGGCAAATATGCCGGCGTTCCGGTCACGGCCAGCGAGCCGGTCTTTGGCTACATGGCGGCGGCATTGCATCTGAGGATGCTCAATCAGCGCTTTCAGCTCGCCGTCATGAACAATACCGAGCCGAGTGCCAGCGACGTCGCGGCATTCGAACGCGATCTGAAAACGCACATGGTACGAGTCTTGTTCTACAACAAGCAGGCATCTAACAAGATCGTCCAGCACCTCGTCGATCTTGCGCACGCTTCCAATATCCCGGTCGTCGGCGTGACCGAGACCTGCCCGCCCGGTCTGTCGTACCAAAATTGGATACTGACGCAGCTCGACGAGACCGAAAAAGCGCTGGCTGGACCGTCTACATGAACGTCATCGAACTCGATCGCGCGACGGTCAGAATCGGCGGCCGCAGCATCCTTGCGGACACCAGCTTCGCCATCAAGCGTGGCGAATTCATCGGCGTGCTCGGGCCCAACGGCGCCGGCAAGACAACATTGATGCGCGCCGTATTGGGCCTGCTGCCGCCGAGCGCGGGAACGATACGCGTGTTCGGCCATGCCCCGCGACGCGGCGATCCGGCTATCGGCTACGTTCCGCAGGTGCGCACTGTGCTGCCGGATACGCACGTGCGCGGGCTCGACTTCGTCGCCAGCTCCGTGCACGGCGAGCGCTGGGGCGTGCCGTCGCTGTCGCGGGCCGACCGCAAGACGATCGAGGAGACGCTGGCGGCGGTCCGCGCCCGTGACCTTGCCGAGCGTCCGCTATCGGAAATGTCGGGCGGCGAGCGCCAACGTCTGCTGCTCGCTCAGGCGCTGCTCGGCGATCCGCAGTTGTTGCTGCTCGACGAACCGCTGATCAGCCTCGACCATCGCTATCAAGAGGCGGTTATCGACCTGGTCCGCCGCTTTGCCCGCGACCGCAACATCACGGTGCTGTTCTCCGCCCACGAGCTCAATCAGTTGATCGGAGCCCTGGATCGTGTCCTGTACCTCGGCAACGGCCATGCCGCGCTCGGCACCGTGGCCGAGGTGGTTACGGCGCCGGTGCTGTCGCGACTCTACGGCGCGGATATCAGCGTGGTGCACGCCGACGGGCACATTTTCGTGCTATCGCGCGGGCGCGACGTCGAACGCGCCGACCATCTGCATGACCATGGCAACGAACATGAGCACGAGCATCACCACCATGCTTGATTACGATTTCATGCGCAACGCCTTCGCCGCCGCCGGCGTGGCGGCCGTCGTATCGGGACTGGTGGGCTATTTCCTGGTGATGCGCGGGCAAACTTTTGCCGGTCATGCGCTCGGCCATATCGGCTTTGCCGGAGCGACGGGCGCCGTCCTCATCGGGTTGGCGCCATTGTGGGGACTTGTCGGCTTCACGGTCGCTGCCGGCATCGTCATGGGACTGCTGGGCGAGCGCATCAGCGGTCGCGACGTTGCCATTGGCGTGGTGCTGGCGCTGGCGCTCGGTTTCGGACTGCTATTTCTGCACTACTATACGGCATTCGCCGCGCAGGCGACGGCGCTGTTGTTCGGCAATGTGCTCGCGGTCGACCCGGCGATGATCGCAACGCTGATCGGCCTCGGCACGGTCACGCTGATCGGGCTTGCCGCGATCATGCGGCCACTCATATTTGCCAGCCTGCAGCCGGAACTGGCCGAAGCCAAGGGCGTGCCACTGCGCTTTATTTCCACGGCCTTTCTGGTGATCGTGGCGCTGGCGGTGTCGGAATCCGCGCAGATCGTCGGCATCCTTCTGGTGTTCAGTCTCATGGTCGGGCCGCCGGCGGCGGCGCAGCGCCTGGTCACCGGGCTGTGGAGCGGCATGGCGCTTTCGGCCGGACTTGCCGTCGCCGAGGCTTGGCTCGGCATCGCCGCCGCCTATTACACGGACTGGCCGGTGAGCTTCTGCATCGCCGTTCTGAGCGCGCTGGGATATTTTTTGAGTCGTGCCGGGTGGCTGGTCCGCCGAACTCCGGCGCCGCTTTTGAGCGGCTAGGAAACCGATGATGACCGAGTCAAACGCCCGTGCCATCTGCATCGGCGAAGCATTGACGGAACTCAAGCGCGGGGCCGATGGCAGCTTCGCGCCGTCCTGTGGCGGCGATGTATTCAACACCGCCATCTATCTGGCACGGGCCGGGATCGCGGTGGCGTTCGCCACTGCTGTCGGCGAGGATCCTTATTCCGACGGGCTGTTGGCGCTCGCCGCCGCTGAAGGCGTTGCAACCCATCTCATCTTGCGCGTGCCCGGCCGGCTGCCGGCGCTTTGCTTGGCCGAAAACAGCGCCGCCGGCGAGCGCGGCATGCACTATTGGCGCGACGGCGCACCGGCGGGCGAACTGTTCGAACTGGCCGACTGGATGCAGATCGCTCAGGCCCTGACCGCGGCCCGGCTGATCTATTTTTCCGGCATCACGCTGTCGCTCTACTCGAACAACGGCCTTGGCCGCCTGTTCGCCGTGCTCGAAGTCGCGCGGCAGCAGGGCGCCAAGGTTGCATTCGACGGCAATTTCCGGCCGCGTGGTTGGAAGGGCGATCTGGCACGCGCCCGCGCCGTGTTCGTCGAAGCGCTCAAGCGTGTCGACATCGCACTGCCGACGTTCGACGATGAAGCGGTGCTGTGGGGTGATCCGAGCCCGGAAGCAACGATCGCCCGGTTGCAAGCGTTCGGCATCGGCGAAATCGTGGTCAAAAACGGGCCCAACAGCGCGCTGGTCGCCGTTGGTCCGGCGTGTGAACTTGTGCCGGTGCCGGAAGTGCTGGTTCCAGTGGACGCCACGGCGGCGGGAGACGGTTTCAATGCCGGCTATCTGGCGGCGCGGCTATCCGGCAGCGCGGCCGCCGACGCCGCCGGCGCGGCGCACCGGCTTGCCGCCAATGTGATCAGCCATCCGGGCGC
>JBAQHW010000486.1:0-6741 GCA_049288525.1 Xanthobacteraceae bacterium
GCCGTCGCCGCCCGGGGCCTTCGCTGTGCTCCGGTTCCGCGGCCGCCGCAGGCTCGGACTCGGTAGCCTCGACGGCTTCATCGCCTTCCGCTGCGGCGAGGTCTTCGAGATCGTCTTCTTCTTCGAGCGGCGCGGGAGTCGCTTCGAGGCGCTCGGCAAGCGCTTTCGCCGCCTCGACCGTATGCATCTGCTCGCCGCGGTCGACAATGAAGGCCTGCGGGGCGCGCACCGAATCATCAGCCGAGATGGCGATGGAGATGGCGAAGCGCTCCTCCAGGCTTCGCAAATGCGCGCGCTTCTGATTGAGAACATAAAGCGCGACGTCCGGCCGAGTGCGCGCGATGAGATTGTGAGTGGCGCCGCGGATCAGCTGCTCTTCGAGCGCGCGCAGCACCTGTAGCGCCAGCGACGACACCGAGCGGACATGGCCGCTGCCGCCGCAGTACGGGCATTTCTCGGTCGAGCTCTCGAGCACGCTGGTGCGGATGCGCTGACGCGACATTTCCAGGAGGCCGAAATGCGAGATGCGGCCGACCTGAATGCGGGCGCGATCGTGCTTGAGGCACTCTTTCAGCCGCCGCTCGACCGAGCGGTTGTTGCGCTTCTCGTCCATATCGATGAAGTCGATGACGATCAGCCCGGCGAGGTCGCGCAGCCGGAGCTGGCGGGCAACCTCCTCCGACGCCTCCAGATTGGTCTTTAGCGCCGTGTCCTCGATATGATGCTCGCGCGTGGCGCGGCCTGAATTGACGTCGATGGCGACCAGGGCTTCCGCCTGGTTGAGCACGATGTAGCCGCCGGAACGCAACTGCACCACCGGCGAGAACATGGCGTCCAGTTGGCTTTCGACGCCGTAGCGTGACAGCAAGGGCTGCGTGTCGCCGTAGGGGTGAACGTTCTTGGCGTGGCTCGGCATGAGCATGCGCATGAAATCCTTGGCCTCGTGATAGGCCTCGGTTCCGGCAACGATCACCTCGTCGATATCCTTGCTGTAAAGATCGCGGATCGAGCGCTTGACCAGCGAGCCTTCCTCGTAGACGAGCTTCGGTGCCGTCGACTTCAGCGTTAGGTCACGCACCGTCTCCCACATGCGTAGCAAGTATTCGAAGTCGCGCTTGATCTCGAGCTTGGTGCGACTGGCGCCGGCGGTACGCAAAATAACTCCCATGCCTTCCGGCACTTCGAGGTCGGCTGCCGCCTCTTTGAGCCGCGCGCGATCTTCGGCGCTGGTGATCTTGCGGCTGATGCCGCCGCCGCGTGCGGTATTGGGCATCAACACCGAATAGCGCCCGGCGAGCGAGAGGTAAGTGGTCAGGGCCGCGCCCTTGGTGCCGCGTTCCTCTTTGACGACTTGCACCAGCATGACCTGGCGGCGCTTGATCACTTCCTGAATCTTGTATTGGCGGCGATAGCGCGGCGCGCGATCCGGAACCTCTTCCATGGCGTCCGCGCCGCCGACCGACTCGACGACTTCTTCGGCGGCTTCTTCGTCCTCGCCATTTTCCTGTTCGTGGAGCTCGACCCCATTGGTTTCGCCGTTCCCGGCCGCCGCCGCGTCTTCCGTTTCAGCGGTATCGGCGTGTTCGGCGGCTGCGTGCCCGGCATCGGTCTCGTCCGCCGTACCGGTATCGTTTGACGCGGCCGCAGAGGCGGACGCGGGTTCGCCAAATTGTCCGGCTTCGACCTCGTCGGCCGAGGCCTCCGCGCCATGCCGGCCCTCTTCTGCGGGTTCAGCCGCCTTGCTTTGGCTCGCAGCCGGCGCGTCCTCCACGAGAAGGCCGGCACCAGACTCGATCTCGCTCGAAACAACGGCGGTTTCGTCCGAAGCGGCTGAATCTGCTGTGAGCGGCTCCGCCGCCGGCTCGCCGGGCGCGCCTTCGGCAATTTCGCCCCTGACCCAATCGTCGCGGCGGTGGGCCGATCGGCCGCCGTGGTTACGATGCCGCCGCGAGCGGCGGTCGATCTCATCGTCGGCGGCGCGCTGGGCGCGTTCTTCCTCGTCGATCAAGGCCTGCCGGTCGGCAACCGGGATTTGGTAATAGTCGGGATGGATTTCACTGAACGCGAGGAAACCGTGACGATTGCCGCCGTAATCGACGAAGGCGGCCTGTAGTGACGGCTCCACGCGCGTCACTTTCGCCAGATAGATGTTGCCTCTTAATTGCTTGCGCTGTGCCGACTCAAAGTCGAATTCCTCGACACGATTGCCGCGCAAAACGACCACCCGGGTCTCCTCGGGATGGGTCGCGTCGATAAGCATTTTGTTGGCCATTTTCAAATCTCTTGAGGTCCAGCGCCGCCCGCTGTCCGCCGCATCGGCGTGAGCGCAGGGTGCCAGTCCAATTGTCAGTGGATGAAACGGATCGGAAATCGCGAGCGCGCCAAGCCATACAGTTCCGCCGATCCGCCGGTACCGAATCGGCACCATCGCGACTGCGGCGACTCTGGGCTTTTCGACTTAAGACTTGCGCCTCTAACATGAATTCCAAACCGCGATGAGGCGGCGGCGCCAGGCGCAGCCGCAATTTCGCTCGTTCGCTTCCGGGGCGTGACTGAACCGACGGCATTATTACCGTAGGGTCACATCCGCGCGGGTTCCGGCTGGCCAAATCCTCAAGGGCACTCGGGGGGCGCTCTCGTCGGCGGCGACCATAGTTTGAAGAAGCACTTCAAGCCATGCCGCTAAGCCATGCCGCCGCAGCGGTCCGAAAGCGGTGTCCGCGCCGCTCCCCTCATGTTCATTGAGGAGCCAATCGTCGCGGACGCGGCCGGGATGCCCTAACGCGACACAACCGGAACCTTTCACCGTCAGCACCTTCTTCATAAGGCTCCGGAGAGGGAATTGGCAAGTCGGCTGTGGGCTGCCGCGCCGAATGGGTGAATTTTGCGGTGTCCCGCAGCCGGTCCGTAGATCGTTAAGATGTGGTTAACCGCGCGTCCCTAATGGAGTAAGAGGGGCTCGATGGGGTGGAGAGCGATGCCTGTCCAAGCCGCGCGCTGGGCGCTCCTCGGTGTGCTGTTTGCGGCGACGGCTGGGGCGGCCTGGTCGTCGTCGTCGGCGCTGGCGGCCGACTCATTGCCGGTCGCGACCGACGCCAGGCTCGGCGGCGACGCCACGCAAACCCGCTTTATCATGGACCTCGATCGCAAGATCGACCTGCACGTTTTCACGCTTGCCGATCCGTACCGTCTGGTCCTGGACATCCCCCAGGTGACTTTTCAGCTGCCGCCCCACGCCGGCGAGAGCGGCCGCGGCCTGATCAAGGCCTTTCGCTTCGGGCTGATCATGCCTGGCGGGTCGCGCATGGTGTTCGACCTTGCCAGACCCGCCCGCATCGACAAGGCGTTCGTCATGGACGCGGCCTCAGGCGCGCCGGCCCGGCTGGTGCTCGACCTGGTTGCCACCGATCGGCAGAGCTTTTTGCAGAATATGGCGACCGAAGAGAAGCTTGCGCGCAGCGAAGCCCCGCCGGTCGCGCCGCTGCCGGCACTGTCCACCGATCCCCGCCCGCTCGTGGTGCTCGATCCTGGGCATGGCGGCATCGACACCGGAACCAGGGCGCCGAACGGCGAATGCGAGAAGGATATCGTGCTTGCTTTCGCCAAACACTTGCGCGAAAGCCTGGAAAAGACAGGAAAATATCGCGTGCTGATGACGCGCACCGACGACACTTTCGTTGCGCTTCCTGACCGGGTGCAGATCGCCCGCCAGGCGGGAGCGGCGCTGTTTATCTCGATTCACGCGGATTTCCTGCCGCGCAAGGAGGGCGACGCGGAGGGCGCGACCGTCTACACGCTGTCCGATAAGCCGTCCGACCCCCAGGCGGCGCGGGTCGCGGCCGAAGAAAACCGCGCCGACGTGATCGCCGGTGTCAATCTCAAGGACGAACCCGACGACGTCGCCGGAATCCTGCTCGACCTGGCGCAACGCGAAACCAAGACATTTTCGGTGCAATTCGCCCATAAACTCGTCGCCGACCTCAAATCGGCGACGCACTTGAACAAGGATCCGGTGCGCTCGGCCGGCTTCCGCGTGCTGCGGGCGCCGGATGTGCCTTCGGTGCTGATCGAACTTGGCTACGTGTCCAATAAAGAGGACTTGCAGGCGCTTAATTCCGACGAATGGCGCGATCGGACGGCGGATTCGATTGTCGAGGCGGTGAACGAGTATTTTGCCACTCATCTCGCCGGCGCGTCGTCGCGGGCAAATTGACCCAGCGGGGGGCCCAGTGCGGCCTCAGTTTGAACAAAAACCAGAGCGACGAGACGCGGTGAAAACGCTAAAGTGCCGTGCTAATGCCGGACGACTCGCTCAAGCAGAGCGGCTTGGGGCGGGGCTTTGCGAGCAACTTATGAAATTGGTGTCGCGGTGAAATTGCTGCTGCGCTTTTTGGGATTTCTCTTCGCGGCGGGAACCATCTTGTTCATCGCTGGGATCGCCGGCGCGGCGGGCCTGCTCTGGCATTATTCAAAGGATCTGCCGGACTACACGCAACTGCAGGACTACGAACCCCCGGTGATGACGCGGGTGCACGCCGCCGACGGGTCACTGCTTGCCGAATATGCCAAGGAGCGCCGCCTTTATTTACCGATCCAGGCAATCCCGAAACTCGTCACCAATGCTTTCGTGGCCGCGGAAGACAAGAATTTTTATCACCATCCCGGCATTGACGTTTACGGCATCATGCGCGCCGGCCTGCTGTATGTCGAGAATTACGGCAGCGGACGCCGGCCGCAGGGCGCTTCGACCATCACCCAGCAGGTCGCCAAGAACTTTCTCTTGAACAACCAGGTGTCGTTCGAGCGCAAGATCAAGGAAGCGCTGCTGGCGCTTCGCATCGAGCGCACCTATTCGAAGCAAAAGATCCTCGAGCTCTATCTCAACGAAATCTATCTCGGCTTCGGCGCCTATGGCATAGCCGCGGCATCGCTTCTGTACTTCGATAAATCGGTGCACGAACTGACGATTGCCCAAGCCGCCTATCTCGCCGGCCTGCCCAAGGGACCGAACAACTACAATCCGTTCCGCCGCAAGGACGAGGCGATCACCCGCCGCAACTACGTCATCGACCGCATGGTCGAAGACGGCTTCATCTCGGCCGCGGACGGCGCCAGCGCGGAAAAAGAGCCGCTTGACGTCACCATCCGCACCGCCAATCCGCACGTCTATGCCGCCGAATATTTCACCGAAGAGGTGCGGCGCTATCTCTACGATAATTACGGAGAGAAGAAGCTTTACGAGGGCGGTCTCTCGGTGCGCACCACCCTCGATCCCAAGCTGCAGATGCTGGCGCGCAACACCATGGTCAACGGTCTCGTCAATTTCGACGAGAAGCAAGGCTATCGCGGCCCGGTCACCCACATCGACGTCAGCGGCGATTGGGGGATCAAGCTCGCCGACGTCAAATCGCTGGACGACATTGATCCGTGGCGGATGGCGGTCGTGCTCCAAGTCGACGACCAGTCGGCCCGCATCGGCCTGCAGCCGGGCCGCGATCCGTCGGGCACGTTACTCAAGGACCGCGAAGTCGGCATCGTGCCGCTCGATGGAGTCAAATGGGCGAAGCCGGCAAGCGGCCCGGCACGACCCATCCAGCACGTCAATCAGGTGCTGTCGGTCGGCGATGTCATCTATGTCGATCCGATGGACCAGGCGGGCCAGTATCGGCTGCGTCAGATTCCGGAAATTTCCGGCGCCATGGTGGTCATGGACCCGCATACCGGCCGGGTGTTGGCAATGGTCGGCGGCTTCTCCTTCGATCAGAGCCAGTTCAACCGCGCCACCCAGGCGCTGCGGCAGCCGGGGTCCTCATTCAAACCGATCGTTTACGCCGCGGCGCTGGATAACGGCTATACGCCGTCCACTATCATCATGGACGCCCCGATCGAAATCGATATGGGCGCCGGCGGCGGCATCTGGACGCCGCAAAACTACGGCGGCAAGTTTTTCGGACCTTCGACGCTGCGCTTCGGCCTCGAGGAATCGCGCAACGTCATGACGGTGCGGCTGGCCCAGGACATCGGCATGCCGCTGATCTCCGAATATGCCAAGCGGTTCGGCGTCTATGACGAACTGCCACCGTACCTGTCCTATGCGCTCGGCGCCGGCGAGACCACGGTGATGCGTATGGTCACCGCCTATTCGATGTTCGACAATGGCGGTCGCCGGGTGATTCCGACCTTGATCGACCGCATCCAGGATCGCTACGGCCACACGATCTATAAGCACGACCAGCGCGAATGCATCGGCTGCAACGCCAAGGAATGGCACGATCAGCCGGAGCCGACGCTGGTCGACAAGCGCGAACAGGTCATCGATCCGATGACCGCCTATCAGGTCACCTCGCTGATGGAAGGCGTGGTGCAGCGCGGCACCGGCTCCGCACTGCGTGCGCTCGGCAAGCCGATTGCCGGAAAAACCGGCACCACCAACGACGAGAAGGACGTCTGGTTCATCGGCTTTTCGCCGGACATCGTATGCGGCGTCTATATGGGCTTCGACAAGCCGCGCCACATCGCCAATCGCGCTACCGGTGGCAGCCTCGCCGCGCCGGTGGTGCGGGACTTCCTCAAGGTCGCGCTCGCCGACAAGCCGCCGATCCCGTTCTCCGTGCCGCCCGGAATAAAGCTCATCCGCGTCGACGCCAAGACCGGGATGCGCGCCGGGCCAGGCGATCCGCGGGTGATTCTTGAGGCCTTCAAGCCCGGCACCGCGCCACCCGACAGCGACACCGTGGTCGG
>JBAQHW010000487.1:0-6794 GCA_049288525.1 Xanthobacteraceae bacterium
ATACGGCGTCGTGGGATTGCCGGTAGCCGAGGTTTGCAACGTAACGCCGGTGCCGCCGTTGAGCGTGGCGTCGATCTCACCCGCGAGCGTGGCATCGATGATGAGGTCGGTCGGATCAAGGAGCCAGTTGCCGTCCTGACCGTGGGCTGCCGAAGCATTGACGGTGATACCCGCGACATTGAGGACCTGCCCCGACGTTTCGATCGTGCCGCCGTTGCCGCCGTTCGGTCCGCCAGTGGCGCTTAGGCTGCCCGAGACAGCGGTCTGGCCGCCTGACCATGCGACGATATGGCCGCCATTCCCCTTCTTTGTGGCGTCCGCCTTGATCACCGTCGCGGAGTCGATCGACAGCGACTGTGCGTCGGCGAGCGGGGCCGTGGCATGCGGACCGCCGCCTATATTAATGTCACCGCCGCCGAACGCGCCGGAGGCGTTAATGGTCGCGGCGACGAGACTGACATTACTTCCAGTCAGATTGGCTTCACCGCCGGCGCCAAGCAAACCCTCGACCGCGATCGTTCCTGAGAGGAAAAGGTCCCCGGTGCCGACGACGCTGACGCTGCCGCCGTTCTTGCCGTTCGCGGAGATCCTGCCGCTGATTTTGATCGATTTGCCAAGGATGGTGACAGTGCCGCCCTTATGCTTCCTTCCGCCGCCGGCGACGATCCGGCCGGTCACCCGGACATTGCCGCCGCCGCCATTGATGACGATCCTGCCGTTGTGGACGCCGACCGAGTTGGCGCGGATCAATCCGCCCGAATTGACGGCGTTGCGCAAAATGTTCGAAGCGGTCGCCGCGCTTAGGAACACGGTGCCCCCGTTGGCGAGGATTTTTCCTTTATTGCTGACCAGCGCGCCGTGGGCGTTGACCAGATTGCCGAGCTGGCTCGATGGCACCGCAACCGACAGGAAACCGTCGCCGGAGAGATCGAGCGTCGCCATTTCGCCGGCGCCGAGCGCGACAAATCCGAGCCGCGCCGCGATCACCCCGTTATTGGCAACCTGGCCGCCGAGCAGCGCCGCGAAGCCGCCGTCGGAGACATTGATGCGGCCGTTGTTGATGACGCCGGCTGAGGCGCCGTTGCCACTGAACGAGTAGTTGCCAGATAGATAGTCGGAGTCCTTGATGTTGAGCGTCGAGGCGGCGAACGAGCCGGTATTGATCGTGCCCGATTTGGTGATCTCGATACCATTCGGATTGACCAGCAGCACCGTCCCCGGCGCATTGATGACGCCGGCGATCCAGGACGGCGTCGACGATGTGACGCGATTGAGCGTCGACGACGAGGCACCGGGCTGCTTGAAGTTCACCGTGTCGCCGCGGCCGACCGAGAACGTATTCCAGTTGATGATCGCTTGGTTGGTCGACTGATTGACGTTCAGCGTCGTCGCGTTGGGCTGCACGACGTTGACGCCGCCCGACGCTACCGAGCCGCCGGTCGGCAAGACGTTGCCGGCAAAAGCCGGCGCGCCGGTAAGGCACAGCATGCCGCTGACAGCTGCCGCAACAAAGTGAGACCGAATGTAAAATTGAGTTCCCGACGGGATGAGGGACGCACGCCGCCGGCTCGATCCGCAGATCGAAGCAGCCTGCGCACGATGCGCGACACCCGCTTTGCTATTCCCACTCACCCTGTCAGCCACCCTGCTGGCACCGTTGATCGGCGTTCAGCCTTGTTGTTCAAGTTTTAGAACTTGCCCTGCCCGATGTCGCAACCTGTCGATCCTCGCTCTCGATTTCTTTTCTAAGCCCGCCTAGAACTTACCCTTTTCTATCTTGGCGACATCCGGATTGTCGCGATTGGCGATGTAGTTGATGAGGAGCTTCGGCGGCCCGGTCGGATCCGGAGACGTCGATTCCTTGCCCTCGCGCTCCATCTGATATTTGACGCCGTCGAGAACAAGACGAACCGCGCCGGTCTTGTCGTCCTCGCCCGAGAACAACACAACCGTATTAGGACCGACCGGAATGCCGGCGCGCGTGGTGTCTTTGTTCCAGGAGAAGCCGGCGAAATAACGCTCGAGCCGCGTGCCTGCCGCAACCATCGCGTTGGAGTCGGTATTCTCTTTTGGCGTTTGATTGCCCCAAGCCACGTTGACCTGAATCAGTCTCTTCGACGTGTAGCCGAAGATGTAACCGATCTCCGCCGGGCCTGGGGCCGGATCGAGCGAAGCGACGTGAACGGTCAGCACCGTCGTACCTTCAACGGGATTGACCGAACTCGTCATCTCCGCGGGTTTCACGGCGAAATCTTTGCCAACCATCATTCGCACTTCCGGCTCGGTCATGCCGAAGCGCGCGTCGCGAAATCCGGTTACTTGGTATTTCGGAAGACTGGAAGCGTCCTGCGCTGACGCGACGCCGCCCGACGCGCAGAGCGCGAGAGCGGCAAGCGCCAGCGTTACATGGCGCAGTCCGGAACGTCCGCATACGAGGGCGTGTCTCAACAAGAAGGATTGCAAGCTTTCGCCGTGACTTCGGCCGGCAAACCGAACGCCACAGAACATAATTCCCCTCATGTTTACTGTACTTTCTACAAGGCCGCCCGAGGGTTTTTATACAACTGCTCGCGAAAGTCGCAACTGTTTGTCAGGGCTTGCCTGACAGACACGCACTGTTATCATTGAGCTTTCGGCTTTACCCGTTAGTCATGCAGGAAATATTTCTTGCGAACGCGGTAAGTGGCCACCGATGGGCGCACGGCGCCGAAAGTTCCCATACACGTTCATGTCAGTGTCCGCGGTGTTACGACTGCCTCCTCGCTAAACGCCGCACTTGTCTGTGGATTTAGACGTACTGGCCGTGGGCCCGGATCAGGCGCACCCGTGCTTTCCGGCGGAGAAGCGAATGATCTGCCAAAGCCGATCGGAATTTTTTTGGTATAGCTATTCGGCTTAGACCGAACTGTCCGCCGACAGGCGTTGCGGGTGTCCGGCTATTTGAACGCATTGCAGCGTCCTAGTGAACCGACACGGCGTAGTAGGTCGCCGGCGTGAAGTTTTGCAACTCGGCCAGCCCGTTCGCAGCGCCTGCGGGAATGTCGTCGCCGGCGTCGGCCAACGCGACAAATCCCTTAGCGTTTGCATCGAACAAGCCGGCGATGCCGCCGAGCGTTTCGGTCGTCGGATCGTAGGCGAGCTCGACCAATTTACCGCTGATCGGATCGTCGCAAATAATGTCCTTGCCATCCGGCGTGATGCTAAGCGCCAGCAGCCATTCCGCCGGCGTCTGGCCAGCGGGTCCGCCAATCATCACCGGACCGCTTATAAGGAGCGCGGCGATGTCGGTCTTGCCGGGCACGATCGGCAGCGCATTATCGTTGGTTGCCGTTACATGGTGACCCGCGCCATCGGAGAAGCCCATCCTGCCGAACAGATCGATGTGCCCGGGGCTCGCCGCCGTAATCTGGCCTGAGCCCGAATAGGTGAGCTACCTAGGGTGACTCGTTGGCAACATTTGTGCCAACGCACACGTAACGTGCCGATCGGCTCCGCGATCGAATCCTTGCCTTCGTTCTCCATCTGATATTTGACGCCGTCGAGGTTAGGCGGACGGCGTCGGTCTCGGCATTTTCACCGAGGACGACACGTCCGTACTTGGCCCCACCAGGATAACGGCGCGCCTCGTCTTCGCGTCAAGCAATCCGGCAAAACAGCTCAAGCCTCGTGACCGCCACGACGATTAAGTGTGGCGCATTGGCCACGGCCGTATAAAACAGCACAATTGTACATAGATTCTCTGCATTCGCGCGGTTGGCCATAGGCTCACCAGACTATAATGACATTCTCCTAGTGGGATAGCATACTGGTGGGATAGCGTCGGTGGGTTGGGGACAGTGGTGAGGCGGCAACACCTACGGCTCGGTCTGGCTGCGGCGCTGTGGCTGTCGCTGTGTGCCGGGGCGTGGGCGCAAGCGGTGCCGGCGCCGAGCCAAGTTGCACCGCCGGTGATCGCGCCCCCGTCGGGTGGCGGTCACATCGTAATCCCGCAAGTCCCGGCTGGCGCACAGATTCCTCCGGAAGCCAAGAAGCTGACCTTCAAACTGCTCGGCTTCGACATCAAAGGCGAGTTTGAAGAGCTTGTAGCGCAGCGCAAGCAACTCGCAGCGCCGCTCATCGGCAAACGCATCACCGTCGCGCAAGTTTTCGAATTCGCCGACCAGCTGCAGCAGGTCTATGCCAAGGCCGGCTACCCGCTGGCCCGCGTCGTATTGCTGCCCCAGGAATTCGAGGGCGCAGCGCGCATCAAGCTCCAGGTCATTGACGGCTTCGTCGAGCGGCTCGATCTGGATGCGTTGCCGTGGCAAGTCCAGCACCGTGTCGCCGCCGTGCTGGCGCCGCTGCAATTCAAGACGCACCTGATGCAATCCGAGCTGGAGCGGCAATTGTTGATCGCCGGCGAGGCGCCCGGCCTTGTCCTCAATGCAACCTTCGCGCCTGGCAAAAAAATCGGCGGCTCGATCCTCGTGCTGACCGGCCGCTACCGCGCGGTGTCGCTGAGCGTCTATGGCGACAACGACATGCCGGTGGTGTTCGGCACCGGACAGGGCGTCGTCACCGCCAGCGCCAACAGCTGGCTTGGCCTCGGCGAACAACTCACGGTGACGACGGCCGGCTTGCCGGACAAGGATTTCGTTTCTGAGTTTCCGACCCGCCGTTATCTGGGCGGAACGTTTTCACTGCCGCTCGGCATCGACGGCTGGAAATTCGAGGCCGGCGGCACTGACGGCATTACCACCCCGCGCATCGATCCCACTGTGGCCACCAAAGGCGTTTACGACGAGGGCTACGCCAAGGTTTCTTATGAGGTGCTCAAGCGCCGCGATTACGAGTTGACGCTGAACGAACGCCTCGACGCCGCCAATGAAACGATTGAATCCCTCGCCGTCACGCCGATTGCCCCGCTGAGCCAGGATCGCGTGCGGGCGTTGCGGACCGGCGCCGATGGCATCTGGCGGCTTCGCGAAAGTGGAACCACGATCATCTACGGCGCCAACTACTCCCGCGGCTTGGACGCACTCGGCGCGCGTTGTAGCAATGTTGCGACACCGGTGTTGCCGCTATCTCGGCTAGACGCCGATTGTTCATTCAACAAGGTGGACGGCCATCTCGAAATCGACCAGGCGCTGGACCACGACTTTTTCGACAATTTCTACGCCGCCGGGCAGGATTCCTTCCACCGCGCCCTGCTCACCTCGGAACAATATGACATCGATGGTGCGAAGCTCTTATCGGGCTTCACGGCCGGTTCACTGCCCGGCGACACCGCCTGGGTGGCGCGAGATGAATTAGGCCGGAATTTCACGAACCAGTTGCCGGCTGGAAGCCTCTACTCCGGCGTCATCTGGTCGCCTTATGTCTTCGCCGCGACCGGCGAAAGGATTCTGGAAGATCCGACGGTGCTTGAGATCGGCAGCGTACATGCCACAAATTACGGCGTCGGGATGCGCTACAATTTGGTGCCGGCGGTCGACCCGATGCCGAATGCCTATGGCTTTGTCGAGTGGAGCCGCCGCTATACCAATGAGACGGCGCTCAACGGCGATCGGATATTCGCAGGCCTGCTGCTGCAATATTGAGACGCCGTGCAGCAAAAATGCGCGTCTCTCTCGCTAACTCTGTAGCGTCTACCGTGCTGCGAATTTCCACTGTTCCGCGGACACCTTCTAGATTCCATCGATTTTCTCAGCGGTTTGACCCGGTTCTGCACGTCACTCGGTAGCCGCACCGAGACAGACCTGGGCCGCTATACTCATAACCGTCAGTTATCGTCCGGTCTGCCCTCGATAGCGGATTCACATCGGACATCGAGCCATGTCCGCTTTGTGCCGATTTTGTTGCAGAACAGCCTCGACGAGGATGGCGAGGCCGGGGCGACGAGCGCTGACGATTGGCGAACTCGGGTCGCAGCTTCGATGTCGATGTTCGCCGGGGTCTATTCGACGCTCACGCGAACTCCACGAGATGTTGAGGACGACATCGGCGGAGTGAACGCCGTGGTCGATCGCCTCGGCGCAGGCGGCTTCGACCGCCGGCAGTCCGTCGGTGAGCACCGCGGTGAGGATGTCGACCATCTGGCGATTGCCATCGTCGGCAACGGCGAGTTTGCGGCGCACGCGCTCTATCGACGCCGGCAGCACCCAGTCCTTGAAGGGTGCACCGTTGCGCAGGGCGCCGGGCTTGCGGGCCAGCACGGGCACGTAATGCCAGGGATCGTAAACCGTCTCGCCGCGGCCAAACGAGCGCGAATGCTCGGCGACGATGCGCCCATCCTGGCGGATTACGATGCGATCGGCGTAAGCATGGACCTCGACCGGACGACCGACAGCACTGGCGGCGACCGAGTACTTGTTGTTGTCAAAGCGCACCAGGCAGGTCTTCGAGACCGATGCCGGCACCGCGTGGAAGCCGTCGAACCGGCCGGCATAAGGAACGAGCTTCGGGCGCTCGGCCTCGAACACCTCCCAGATGGTCTGCTCCGGTCAGCTCCGGATGGGGATGCACCTTGGCGTAGGCAATGCATTTATCGAGCAGCCAGGCGTTCAGTTCGTCAAGATTCTTGAACCGGAGACGGGGCGTGAAGAACCGCTGACGAACGAGCCCGACCTGGTTCTCGACCTGGCCCTTCTCCCAGCCCGATGCCGGCGTGCAGGCGACTGGATCGACGAGGTAATGACTGCACATCTGCAGGAAGCGGCGATTGTAGAGGCGACCCTTGCCGACGAAGATCGTCTCCACCGCCGTCTTCATGTTGTCGTAGATGCCGCGCCCGCAAGCGCCCTTGAACAGGGCGA
>JBAQHW010000488.1:0-3295 GCA_049288525.1 Xanthobacteraceae bacterium
TTGTAGATCAGGTCGGTCATCTCATAGGCGTCGACCAGGCGATAGCAGGCGGCGAGATCGAGCCGCGTCTGCCATTCCTCTTCCGACACCTCGGCGCGGATTGACTTGAAATCGGTTGCGTAGTTCACGGTGTTTCTCCCTTTTCCCAAGCATAATGCCCCTAACCGGCGCTGTCAGTCGCAAACTCGTAACGCCAGCAGCTTGGGCGATGACTCATTTCTCCGTCATCATCCGCATTTCTACGTCATCATCCGCGAAGGCGGATGATCCAGTAATCACAGCACGCTGTTGGACTAAGCAAAAACTGCGACGGCGACGATTACTGGATGCTCCGCCTTCGCGGAGCATGACAAGTCGACGGAATAAGATATAGATGAGATCGGTGCGCTTTAAACGAGCAAGCAATGCCGGCCGAAATTAGCGACGTCCTCCGCAATCGCGTCAAGGAGAAGCTTGCCCGCGGCGAGGTGGTGGCCTCGATGACGGTACGGCTGGTGCGCGGCATCGAGATCGCCCGCATCGCCGCCACCGCCGGCTTCGACAGCCTTTATGTCGATATGGAGCATGCGAGCTTCTCGTTCGACACCACGGGACAGATCTGCATGGCCGCGCTCCACACCGGCATTACGCCGTTCGTGCGGGTCCCGGGTGTCGCCGAAGTGCAGCGCGTGCTCGATGGCGGCGCGCTCGGCGTCATTGCGCCGCATGTGCGCTCGGCCGCCGAGGCGCGCGACTATGTGCGGGCGGCGAAATTCCCGCCGCTCGGCGAGCGCTCGGCCGCCGGTCCGCTGCCCCATTTGCACTACCGGGGTTTTCCGGCCGCCGCGGCCGACGCTGCGCTCAATGCCGCGACCACGCTGATGGTGCAGTTCGAAAGCGACGCAGCGATCGCGCGCGCCGACGAGATTGCCGCCGTCGACGGCGTCGACATGGTGATGATCGGCTCGAACGATCTGCTCGCCGACTGGGGCTTGGCCGGTCAATACGAGCATCCGCGGCTGCGCGAGGCTTACGCCGCAACCATCGCCGCCTGCCGCAAGCAAGGCAAGCATGTTGGCGTCGGCGGGCTGGCCTCGCGACCAGACCTTGCCGGCGAATTCGTGCGCCTGGGCGCGCGCTATGTCTCGACCGGCACCGATCTCGGATTTCTATTGGCGGCCTGCACGGCGAAAGCGGAAGAGGTGCACGCCATGGAACCGAGCATCGGAACGTAGCGGCCCTTTAGCGCTCGCGCTTGGCGGAAATGCCGGCCACGGCGAGGTTCGAGCGAGCGCGCAAGGTAATGCGGCGCTTGTCGGTGGTGACGCCGTCGCCTCTTATCAGGCGCAACTTGCGCGGCTGCGGTGCGGGCGGCACCAGCTCTCGAAGTTTTTGCGCGCGCTCGGCGGCGCGCTTCGCCTGCATTTCGGCAAGCCTGACCTGCCGCTCCCGCTTGTCCGACAGGAGTTCCCCTTGGGCAAGCGCCGTGTAGTGATCCGCGACTGCCAGATAGCGCGCACGAACGCTGTCGCTGAACGCTCCCGCCGCCAGGTCGTAATTGTCCGCGGCCTGCGCCCGCAATCGCCGAATTCGAACGAAGCGATCCAACACCGACATGGCACCACCCGCGACCTGACGAACACCACTGCCGCAGGCGCGACCAAGATTGGGCATAGCCGCTCCGGATTCAATAAGGCAATCAATGCTTTTCCACAGTTAAGCGTCACCACGCCGCTCCGACGGTCTCGCTCGCCGGGAACTTGCAATCGCGAATTGCAGTATGATGCAAGTTCCGCACGGGACCCGACATAACCATGACCTCGACCACGATCTCGCGTTTCACCTATCGCTCCGATCCGATTCGCATCGTCTTCGGCGCCGGCGCCATCGGCGCGCTCGCCGCTGAAGCGGATTTCCATAAAATGTCGCGCCTCGTCGTCTTGTGCTCGGCATCGCGCCTCGACTTCGCGCGCCGCGTCACTGCGAGCGTCGCCGATCGCTGCTGCGGCTTCTGCGACGCCGCGGAGCCCAATATGCCGCGCACGGCCTTCGAGCGGGTGCTGGCCGATCTCAAGCGGCACCAGGCCGACGGCTTTGTCGTGGTCGGCGGCGGCTCGCCGATCGGGCTCGCCAAGGCCGCCGCGGCAACCACGGGGCTGCCTTACATCGCGGTGGTCACCACCCAGTCCGGCTCGGAAATGGCGGCGCGCTGGCGCATCGGCGTCGCCGCCAACCGCATCACCGGCGAGGGTCCGGCGGCACTGCCGGCGACTGCGATCTACGATCCCGAGCTGACGCTCGATCTGCCGCCGCGCCTATCGGCGGCCAGCGGCATGAACGCGATGGCGCACGCGGTCGAAAGCCTCTACGGCATCGACACCAATCCGGTGGTGCAGACGCAGGCCGAGGAAGCCATTCGCTTGCTCGGTGCAAGCCTGCCGCGCGTTTTGCAAAATCCGCGCGACCTAAACGCCCGAACCGACGTGATGTACGGCGCGTGGCTAGCCGCCAATTTCCGCGCCGAGACCGGCCTCGAACACGCCATCGCGCAACGCGTCCGGCAGTGGTTCGAGCTCGATCACGCCCATACCCATGCCGTCGCCACTCCTTACGCCATCGGCTTTAACGCCGACGCGGCGCCCGGCGCGATGGCCCGCATCGAGCGGGCGCTCGGCGTTGCGAACGCCGCACGCGGCCTCTACGATCTCAATGTCCGGCTCGGCCTGCCGACGGGTTTGAAAGGCCTCGGCCTGCGCGAAGCGGATATCGGCAAAGCCGTCGATGTCGTTGCCGCGGTGTCGATCGACCACCCCAAGCCGGTTTCGAAGGCGGACCTTTTCAACATCATCGCGCAAGCTTACGCAGGCGCGCCGCCGCGTTTCTGATACAGTTTTGCTATATGAGCAAATCAACCGCCGGCTCCGGACTGAAATGGGTCGGTCGCGCCATCCGGCGGTTGGAGGATCCGGCTTTGGTGACCGGCCGCGGCCGTTTCACCGCCGATCTGCCGGCGCAGCATCATGTGAGGTTCGTCCGCAGCGCGGTCGCCTCCGGCCGGATCGTACGCATCGTAGCGCCGCACGGCGCAGCGATCATCACGGCGGCGGATTTGGCCGGCGCGCGGCCGATCCGGCCGATGCTGCACAAATTCGATTACCGGCCGATCGAGCAGCGGCTGTTGGCCGAGCGCGTGGTCCGCTTCGTCGGCGAGCCGGTCGCCGCCGTGTACGCGCCGACGCCGGCGCAGGCCGAAGACATCGCCGACGGCGTCGAGGTGGAGATCGACGAATTGCCCGCCGTGATCGACGCCAAGGCC
>JBAQHW010000489.1:0-2007 GCA_049288525.1 Xanthobacteraceae bacterium
TCGCCCTGGAGCGCTTCGGTATCGAGCGGCGCGTCAGGCAGCGGCGCCTGCCGCAGCGGCGCCTGCGGCGCGGTAACCTCGTAGATGTGGCCCTCGACGTAGCGGCGAGCTGCGACCTTGCCCTCGAGCGATTTCGCCGCGAGGTCGGAGCGGGCCGGCGTGACGCGCGGATCGAAGCCGGCCATAGGACTCACCCGTAGCGCGCCGCCAGCATGGCGTAGAGCGCGCGAGCCGACTGCAACTCGCCGCCTTCCGGCCGGCCGGGCTTTGCCGAGGCGGTCCAGGCGAACAGATCGATATGCAGCCAGGACTTCGCCGTCACGAAGCGGCGCATGAACAGGGCGGCGGTAATGGCGCCGCCTTGGCTGCCGCCGACATTGTTGGTGTCGGCGACCTTGGATTCGAGCATCGCCTCGTAAGGCCGCCACAGCGGCAGCCGCCACAACGGATCGTTCTCGGCGACGCCGTGGCGCATGAGCTCGCCGGCCAGCGCATCGTCGTCGGTGAAGAAGGCCGGCAGGTCGGGGCCGAGCGCGACGCGCGCCGCGCCGGTCAGCGTCGCGAAGTCGGCGATGAGCTCGGGCTTGTCCTCGTCCGCCAGCGCCAGCGCGTCGGCCAGCACCAGGCGGCCTTCGGCGTCGGTATTGCCGATCTCGACGGTGATGCCCTTGCGCGAGGTATAGATGTCGCGCGGCCGGAAGCTCGAGCCGGCGATCGAATTCTCCACCGCGGGAATGAGCACGCGCAGCCGCACTTTCAAGCCTCGCGCCATAATCATGCTGGCGAGCGCCAATGCGGTCGCGGCGCCGCCCATGTCCTTCTTCATGTTGAGCATGCCGGTGTCGGGCTTGATGTCGAGACCGCCGGTGTCGAAGCAGACGCCCTTGCCGACCAGCGTCACCTTCGGATGGGCGGCGTCGCCCCAGACCATATCGATCAGCCGCGGCGCGCCGGTAGCAGCCCGACCGACGGCGTGAATAAGCGGAAAATTCTTTTCCAGAAGCTCGTCGCCGACGATCGCATTGATGGTGGCGGAATGCCGCGCGGCGAGCTTGCGCGCCGCGCCTTCGAGCTGCGCCGGACCGAGATCGTTGGCCGGCGTGTTGATGAGATCGCGGGCGAGCGTCACCGCTTCGACGGTGTGGTTGAGCTCGTCGCGGTCGAGGTTTTGCGGCAGATCGAGCTTGATGGCGCGCGTTTCGGCTTTGCGATAGCGGGTGAAGCGGTAAAGGCCGAGCGCGATGGCGAGCGCGCCGAGCCGCGCATCGTGCGGCTCGTTGGCGAAGCGGAACACGCCGTCGGGCAAAAGCTGCGCCAGCCGGCCGGGCAGGAAGCGGTCCGGCGTGTCGTCGGCGCCTTCGAGGCCGAACAGCACGCCGCCAAGCGCCGGTTTGCCGTTGGCCTTGCCCGGCAACAGCAGGTAGCGGCCGGCCTTCGGCTCGAAGCCGCACGCCTCGGCAAAGGCGCTCAACTCGGCGCCGAGAATTTTGCGCACGTCCGGATAGGTCGCCGCGCTGACGAACCAGATCGGAACCGCGCCGGCCGCGCCTTGGGTGACGAAAATGGGCTCGCTCATGCCTCGCTCGCTTCTGTTCGCCGTGGTGCTAGCATATTTCTCCCGCGCCCGCTCTCGCAGTGGCCGGATAATGCTTCTTCGTTCTCGCGGCGCGCCTTTGCGTCCGAGCTATGCTTCACGCTTTAAGAAAGTCCGTCCATGTCCTCCCTTTAAAGAAGGAAGGGGAGCGCCGTTCGGCGCGTCCACTGGAAACCGCTCCCGCCGCAGAAGGACAAAAGCCTGCTGCGGACGCGGCGAGTACCATCGCTTCTGTCCCGCACAATGCGGAATCAAAACGGCGGCGCCCTCGCCTTACGGCGCTCCACCGCGATCATGCGTCGAAGGTTTGACCCTCCGACTCGGCTCCGGGCCGCGCTTCCTGGAATCGCCGGGTGCAAACGGGAGGACCCTCCCCGGCGCCAGTGCAGCGAGCACCTCGCAGTCCGGTCAAG
>JBAQHW010000490.1:0-1550 GCA_049288525.1 Xanthobacteraceae bacterium
CGTGCTGATCGACAATTTCGATCTGGACTCCATGCGCCGGGCGGTGGCCATGGTCGCCGGACGGCTGGTCATCGAGGCCTCGGGCGGCATTACGCTCGACACCGCGGCAGCGATCGCCGAGACCGGCGTGGAGTATCTGTCGTCGGGCGCGCTCACCCACTCCGTGACCAATCTCGACATTGGCCTCGACATCGAGATGTGACTCGTCGTCACGAGGCGAGCGCAGCGAGAAGTTCGGAATGACGAGATTATAGCTTCGCGGTTTGCGTAGGTGGGACAGCAGTCGGCAAAGCCGCGGCTTGCGGAGCTTTGAGGTCGGCCCCCGGCGCGGCCGAGGCGGCCGACGCCATCGAGCCTGCGGCGGCTTGCGGTTTGTCGGCCGCCGCGTCGGCTTTGACGGCCGCTGGGCTCCAGGTCGGCTCATCGTCGCCCCAGGCGCGCGGACGATAGAAGGTGTGGACGCCGAGCCGGTACAATCTCACCATCTCGTGCACCCAGCTCGGATGCACCCAGTAGGCGTGATAGTGCGTGGCGTGGCCGATATCGGCGAGCCAGATTTTGCCGTCGAGTTCGTCTTTGGCGATCTTTTGCGCCTGCTCCCACATATCGGGCTCGTCGATGCGGCTGAGATCCTTGCCTTCGCAGGCAAAGGTGAACTGACAGGCCAAGTGCCGGTTCTTGTTCTGGAAGACGACGCCGCAGACGTCGTGCGGATAGTAGCCGGAGAACACGCGGTTCATCACCACTTGGGCGACCGCTTCCTGACCGTCAAAGGGTTCGCCGCGCGCTTCGAAATAGATCGCCTCGGACAGGCATTTCTCCGCGTGCACGCGCGTATCGCCTTGCAGCCCAAGACGCTGTGCCGGGCTCTCCATACGGCTGACGTCGTCCTTGCCGGCGACCGATTCGCCCGTGCCCTCGGAATAATCGGCGCCCTCGAGCGCCGACAGCTTGATGCCGGAATCGGCCGACGGCGGCACCAGTATCGGCGCGGCGCCCGGCGCCCAGCTCTGCAGCCCTTCGCGCGAACCGAGTGTGCCGGTGCCGAAATAGATCGCGGCGCTGCGGTCGCCGCTATTGTCATCGAGAAACGACATTTCCGTCGCGGGAGCCTGCTCATCGTCGCCGGCAAGAGCTGCGGCATCGTCGGGCGGACGGTCGCGCACGATCAGATCGTCATCGCCATAGTCGGACGGCGGCGCCAGGTTCGGCGACATGGCGGCGGTCGAGACGTCGTGATGAACGTCCCTCTGTACGGCTAGCGGCGCAGCGTCGCCGGCTTGCGCATGCTGGTCCGCTCTCAACGGCGGCAGCGCCACGGGGGACGCGGCCGACGGCTGGACCGGCGCAACGGCGGGCATCGCGGGCGGGGTCGCTGCAGCCGGCGCGCTGATCGGCTGGAGCTGCGGCAAATCGGCCGGCGCGCTCAGCACAGGCGCAACAGATTTCGCCGGCAGCCGGTCGGCCTTGCCGGCGCGATTGACCGTCGGATATTCGATCTCCCGCGCATGCGTTTCGGTCAGCGGCTCATCGATCTTCCAGGCATAGGC
>JBAQHW010000491.1:0-2150 GCA_049288525.1 Xanthobacteraceae bacterium
CCCAAGCTCTGCTCTCCGACCAATTCGCCGTGAGCTGCATGCCCCAGCGCGGCACATAAGCGGCGATGCGCCGCGCCTCCTCCTACGGCGCCAGGATCAGATTGGCGAGCCGCGTGCACGGCACGCCTTGCGGAATCGTGGTTTCCGCGGTTTTCGGCGGCGAGGCTGAGGCCCAGTCGTCGACCGTCCAGCCGGTGATGATGGCGACGTAATTGCGCGTCTCGCTCGGCAGCAGACGCTTGGAGGCGAGGAAAGCCGACACGCGGCCCGGCCCGGCGTTATAAGCCGCCGCCGCAAGGCCGAGATTGCCGAATTCCTGTTCCAGATCGTGCAAATAGCTCGCCGAATTCTGCAGCGCCTCGATCGGGTTGAATGGATCGACCAACCCGCGGTAATCCGCCGTCGCCGGCATGAACTGGGCGATGCCCTCGGCGCCTTTTCTTGACACCGCCTGCGCGTTGAAGCGGCTTTCCTGCCAGATCACGCGGGCGAAGAACTCGACCGGCAATTGGTTCGCCGCCGCATCTCGTTCGATGGCGCGGCAGATATCGTCGGCGGTGGGGGGAGATTTGGGGCCGGGTGCTATCGGCGTGTTATGCGGCGCGGTGGATTGATTGGCGGACGCATGAGTGGCCGCCGCCGGTGTGGCTGGAGGCGCACTCGCAGGAGCCTGCGCGCAGGCCTGTGCACTCCACGCGGCGAAAGCGATGACGACTAACGGCCCGGCACAGCGCGGCATGGCGATTCAACGTAGGAAATTGCGAAAGGTGCCGCCAGATTGTAGCTGACAGACATCATGCACTGTATGTGGGCAACGCGAAGCGGTCCGGCGGTGTTTCTGGCGTCCGATCCGTCTGCCTATGTCACCGGCGCCATCGTCATGGCCGATGGCGTTATCGGGTCGTCTGGCGGCACATCCGGCGCCACGCAGCGCCACCGCGAAGCATTGAGCGTTAGATTAGAGTTTTCGCCCCGCGGAACGGCAAGATCGTTGCCATCGGCCGGGGAAGCTCGCACGCCGTTGCCGCGCCCACTACGGACGGCTCGGCCATGCGCTGATCCGCTTCAAGCGCCGCCATTCTGAAAATGTAGGCCAGCGATTCGAAGCGATCTTTATCGGCAAGCGCCGCGAGTTCGCATGACGTCTCGCGCAGATATTCGAGAACATCCATCATCGTCCCCTCGCAGCCCAGTGGTATGCGAGTACGACACGATGCCCGACCGGGTGCTGTGACTAAGGTCACACGCGCGGAAAGTGCAGCCCAGTTGCAGGAGCGAAACACCGGCGCGCCTACAAGCGCAGTCTACTTCGTCTTCATCTGGTCGGCGGATTTCAGGATGATCTCGGGCTTGCCGCGATAGAGGCTGACTGCGCCGGTAATGTCGACGGTCTTGCCGCCAAGTGTCTTCACGTCCGGAAACTTGCTCCGGTCGGCGGCAAAAATCACCGCGGCAAAACTATTGTCGGGATAGCGGCCGCCGATGTCGATGAAGACGGTGCCGGAGTTGCCGGTTGCGACATTGCCGACGGCACCTTCGACCGTAACGGTCTGGCCGACATAAGCCTTGGCATCGGCCGGCGTAATCATTTGCGTTTCCGCCCTCGCCGGTGCGGCGGCGACGATGGCAAGACAGGAGGCCAAGGAAATGCAGGCAAAGGAAATGCAGAGCAAGGAGCTGCGAGCTAAGCTGAACGGTTTCATCTTCCCTCTCCGGTGGCTTAGAACATAACGAGAACACATTTCAAGAGGGCGGTCAAGCGGCATTGCGATCTGTCATTGTGCCCGCCCCGGGGCGGAGCTTTTCTCCGGAATCGTCACCGCTTTGAACCCCAATAGACCGGCGCTCGGATGAGCGCTCGCAGGGGGCTCTGGGGTGAACCATCACGCTTACGCTTTGCGCGATGATCGCCGAGCATGTGTTTGCGGCCCTTGGCAACGCGGTCAAGCACGCGCCCACGCTTGCGCTCAGGCACCCGCTTCCAAGGCATCCTTCACCGCGATGACAAGGTCACTTGCCCGCCGCCTTACGCAGCGCGGCATTGATGCGATCCTGCCAGCCCGGACCGTCGCCTTGGAAAAAATCGAGTACGTCGCGGTCGATGCGCAGCGACACCGTTTCCTTCACGCCGGGAAGCGACGGCGGCAGCT
>JBAQHW010000492.1:0-3478 GCA_049288525.1 Xanthobacteraceae bacterium
CTTCGGCGACAACCACGGCCGGCGAATGCACTTGATAGCAGGTGAGAAAGCGCGCCGGCGCGACGCCGAGCGCCGCCGCCATGCGGGCGCGGTTTTCCGTCACCTTGTCCGGCGCGTCGCGCGAGCCGGTGCCGCCGTTGAGGCTGGCATAGAGGCCGCCGGACACCCCGCCGTCGCGGCTGAAGAAGGCATGGCGGATGCCGGTGAGTTGCAGCGAAGCAGCTTCGATCATGACGGCACCGCCTCGAATCCAGGCAGCGCGCCGAGCTTCGGTGCGGCGATGGCGACGGCCTTGAACAAGTCGCCCATGCCGCGCGGACCTTCGGCCAACAGCCGCGACAGCGCGCTCTCGATCTCGACGGCTTTGAGCGGGGCCGCCGCTTTCAGCGCCGCGGCACGCCGCTCGACGCCGAGCTGCAGCAGAAATTCGCGCTGGCGGATCGGCCCATGAACGCGCGCCCCCATGCTCTCGGCGCATTGGCCGAGCGCCTCGAAATCCACATGGGCGGTGAGGTCGGCGGTGCCCGGCGCGCGCAACGGATCGGTGAAGCGATGCGCGGCGACGGCTTGCAGCGTGTCGCCGAGACCGCACCGGTCGTGGCCATAGTCGATGATCAAGGCGGCGCCGTTCTCGCGCATGCGTCGTCCGAGCTCGAGCGCCAGATCGTCGGCGCGCCATTCGTAAATCGATCCGATCGGGGCACTCCGCAAGGCGCGCGGCAGAGCGGTGGCGAAATGCGGCAGCGGATCGCGGGCGGCCGTCATGACCAGATCGCCCTCCGGGCCGATGTCGATCAGCCGTTCGTGCCAGCCGTCATCCGCTTTGACCGCCTGGCGGACCGGCAGTGCATCGACGAACTCGTTGGCGATGACGATCGAGGCCCCCGCCGGCACCTCGTCGAGCGTGTCGTGCCACAGCACGGGCACGCCGAGCTTGTCGATGCGGCTCTCCTGCTGCTTGCGCAGCGCCGGGCTGATCTCGACCAGATGCAGCACGATCGCCTCGTAGAAAGCGGGCAAGCGCTTGGCCGCGCGCAACGCGTCGACCAAGAGCGTGCCGCGGCCGGGACCGAGCTCGACGACGCGCACGTCCGCCGGCTCGCGCATCTGCCGCCACACCGCGGCCATCCACAAGCCGATCAATTCGCCGAACATCTGGCTGATCTCAGGCGCGGTGATGAAATCGCCGCGGGCGCCGAGCGGGTCGCGCGTGACGTAATAGCCGTAGCGCGGATGGGTCAGGCACAGCCGCATATATTCGCTAAGCGGCATCGCTCCGGCGACGCCGATCAGCCGGCGGATTTCGTCTTCGAGCGGGGCGTTCCGCTCAGCCATGTTTCGCCGCCGGGCGGCGGAAAGCGACAGCGAGGACGGCGAGGCCGGCCAAGAACAGCGGCACGCATAACAGCATGCCCATGGTCAGCCACCCTGAGCCCCACAGGAAACCGACCTGGATGTCGGGTTCGCGGAAGAATTCGCACGTGGTGCGCGCCACCGCATAACCGCAGAGGAAAACGCCGGTGACGAGGCCGGGCCGCTTGAGCGCGCCCGAGCGCATCAACAAAGCGAGCACGATGAACAGCACGATGCCTTCCAGCGTCGCTTCATACAGTTGGCTCGGATGGCGCGGCACCGGCCCGCCGGACGGAAAGATCATCGCCCACGGCACATCGGTCGGCCGGCCCCACAATTCGCCGTTGATGAAATTGGCAAGCCGGCCGAGAAACAAACCGATCGGCGCGACGCCGGCGATGACATCGGCGAGCGACAGCGTCGGAATGTGCCGCCGCAGCGCGAAGGCCACGATCGCCACCGCGCAGCCGGTGAGGCCGCCGTGAAACGACATGCCGCCGGTCCAGAGCTCGAAAATCTGTAGCGGGTGTGCCGCGAACAGCGGCAGATTGTAGAACAGCACATAGCCGATGCGGCCGCCGAGGATGATGCCAAGGGTGATCCAGATGACGAAGTCGTCGAAGTCGAGGACCGTGAGCGGCGCCGGTCCGCCCCACAGCTTCTCGGACGTGACGATCGCGCGCGCATAAAACCAGCCGGCGATGATGCCGACGATGTAAGCGAGCGCGTACCAGCGCACCGCGAACGGCCCGAGCGAAATCAGGATCGGATTGATCTTGGGGTAGGGAATGAGCGTGAGGACGGCCAACATTCCGATGACAAGCTCCGTGTGACGCCGCTCCCCCTTGCGGTTGCGCCGCACCATCGCCATTGTGACGGCGCATGGCAAGCCGGCGTACAGACGCGGTTGCGGGCGAGCTTTCCCGCCGGATTGATTAACGGCGCGCGGAGACGATCATGGTGCAGACGACGAACCGGTTCTTCGATGAGGCCGCCCGGCTGATGAACGACGCCGCCGGGGTGGCCCAGGGGGTGCGGCGCGAATTCGACACGCTGTTCCGCACCCAGGCCGAGCGCATCCTGCGCGATCTCGACGTCGTGCGGCGCGATGATTTCGAGGCGGTCAAGGACATGGCGCGCATCGCCCGCGAAGAGAACGAGGCGCTCAAGATGCGGGTGTCCGCGCTCGAAACGGCGCTCGGCACCAAGAATAATGAGACAGGGCGCTCGGCCGAGCCTTCGCAGGCTCCGGATCTGGGCGGAACGGCGGGCCCCGGCACCCCCACGCTGGGTACGTTCTAGCCGGCCGTCCGCCGGTCTCAGCTTCCTTGTTTTTAAGGTTTTGCGCCGCTATAAGCGCCGCTGCCGCGGCTTCACCAGCACCCCTGGAGGCTTCCGCGGATTTTCTCTTCCAATATCAAAGCTTTAGACAAGGATATCCCTATGGCGACCGTCACTTCGATCAAGGCGGCGTCGCGCTCGCGGGCAGGCAAGGGGGCCGCCCGGGCCGAGCGTCGCGCCGGCCGCGTGCCCGGAATCATCTACGGCGACGGCAAGCCGCCGCTGCCGATTTCCCTCGATCATGCCGAGTTGCGCCAGCGCATCTATGCCGGCCACTTCCTGACCACGGTGCACGATGTTGAGGTGGACGGCGTCACCCATCGCGTGATCCCGCGCGACTTCCAGCTCGACGCGGTGCGCGACCTGCCGCTGCATGTCGACTTCATGCGGCTCGGCGAGGGCGCGACCATCCGCGTCAATATTCCGATCCACGTGCGCAATGGCGAGACGGCGCCGGGCGTCAAGCGCGGCGGCACGGTGTCGATCGTCACCCATACGGTGGCGGTGCGCTGCCGCGCCGACGCGATTCCTGCCGGCATCGACGTCGATGTCGGCGACCTCGATATCAATCACTCCAAGCACTTGAGCGACATCAGCTTGCCGGAAGGCGTGCTCTCGGTCGAACGGCGCGACATCACGCTGGTCACGGTGGTGCCGCCGTCGGGCTACGCGGAAGAAATAAAAGCCGCCGCCGAAGCCGCCGCCGCTGCGGTCGCTGCCGCAGCCACCGCTGCTGCCGCTCCCGCTGCCGGTGCCGCTCCTGGTGCTGCCCCCGGTGCCGCTC